>DATARI010000099.1:0-13279 GCA_036264255.1 Acidimicrobiales bacterium | reverse complement strand
GCATCGACCACACATAGCCGAGCACCGAGCCCTTGTATTTGACCTTCAGCTGGGTCTTGGTGAGAAGGACCAGCAGATCCCGGTTGGTCCACAGGTCCTTTAGCCGTTGCCCGAGCTGGACCTTGCCGTTGACGACGGTGACCTGACGGTTGGACTGCCCATGGACGAACCGGGTGCTCCCACCGATGGTGGAAGCGGTGCCGTCGTCATTGGTCATCCCGGTCGTTGCCGCCGCCGGACCGGTTGGCGCGGGCTCCACCGCGCCCACACTCACTTGGTCACGGCCCCCGCGGTGGACGGACCGTCGACGCCGTCCTTCTGGATCACCTCGTCGATGAAGCCGTAGTCACGAGCCTCGTCGGCGGTGAACCAGCGGTCCCGGTCGGAGTCGGCCTCGATGCGCTCCACCGTCTGGCCGGTGTGGAAGGCGATCCGCTCGGCCATCATCCGCTTCAGGTAGATGATCTGCTCGGCCTGGATGGCGATGTCGGAGGCCTGGCCCTGCATCTGGCCGGAAGGCTGGTGCATCAGGATCCGGCTGTGGGGCAGGGCGAACCGCTTGCCCGGGGTGCCCGAGCAGAGCAGGAACTGGCCCATCGAGGCAGCCAGACCGACGCAGATGGTACGGATGTCGGGGCGCACGAACTGCATGGTGTCGTAGATGGCCAGCCCGTCGGTCACCGAGCCACCCGGCGAATTGATGTAGACGGAGATGTCCCGCTCGTTGTCCTCGGCCTCCAGCAGGATCAACTGCGAACAGACCAGATTGGCGGTGTCCTGGTCGATGGCGGAGCCGATGAAGACGATCCGCTCCTTCAACAACCGCTGGAATATGTCCGAGCCGGGACCGGTCTCGGAGCCGAACTTGGATCGGGCCGTTTCCCCGCCAGACAGGTGGCTGGGTACGTGCAGAGGGGTTTGACGGGTGTCGTCCATAGTCGGCAAGCCTACTTGCTCACCACCCCGCGTTGATGCAGCGTCAGGACGGCGGCGGCTCGGATCCTCCGGTCACCGGCACCGGGTCGGACAGGGCTCGTACCGCTGCCACCAGGCGGTTCCCCGCGTTCGGGAGGTCCATGGCCTCCACCCGCTCCCGGCCCCTGGCCACCAACCGGGCCACTTCGGCGGGATCGGCCAGGAGCCGATGGACGGCGGAGGCCACATGACGTGGGTGTTTCTTCCCGAGGAGCACGCCGGCGTCCCCGAGGATCTCGGCCACCGCGCCGGCGTCGTAGGCCACCACCGGGACGCCATGGCCCATGGCCTCGATCAACGGCACCCCGAAGCCCTCGTGGTCCGACAACATCACCAACACGTCGGAGGCGCGGTAGTAGGCAGCCAGCTGAGTGTCGGCGATGCCGCTCACGAAGTCGACGGCGTCGGCGAGCCCGAGCGAGTTGGCGAAGCGACGAAGGGCGTGGGCGTAGTTGGGCTCAGAGGGGGTCCCCACCAGGGTCAGATGGGCGCCCGGGTCGGTGGTCATGCGGGCGACGAACAGCGCGGCCACCACCTGGTGATGTCCTTTGTTGGGGGCCAGCCGCCCGACCGACAGCCAGGAAGCACCAGGGCCCCGGGCCTGGCGTTCCCCGGCCAGACGCTCCAGCGTCTCCGGGTCGGGGGCGATGGGCGGGGAGGTGACGTTGGCCACCGGGATCACCACGGTGGTGGCGCAGCCGGCCGCCCGGAGCTCGGCGGCATCGAACTCGGACACCGCGATGCCGAGGGCAGCGTGGGGGGCGATGTCGGCCAGCTCCAGCAGACTCTGGACCTGCAACCGGGCGATGCCGTTGTTCCAGGGGATGAAGTACCCCGGCGGGGTGGCGCTGTGGTAGTTCACCACCAGCGGCTCGGGCCGGGCGGCCAGCCATCGGGCCATCACCGACTCGGTGGCGAACTGGTACACCAGCACGTCCCCGGGCTCGGCTTCCTCCGGGTAGGCGAGGTACGGGCGGGTCTCCTCGGCGGTGTCGGGATCGGGGAGCTCGGTATAGATCCGACTGGTGATCCCGGCTTCGGTCAGCCGGTGCCGGAGGGCACGGGTGTGCTCCCCCACCGCGTCATAGCGGTGGAGCAGGGGAACGAACTGATGGACACCGCTCATGGAGCCGTTTTCCCCACCAGTGCGTGTCCCGAACCGTCCGCCGATCGGTGCCAGGTCGGATCCATCACTCCGAACCGGGACAATAAATAGAGCCACGTCTCGGGGTGCAGCGGTCGGCCCGGGGCCAGATCCCGGGCCACCGTCGGGAGGGTCTCGTCCCACCTCGCCGGGTCGGTGACCACCAGGGCCACCGTCCCACCCGGACCGACCACCCGAACCGCATGGGCCAACAGCGCGAGCTTGCCGGGTAGGTCGAGCTGGTCGACCGCCCCGACCAGGACCACCCCGGCGGCGCTGGCCGTCTCGGCGGTGGCCAGGAACGCATCGACCTCGCTCAGCACGATGCCGTCCTCGATCCGGGCATCGGCGAAGGCGGACCACACCGCTTGTCCCCGCGGCTCCACCCCTCGGACCCGGTGGCCGGCTGCTTCCAACGACGCCACCAGCGCCCCGTTCCCGGCCTCGCCGACGATGACTGGACGGGTCCGGTCCGACGCTGCGAACCAACCGCCCACCGCCTCCGCCCACCGTGACCCGTCGGGCTCGGGGATCGGGAGCTGGGGGCCGGCCAGGAGATCGCCGACCGGGTCGACCCTGGCCTCCAGCGACTCCAACCGGGCCGCCAGGTAGCGGAGGGCGTCCCAGGCGGCGACCAGCCGGTCATCCATCGCCGCATCGGCGGCCGCCCGGGCATCGGCGGCGAGGATGGAGGCCAGCACGCCGGCCACGTCCCCCACGAACCGCTGGCCGATCCGGGCCGAGCGCCCCCGCTCCCACAGGTCGTCGGGCAGGCCCTCCCAGGGCACCCCGGCCGCCACGGTCCCCTCCCCCCGCTCCGACAACCGACGCATGGCGTCGTCGAATCCCCATTGCAGACTCCCCTGGGGGCGCAGCCGGTCGAAGGCGGCCAGGAGCTCTTCTTCGTCGGGCTCGGGACCGTCGCCGGAGGCGGGGATGTCGGCGGGCGTCATCGGTTCATCCTCCTCGCTGGTAGGCGGGGCCGTCGGTGACCAGCGGGAGCCGCCCGGTGCGGATCGAGGGGTGGGGCCCTCGAGCCACCACCTCCCCCAGGAAGTCGGAGTAGCGGTCGATGATCGAAGGCCAACGGTAGTAGCGCTCGGTGTATTGGCGGCCGGCCTTCCCGAGCCGGGCCCGGAGCTCCCCGTCGTGCACCAGCTTCTCCACGGTGGCCTCGAAGGTCCGGTAGGACCCGAAGTACAACCCGCCGCCGGACCGGAGACAGTGTTCCATGGTGGCGGCGCAACCGGCGTTGACCAGCACCGGCACGTCGAGGGTCCAGGCTTCCAGCAACACCAGGGAGAAGGACTCGTAGGCGGAGGGCGAGACCATCACCTGGGCGTCGGCCAGGATGTCCCACTTGTCGGCCTCGGAGACCGTCCCGGTGACCACCATGTCGGGATGCTCGGGGGCCTTGTCCGATACCGGCCCGACGAAGGCGAGGGCCAGGTCGCCCGGGTGGCGTTCCTTGTACTGGGCGAAGTAGTCGGCCAGCATCCCGCAACCCTTGTGCTCGTCCACCCGACCCAGGTAACAGAGGTAGGGCCGATCCCCGATCCCGAGGATCTCCCCGCCCCGCCTTCCGGCCCCCGCCGGTTCGTTCACCCCCAGCCCGAGAACGATCTGGGGCTTGGCCCCGATGGCGAAGACGTTTTCCATCAGTTGGCGTTCGGCCTGGGTGTGGTACACCACCCCGTCGATATCGTGGAAGCTCTGCCGGAACGCTTTCAGGTAGAGGGCCGGCTCGTCGTGGGCGGCGGGATGGAGGACGGTCGGCACCCGGGCGACGGCGATGGCGTCGACGGTAGTGGCGAACAGATAGGGGTAGCAGGCGATGACATCGGCATCGCTGGCCGCCACCGCATCGACCAGCCCGGGGCACATCGGCCCGTTGAGCGACACCCAGCGGCGCGACTCGGCCAGGCTGGCGGTGGTCGGCGATCCCCGGAGCTTGCCGTCCAACTTGAAGTATTCGAGCAGCCGGGGGGTGACGGTCGGGAACCGCCGTACGGTGACGCCATTGATCGAGGTGGTTCCGGCCGGCTCGGTGTTCTCCCAGGTGAGGTGGTCGAGGGCACAGCTGGTGAGTACCTCCACCTCCCAGTCCGGGCGCAGGGTCATCCGTTCGGCCAGCATCCGGGCGGCGGTCTCCGCCCCGCCGATCACCTCGGGCCCGTACCGAGGGGTGACGAATACCAACTTCACGCCGGCACCGACCGGCTGGTGTCGAGGGCACCCAGCACCTCGATGAACCGGGCCCGGGTGGCGTCGCCGACGAAGGCCTCCAGCCGCCGGCGCCCGGCCCGGGCCAGGAACTCCGCCAGTGACGGATCGGCCCGGACCTGGTGGACGGCGGCCGCTGCCAGACTCGGCCGCTTGCTCTCGATCAGGATCCCGGCATCTCCCAGTGTCTCGGGCACCGCCCCGGCAGCCAGGGCCACGATGGGGAGGTCGAAGTGCATGGCCTCGAGGAGCGGGGTGCAGAACCCCTCGTGGTCGGACAAACAGAGGTAGACGTCGGCGTCGGCGTACCAGGCGGCGAGTTGGGCGGGGGTGAGGTGCTCGCCGTGGTCGACGGCGTCGGCCAGGCCCAGCTCCTTGGCATACCCCAACACCGCTTCGGCGTAGGGACCGGTGATGGCCGGTCCGACCAAGGCCAGGCGCGCCTCGGGGTCGTACCACCGGCGGTAGAGCCAGAGGGTCTCCACCAACAGATGCTGATTCTTGTTGGGCGACAGACGGCCGACGAAGAGCAGCACGGTGCCGGGTCCGTGCACCGCCTGCCGCCGGGCCAGCTCGGAAGGGTCAGCCAGCTCCCGGCTCGCCCAGGCGTCGATGGTGGTGAGGATCGGGACCACTTCGGTGGTCGAGCACCCGAGGGCTACCAGCTCGGCGGCGTTGAAGGCCGAATCGGCAATGCCCAACGCCGCCCGCGGGGCCAGCTCGGCCATCTGCCGGCGAGCCAACGTGACTTTCTCGGTGGTGTGCTCTTCCCAGTCGCGGTAGAAGCCGGCCGGGGTGATGTTGTGGTAGTCGAGCACCAGGGTCTCATCGCGGTCCAAGAGGAAGTCGGCCACCGGGGAGGCGGTGCTCAGCTGGTAGAGGAGGATGTCGCCGGGTTGGGCGTGCTCGGGATAGCGCTCGAAGTAGGTGGCCTCGCTCTGGAGCTCGTCGTGGGCGGCCTCGACGTAGATCTCCGATGTCCAGCCGGCCCGGCGGAAGGTGTCGCGGAGGGCCAGGGTGTGGTCGCCGGTGGCGTCCCGGGGCAGCAGCGCCGGAACGAACTGGTGGACGGTGGTCACCGCTCCCGTACGGCGACCAACAGGTACTCGCCGGGTCCCAGCAACAATTGGTTGACGGCGTCGATGGTCGCGTTGAGGGTGTCGGCGCCCGGCGTCGACGGATCCAGGCGGTCGAGCCGCTGGTCCTCCCCTCCGGTGTGCACCGCGGGGTGGGAGAGCCCGTGGGCCGCCAGTACATGGGCCCAGGTGTCGGCGTGGAGCGGGTGGCCGGGGGCCAGGTCGGCCACCAGCGGCGAGGTGCTCCGCCGCCAGGCTTCCGGGGTGGCGGAGTGGAGGACCAGGATCCCCTCGAGGGCCAACCGGGAGGCGGCCAATCCGATGAGCCGGTCCCGCTGGTTGGGGTGGAGCCACTGGACCGAGCCGGTCAAGACGATGCCGGCCAACGCCTCCTCGGCCACCACCTCGAGGTGGTCGAGCGCCGACTCCGCCCGCACATCCAGGCCACGATCGATGGCCGGCTCGATGACCGCCTGGGCCGGGTCCACCCCGTAGGCGTCGACCCCCTCGGTGATCAGGCGGGCGACCAGCGAGCCGTTGCCGCACTCGGCGTGGAGGACCCGGCCCCGGGCGGTGGACAGCGCCGACAACGCGGGCTCGGCCCACCAACTGGCCCCCGGGTCGGTGACCGGCACCGCCGAGGCGGGCAATTCGGGAACCCGGAGCCCTTCAACCGTCGCCTCCAGGTCCTCGACGTGGTCCACCACCAGGTGGAGCATCCGGGAGACCGCCCAGGCGAACTTGACGATCTGGTGGACGATGAAGCCCATGTACCAGTTGAGCGACTTGCGCATCAGCCGCTTGACGTAGGCCCCGGCCTTCTTGTCGGACTCGACCGGCACCGCGATGTCCACGTAGGCGGCCGAGTCGACCAGCGCCAGGTTCTCCCGGAGCCGGGCCTTGCCCTGGAGCCCGACCGGCGAGAATTCCAAGAACAGCTCGTCGAGCTCGCGCTCCAGACCGGCCGGCAGGTCGCCTGATGCCCGCCGGCGCCTGACTTCGGCGTCGATCTCGGCCATCACGGTGGCCAGATACTCGGCCCGCTCGGTGGCGTCGAGCTCGCCGGAGGCTGTCGCCAGCGACCCCTCCGAAGGCGTCGGAAGGCTGGATGCAGAGACCGAAGGGGCCGCGGAGGGCTCGGACGGGGTCGATGCGGGCATTCCGACGACTATAGCCAGGAGGGCAAGGCCTTCCCGTACCCAGCTTGGTAGTTTGTCGGTCTCGCGGGTGTGGCGGAACTGGCAGACGCGCCGGGTTTAGGTCCCGGTCCCTTCGGGGGTGGAGGTTCGAGTCCTCTCGCCCGCACCAACCACGGTTCCGGAGTCCGGCTGGGATACTCGGGGCATGGAGCTTCGACTCGTTCGGTTGTCCGACCCGGTGGTCGCGCCCCTCCTCGCCGGCCTGGCCGGAGAGTACGAGGAACGGTACGGGCCGGTCGACGAGATGGCCCAGGCCCATGCGGACCAGTTCGATCCCCCCACCGGTGCCTTCGTGGCCCTGCTCGACGATGGTCAGATCGTGGCCGGCGGCGGGATCCGCTGGAAGGAGGAATCCATCTGCGAGGTCAAGCGGATGTGGACCGCACCGACCTACCGCCGACAGGGTCATGCCGCCACCGTCCTGGCTGCCTTGGAGGACGTCGCCCGCCAGCGCGGCTACACCCGGGTGCAGCTGGAGACCGGCCCGAGGCAACCAGAGGCCATCGCCCTCTATGAGCGCCTCGGGTACGGGAGGATCCCCGCCTTCGGCTGTTACGCCGAGGCGGTCGGCTTCGAGCGCCTCCTGGCCCCCGCCGACCGCTGATCGGCGAGGGCCTGCTCTGGTTATACGGCTAGAGCCGTGAGACGCCGGAGGTCACGGGCGGGGACCCGCCGGCGTCCGGCCAAGGTTCACGACGTGGCCGGTGCGGTGGTGGCCGGGGCCGAGCTGGTCGACGATGCCGTCACATCCGGGCTGGAGCTGGTGGCCGGCGCGGTGGGTGACGTCCAGACCTTGGCCGGCAGGGTGTCCGGGGTGGTGGTAGCCGGCGGGGTGGCCGGGGCGGTGGTTGTCGGTGACGCGGTGGCCGGGCTCGGGGTGGCGGGATCGACGGTTGCCGGCGTGCTGGTGCTCACCGGGCCCGAGGCCCCGACGGTCACCGTGTTGGTGTTCCCGCTGCCTTCATTGGAAATGTGGACGATGTTGATCGGGGCCAGCACGTTGACGTTCTGGAACTGCATCCCGACGTCACCGAAGCCACCGTCATTCCCCTGGGTCTGGTTCCCGGTCCCCGCCACCGCCAGGTTGCTGGAGCCGGAGACGTTCTGGGCGATGCCGAACGGAGCCGGAACCACGGTGGGAGCCGGCGGGGCGGGAGTGGCGGCGGGGGCGGCGGGGGCGATGCACTGCACCGTCGTCGGGGTGGTGGCCGGGGTGGTGGCGTCGACCGGGGTGGTGGCCGGACCGGCGGCAACGGCGCGAGCGTCGATGCGAAGACCGAGTGCGAGCACAAACAGGATTGCCGCGATCAGCACGAAGCTGAGGCAGACGGGAGTCTGCCAGCGTTGGACAGTGGACATGGTGAGCCTCCGGTGATTGGGCGCAACCCACAAACCCGGATGTCCAAACCAGCGATAGCCGAATGCGCGCTCGTAAGCTGGCGAGCCCCGTCACTCGCGGGCTACGCGTAGTGTGCGGCCACGTTAACCCTGAACACAACGCTGCGCTCGGTTGAATCACCTAAGGAGCTCACCATGTCCGCCACTGCCCTCCTGCTGATGGACCTGCAGACCAACATCATCGATCGCTTCCCCGGCGATGCCGGCTATCTGGACCGCATCAACGGTGCCGCCGACGCCGCCCGGTCGTCCGGCTTCCCGGTGCTCTGGATCAAGGTCAGCTTTCGTCCGGGGATGCCCGAGGTCTCCTCCCGGAACAAGTCCTTCTCGGCGCTGGCCGATTCCGGCGGCTTCACCGACACCGATCCGGTCTTTGACCTCCATCCCGATCTCCGGCGCGACGACCGCGACGTGGTGGTGGTGAAGAAACGGGTCAGCGCCTTCACCGGCAGCGATCTCGAGGTATTGCTCCGCGCCGCCGAGGTGGAGAGGTTGGTGCTGGCCGGGATCGCCACTAGCGGGGTGGTGCTGTCCACCCTCCGCCAGGCCGCCGATCTCGACTACCGACTGACCGTCCTGGCCGACGGCTGCCGGGACGGCGACGATGAGGTCCACCGGGTCCTGACCGAAAAGGTGTTCCCCCGCTAGGCGGAGGTCACCACCGTCGGGGAATGGGTAGCCGCCCTCCGCTGATCTCAGAGTTCGCCCAACGGGCCCCGGCTGAGGGCCAGCGAGCGGAGGGACTCGATCTGTTCGACATTGCCGACGACCACCAGGACGTCGCCTTCCCCGATCTCCGCCTCCGGGGGAGGGTTGGTCCGGAACTCCTCGGTCGGGTGCCGGAGGGCGAGGACCAGCGCCCCGGTGTGGGCATGGACCCGGGCGCTCCGCAACGTCTGCCCCACCAGCGACGAGTTGGCGGGAACGTCGATCTGCTCGAGTCGGAACTCGAGGCTCCCGTCGTGCATAACCACATCGAGGAACTCGGCGACGTGGGGCTGCACCGCCAGCGCCGCCATCCGGGCCCCGCCGAGGTCCTGGGGATTGACCACCCGGTCGGCGCCGGCCTGGATCAGCTTGGCCGAGGCCGACTCGGCGGCGATGCGGGAGACGATGAAGAGGTCGGGTCGCATCGACCGGCCGGTCAAGGTCACATAGAGATTGTCGGCATCGCCGTTGAGGGCGGTGATGAGGACCCGGGCCCGGTCGATGCCGGCGGCCCGCAGCACCTCCTCGTCGGTGGCGTCACCGCACACCGCCGGCCCGTCGACGGTGGCAATCCGTTCGGCGGACGAGTCGACCACCACCACGTCGTCATTGGAGGTCAACAGGTAGCGGGCGATGGCCTGGCCCACCCTCCCCCACCCGCAGAGGACGACGTGGCCCCGCATCTCCCGGATCTGTCGTTCCATCCTTCGCCTCCCGAATTCGTCGGCGAGGTAACCCTCGACGAGTGTCTCCACCATCACACTGAAGGTGTAGGCGGCCGTGCCCACTCCGGTGACGATCAGCACGATGGTGAATATCTTCTGGCCGTTGTCGAACTTGTGGGTTTCGCCGAAGCCCACCGTGGTCACGGTGATCACCGTCTGGAAGATGGCATCGAGGACGCTGTAGCCGAAGGCCAGATAGCCAATGGTCCCCCCGACCAGCACCACCATGAGGCCGATGAGCCCGGAACGCAACCGCCGGGCTGCACGGCTCTGGCGATCCCCGCCGTCTTGGCCGGCTCGCACGGTTATCGGCATGACCCATTCTGGCCCGGTTGGCTCCCGGGCACCCGAAGACATCGCCCCTCGTCGGTGACGGTGCCGTTCTCGCCTCCGCCCGGCGAATCCGGTTGATGGAGCGAGCGATGGCCGGATCCCGACCGCTCTGGGACACTGAGGCAGTTTTCCAACGACGACTGGTCGGTCGATTGCGACCAGAGAGGAGCCGACGGGTGCAGATCGAGATCATGACCTTCCGGTTGCGGCCGGGGACGACCAAAGCCGAATTCCTGGTCGCGGACCGACGGGTCCAGACCGAGTTCGCTTACCAGCAGCCCGGAATGATCCGCCGGACAACCGGGTGCAACCCGGACGGCAGCTGGGTGGTCATCGACCTGTGGGCGTCACCGTCCGACGCCGCCAACTACGTGGACGACTGGAACCAGGATCCGGCCCCCAGAGCCTTCATGGCCCTGGTCGACGAGGCCTCCGTCGTCACCCAGTCCTACGAGAGCCTCGACTGACGCCGCCCGCTCAGGCCTGGACCAACATGACCTCATTGCCCTCGGGGTCGTGGATCACCGCCAGGGTGGGGGCACCGGGAAGATCGAAGGGCTGGCTGATCATCACGCCGCCCAGCTCGGCCGCCAGGGCCAGCGAGGTCGCCAGGTCGGCAACCTGGATGTAGAGGCGCACCCCGGCATCGTCGCCCTGGCGGAGGTGGCCGCCGGGTCCGGGCTCCGGTCCCCCGAGGCCCGGGTTGACCGTCATGATCGGACCGTCCCCGATTTCCCAATTGAACAGCCCCCGGTAGAACTCGGAGAGCCGGGCCGGGTCGCGGGCCACGATCTCCCAGTGCACCACCGGCCGGGCCCAGTCGTCGCTCATCGGCCCACCCTGGCACAAAACCCTCGAGCCGGCGGAGCCTTACCGACGCTGGCGGTGACGCCCGAACGACGCCTCCAGCCCGCCGGCATCGTCGGCCGACAGCGGCCGCAGGGGTTGGCGCCGATCCGGCCGCCAGTAGACGGGGCCGTCGACCCTCCAGCCGGTCTCCCGCAGTGGCCGCTTGTCGATCTTGTTGGTGGCCACCACCGGGAGCCGTTCCATCACCCGGACGTAGCGGGGCGTCCACTTGGTACCGAGATCCGCCTGGTCGGCCAGGAACCGGTCGAAGGCGGCGGGGTCGAACCCGGTGGGGTCGGCCATCTCGAGGACGGCCATCACCTGGTCGTCGGCGGTCCGCTCGTCGGGAACCCCGAAGACCGCCGCCCCGGTCACCCCCTCGAAGCGGAGCAGCAAACGCTCGACCGGCGCCGAGGCGAAGTTCTCCCCGTCCACCCGCAGCCAGTCGATTGTCCGCCCGGCGAAGTAGAAGATCCCCTCCTCGTCTCGGTAGCCGAGGTCGCCCGACCAGTACCAACCCCCCCGGGACCGCTCACGGGTCGCCTCCGGGTTCTTGTAGTAGCCCTCGAAGCGCTCGAGGGCATTGCGCCCGACGATCTCCCCCGTGGCGGCGCCGGCGTTCACCATCCTCCCCGACCCGTCGAACCGGGCGGGCTCGCATTCCTCCCCGGTCTCGGGGTCGATGATGGCGACGTCGAGGCCTTTCTGCGGCACCCCGAGGGCATCGGGCGGCAGCCCGGGTCGGGGGACGAAGATCACCGCGTTCTCACTGGAGCCGTAACCGGAGAAGACCGGACAGCCGAACCGGGCCTCGAAGGCAGCCATGTCGGAGGGGGACGACTCGGGGGCGAGGACGAACCGGAGATGGTGATGGCGGTCCTCCGGGTCAGCGGGGGTGCCGACGATGAACGACAGGGCTCGCCCGATGGTGGCGAAGAAGGTGGCCGAGGCGGCCCGGATGTCCGGCATGGTCTCCGAGGCCGAGAATCGGCGGCGGAGCACGATGGTCGCCCCGCAGCCCATGGCCGGGATCACGCTGGAGAACAGCGCGTTGCCGTGGAAGAGGGGCATGGCGCAGTAGAGGACGTCATCGGCGGAGAACCCGAACCCGGCGGCCGACCGGGCCATCCTCCCCTGGGTGACCCGAACGGCTTTGGGAGTGCCGGTGGACCCGGCGGTGAACAACAGCAGCCCGAGGTCGTCGGCCGACGGGGCAGAGGCCCCGGGCTCGTCGGTGCCGCTCGCCGGGGGGGCGTCGTCGACGTCGACCACGATGGCCCCGCCAAGGTCGAGCCCGTCGAGCAGCGAGGCGTGCTCGGCGTCGGTGACGATGACGGCGCAGTCGGTGTGGCGGATGTCGGTGGCCAGCTCCGCGCCCCGTCGGGTGGAGTTGAGGCCGACCAGCACCGAGCCGGACAGCATGGTGGCCCCGAGGGTGAAGAGGAACCCGGGAACATTGTCGAGTAACACCCCGACATGGGGCGGCCGCCCGGTAGTGAGGCTCTTGAGCCAGCCGGCCCGGGCCGACATCTCGGTGACCACTTCCGCCCAGGTCCAGGACTCTCCTTCGAAGACCAGACCGGTGTGGGTATCCCCGGCCCGGCCCCGGATCACCTCGGCGACGGTGGTGGCCGCCTCAGGGGGCAATGGATTTGAGCTCGAAATACTCCTCGAGCCCCTCCCGACCGTACTCCCGGCCGATGCCGCTCGACTTGTACCCGCCGAAGGGACTGGAGAGGTCCGGCGCGTACTTGTTGACGCCGATGGTCCCGGTCCGGATCCGACGGGCCACCGCCAGCCCCCGGGGCTGGTCGCCGGTCCACACCGAGCCGGCCAGGCCGTACTCCGACTGGTTGGCGATGCGAACGGCGTCATCCTCTCCGTCGTAGGGGATGACCACCACCACCGGGCCGAAGATCTCCTCCCGGGCGATCCGCATCGAGTTGTCGACCGAGGCGAACACGGTCGGGCGGATGTAGCAGCCGTCGGACAGGCCGTCGGGAACCCCCGGACCCCCGACGACCACCCGGGCGCCCTCGTCGACCCCGACATCGATGTAGCCGGCCACCCGGTCCTGGTGGCGGCGGGACACCATCGGGCCGATCTCGGTGGCGTCGTCGAACGGGTCCCCCACCACCAATGAGCCGGCCATCTGGCCCAGGGCGTCGGCGATCTCGTCGTGGCGTCCCCGGGGGGCGAGCACCCGGGTCTGGGCGGCGCAGGCCTGCCCGCTGTTCATGAACGAGGCGAAGCGCAATCCGGCCACCGTCTCGCCGAGGTCGGCGTCGTCAAGGACGATGGCCGCCGACTTGCCGCCGAGCTCGAGCCCCACCCGCTTGATCTGCTGGCCGCAGATCGACCCGATCCGCCGCCCGGCGGCGGTGGAGCCGGTGAAGGCGACCCGGTCGACCCCGGGGTGGGAGACCAGGTACTCACCCACCTCCCGGTCGGCCGGCAGCACGCTGACCACTCCCTCGGGGAGGCCGGCCTCGTCGATCCACTCGGCCATCAGCAATGCGTCGAGCGGGGTCTCCGGTGACGGCTTGACCACGATGGTGCAGCCGGCGACCAGGGCCGGGGCCAGCTTGGAGATGATGGTCATCTGAGGCACGTTCCAGGGAGCGATGGCGGCCACCACCCCGACCGGCT
>DATARI010000091.1:0-9264 GCA_036264255.1 Acidimicrobiales bacterium | reverse complement strand
CCGCCCGCGCAACCCGTAGCCATGGCCACTTCCGGGGCGGTCTTCGGGGGATGGCGGTTGCCGGTGCCCTGAGCATGGCTGCTGCCCTCGCGTTGCCGGCGGTTGCCGGAGCTTCCCCTCCCTCATCGACGGGCTTCCTCTCCCACTTCTCGAAGGTCACCAACGTGGTGTCGACCGTCCCCGCCAACGGGGACCTCAATCCCTACGGCATCGCCGTTGTCCCCCAATCGACCGGGAAGCTGGTCAAGGGTGACACCCTGGTCAGCAACTTCAACAACAGTGCCAACCTCCAGGGGACCGGCTCCACCATCGTGGAGATCTCGCCTTCGGGGGTCGTCTCCCCCTTTGCCCAACTCAGCTCGGGTGTCGGTCTCACCACCGCGCTCACCACCCTTCCCGGAGGCTGGGTGGTGGTGGGGAACCTGCCGACCACTGATGGAACGTCGGCCACCGCCAAGGCCGGCAGCTTGATCGTCCTCAACAGTCAGGGGATCCCGGTCGAGACCTGGTCGGGCAACAACATCAACGTCCCTTGGGACCTGACCTCGATCAGCGGGAACGATTGGTCCGAGATCTTCGTGTCCAACGTCCTCAACGGCACCGTGGCCAACAGCCCATCGACGGTGAACGGGGGCACGGTGGTCCGGCTCCTCACCACCTCCGGAGATGACCGGCCGCCGCGGCTGCTGGCCTCGACGGTGATCGCCAACGGGTTTGCCGAGCGCACCGACCCCGCGGCGCTCGTCGTGGGACCCACCGGCCTGGCGATCGGATCCAACGGGCAGCTCTTCGTCGCCGATACGGTGAACAGCCGGATCGCGGTCATTCCCTTCGCCGTGTGGCGATTCTCACCCGCAACCCACGGCGGAGCCACCGTCTCGTCGGGCGGGGCTCTCAACGCTCCGCTCGGTTTGGCCACGGCTCCCGATGGTGACCTCCTGAGCGTCAACGGCGGAGACGGGAACATCGTCGAAACCACCCCGTCGGGCCATCAGCTCCTCTCCACCCAGATCGACCCGGCCGGGGCAGGCGGCGACCTCTTCGGTCTCACCATTGCTCCGAACGGTCACGGGGTGCTGTTCGTGGACGACGGTGACAACACCCTGAAATTGTTCGGTCCAGGGCCGGCAGGGCACTGACCTCACACCACCCCCACCACCCGCACCCGCTCTGCATGGAGAGCGGGTGCGGGTGGGGTCCCTCGGCGAACGTGCCGGCCGCTTCTCCCTGACGACGACAACGAGCTGACGCCGCCGGTCGCACCCCGGCCTTTGCCTTTCTCCCCACCCTGGCGGCCCCATCCCGCCCGCCAGGCATGAGCCCACGTGGCGAGCGCCGGTTTTCCTCCCCGAGGCCGATGGTCCTACGATCCGTGCCAGTGCCAACGAGACCTGAGCCCAGCCTCCCGGATGAGAGCGCCAGCCCGGCGCCGAGCCACGCCCACCACCGTCGGATCCCCGAAGCCACCGTGGGGCGGTTGCCCGTCTACCAGCGGATTCTCGAAGAGGTGCTCCGGTCGGGCACCACCACCGTATCGTCGGATCTGCTCGGCTCGCTGGCCCGGGTCAACCCGGCCCAGGTGCGCAAGGACCTTTCGCTGCTCGGGTCCTTCGGGACCCGGGGGGCCGGCTACGACACCGCCTTTCTGGTCGAGCAGATCGACCGGGAGCTCGGCCTCAACCACGTGTGGCCGATCGTCATCGTGGGCATCGGGAACCTGGGGCGGGCGCTGGCCCACTCCCAGGGATTCATCGCCCGCGGGTTCAAGGTGATGGCCCTGCTCGACGTCGACCCCGAGGTGATCGGGGAAACCGTCGACGGCGTCGTCATCAGCCACCTCGACCGCCTCCCGGCCATCGCCGCCGAACAGCCCCTCGCCATCGGGGTGATTGCCACCCCGGCCCCGGCCGCCCAGGGGGTGGCCGACCTCCTGGTGGCTTCCGGGGTTCGCTCGATCCTCAATTTCGCCCCCAAGGTGCTCACCTTGGGGCCGGACATCCTGCTCCGCTATGTCGACCTCAGCATCGAACTGCAGATCATGAGCTTCTACCAGTCCAGGCGCTCGCTGGACGGTGAGGAGGGGATGCCGGTCATCCGCTCGATCGGCATGACCAGCGCCAACGTAGACTGACGGCCGAAGCGCCTGCCCGGTTGCCGGTCGTCGACTGGCAACCAGGAGGTCGGACCGGCATGCTGGATGGTCCGGTCCGGCTAGTCGGATCGAGTGAGGCAGAACCAGCGATGAGTCATGATCGACCCAGCGAGCGAGAGACCCAAGCGGTGACAACGTGTCAGTGATCGTGGTAGGTATCGAGCAACGAGAGGCACCGCTCCACCTGCTCGAGCAGGTGGCCGTCACCGAGGCCGCCCTCCCCAAGGCCCTGGCTGCCCTCCGGGATCGGTCCAACCTGTCGGAAGCCGTCATCCTCTCCACCTGCCTGCGGACCGAGGTCTACGCGGTGGTCGAACGATTCCACGACGGGGTCGACCAGCTCCAGGAATTCCTGGCCATCATGGGCGATACCACCGTCGAGGCGCTGAGTGAGTACCTGACCATCCGCTTTGACGACGACGTGGCCGACCACGTGTTCACCGTGGCGTCCGGACTCGACTCGGCCGTCCTCGGGGAGTCCGAGGTGCTCGGCCAGGTTCGCCGGGCCTGGGAGAAGGCCCAGCGCGAGCGGGCCTCCGGGCCGGTGCTCGGCGCCCTCTTCCGGCACGCAGTGGAGACCGGCAAGCGGGTGCGGTCGGAGACGGCCATCGCCCGGGGCATCACCTCGCTGTCCCACGGGGCGGTGGCGCTGGCTGCCAACCATGCGCCCAACGGGCTGTCCGGGTCCCGGGTGCTGGTGGTCGGGGCCGGAGAGATGGGCGACGGCGTGGTCCAGGCACTCGCTCCCCACCGGCCGGCATCGGTGGTGGTGGCCAATCGCACCGCCAAACGGGCCGACGCGGTGATCGCCGGGCTGCCCGACGGATTGGCGGCCACCGCCCGGGCCGTCCCGCTGACCGCGCTGGGCACCGAGCTCGAAGATGCCGACGTGGTGTTCACCTCGGTGAGCACGGTCCGCCCCATCGTGGAGCGCTCGATGGTCGAAGCCGCGGTGGCCGGCCGGGCGGCCGAGCGACCCCTCCTGGTGGTTGATCTCGGGGTGCCCCGCAATGTGGAGCCGTCCTCCTCGGAACTGGACGGGGTGACCCTGCTGGACATGGATGCGCTGCGGGCGGCGGTGGAGGGAGCCCTCTCCGGCCGCCAGGGCGAGGTGGCCCACGCCCGGGAGATCGTGGGGGACGAGGTCGAACGGTATCGGGCGGCATCCCGGGCCCGAGGGGCGGCGCCGGTGGTGTCGGCGCTGCGGGCCCAGGCCGAAGAGGCACGCCAGGCCGAATTCGACCGTCAGCGGGCCAAGCGGTCCGACCTCACCGACGACCAGTGGGACCAGGTCGACATCGTGACCCGGGCGATGGTGGCCAAGCTGTTGCACCAGCCCACCGTGACGTTGAAGGATGCCGTCGGCACGCCGCGGGGGGAGCGATTGATCGAATCCCTCCGGACCCTGTTCGACCTCTAGAACGTGGTTCGTCCCCCTGCCGCTCCCCGTGACCGCCTAGTTCCGTGACCGAATCGACGGTCATCCGACTGGCCACCCGAGGGTCACCGCTGGCGCTCTGGCAGGCCCGGCGGGTCGCGCAGTGGCTGGAAGTGGCCGGGGCGGAGACGTCGTTGGTCATCGTGGAGACCGAGGGCGACCGCCGCACTGACGTTTCCCTCCACTCCATCGGCGGGCAGGGCGTCTTCGTCAAGGAGGTACAGGCGGCGGTGGTGCGCGGCGATGCCGATGTCGCGGTCCATTCGGCCAAGGACCTGCCCGCTGCCGGCGAGCTGCAGGTGCCGGGGCTGGCGCTGGCCGCCTTCCCTGAGCGGGCCGACCCCCGTGACCTGCTGGTCGGGTCCACCCTCGACACCCTCACCTCCGGAGCCCGGGTGGCCACCGGTTCGGCCCGCCGGCGGGTCCAGCTGGCCAATCTCCGCCCCGACCTGTTGTTCACCGACCTGCGCGGCAACCTGGCCACCCGCCTGTCGGTGGCCGGGGTGGACGATGTCGCCGCGGTGGTGGTGGCGGCGGCCGGCGTCGAGCGGCTGGGCTGGTTGGCTCCCGACGGCCTTGAGACCGAGCTTCTCGACCCGATGGTGATGCTTCCTCAAGTCGGGCAAGGGGCCCTGGCGGTGGAGTGCCGGGAGGACGACCCGCGGGCCCTGTCGGCCCTGTCCCGGATCGACGACCCAGCGGTTCGCCGGGTGGTGACCGCCGAGCGGGCGTACCTGGCCGAACTGGGCGGGGGATGCACGCTGCCGGTGGGGGCGCACGCCACCTCCGCCGGATCCGACACCGGGACCCTCACCCTCTCGGGGATGATGGGCAGTGAGGACGGTCGGATGGTGCTGCGGCACACCGCCTCCGGCGATGACCCCGAGAAGCTCGGCCGTTCCGTCGCCCGGTACCTGGTCGACGAAGCCGGCGGGAGCTCGCTCGGAATCATCGGCGAACAGTGACGGTGTATCTGGTCGGCGCCGGTCCCGGTGACCCGGAGTTGATTACCCTCCGCGGGGCGTCGCTCCTCGGTCGAGCCGACGTGGTGATCCACGACCGACTGATTCCTCGAGAATTGTTGTCGCTGGCCCCGTCGACCGCCGAAGTGATCGATGTGGGCAAGACCCCGGGTCAGCCTCAGCATCGCCGCCAGCACGAGATCAACGAACTCTTGGTGACCCACGGGAAGGCCGAACGGGAAGTGGTACGGCTGAAGGGCGGCGACCCGTTCGTGTTCGGGCGGGGTGGGGAGGAAGTGGAAGCCCTCCAGGCCGCCGGGGTGGACTACGAAGTGGTCCCCGGGGTGACGTCAGCGTTCGCGGTTCCGGCCGCCGCCGGGATTCCGGTCACCCACCGGGGGATGTCGGCGTCGGTCACCGTCGTCACCGGCCGCACCGGCGATCCGTCGGCCCCTGGCGGCGTCGACTGGGACGCCCTCGGCCGGGCAGGAGGCACCCTGGTGGTGTTGATGGGCATGGGGGCGCGGGCCGCCATCGCCGCCGCGCTGATGGCCGGCGGCCGGCACGCCACCACTCCGGTGGCGGTGGTGCACTGGGGGACCACCGACCGGCAACGGGTGGAGCGAACCACTCTCGACTCGCTGGCCGAGGTCGATCTCCCCGCCCCGTCGATCATCGTGATCGGCCCGGTGGCCGCTCTCGGTGGATGAGAGCCGACGGCGGATGACCGGGGAGATACCGCGATGAGCGCCCTAGCCGGTGGCTCCGTCCCCGGCGCCCGACCGTTGGCCGGTCGGAAGGTGGTCGCCACCCGCAGCCGGGCGCAGGCGTCCGTCTTGGTCGAACGCCTGGCGGCGCAGGGTGCCACCGTTGTCGAGCTGCCGGTCATCGCCATCGAGGACGCCGCTGACGGAGGGGCGGGGTTGGGAAAGGCCGCCGACCGGTTGGTGAACGGCGCCTACCAGTGGGTGGCGTTCACCTCGGCCAACGCGGTGTCCCCCTTTTTGGCCGCCCTGGATGGCCGCTCCGTCCCGGCCGGAGTGCGATGGGCGGCGGTAGGGAGGGCGACCGCCCGTCGTCTGTCGGAGGGAGGATTCCCTCCCGACCTGGTGCCACCGGAGTCGGTGAGCGACTCGTTGGCCGACGTCTTCCCCGACGGTGTCGGAGTCGGGGCGAGCGTGCTGTTCCCCCGGGCCGAGACGGTCAGGGGGGCGCTGGCGGCGGGGCTGGAGGGTAAGGGATGGACGGTGGACGAGGTCGTCGCCTATCGCACCGTGGCCGGCGATCCCGATCCCGAGTCGATCGCCGCCGCCCGGGATGCGGACGCGGTCGCCTTCACCTCCTCGTCGACCGTCGAGCGCACCGTGGCGCTGTTGGGGGTCGGTGGGGTGCCCCCGGTGGTCGTCTCCATCGGGCCGGTCACCTCCTCCACCGCCAGGGCCGAAGGGCTCGAGGTGAGGGCGGAAGCCGTCGAGCCCAGCATCGATGGCCTGGTCGCCGCCGTGGTGGCGGCGCTCAATCCCGAATCCACCTCCCGAAACTGACCCGAGCCGCCCGCCCAGGATCTGACCCCCGACCCGGCGTGCACGGGGCCGTGCTGCCATAGGCTTTGTGGATCGTGTTGCCCGACCTCCCGACCCCCCCGTCGTTTCCGACCACCCGCCCGCGGCGACTGCGCCGCACCCCCGCGCTCCGGCGGCTGGTGGCCGAGACCCGGCTGTCGGTCGATGACCTGGTGGCACCCCTGTTCGTGGCCGACGGCGTCGAGGACCCCCGGCCCATCCCGTCGATGCCGGGGGTGGTGCAGCACACGCTGGAATCGCTGTCCAAAGAGGTCGCCCGGTTGACCGATCTCGGGGTGCCCGGGGTGATCCTCTTCGGCCTTCCCCGCCCCGAGCAGAAGGACGGGGTGGGGAGCCAGGCGTACGCCGACGACGGCATCGTCCAGCGGGGCCTGGCGGTCGTGCGGGACCAGGTGGGCGACTCGATGGTGGTGATGGCCGACCTCTGCCTCGACGAGTTCACCGACCACGGTCATTGCGGCGTCATCGACCCCCGCACCGGCGAGGTCGACAACGACGCCACCCTTCCGCTCTACGCCCGGGTGGCCGTGTCCCAGGCCGCCGCCGGTGCCGACGTGGTCGCCCCGAGCGGCATGATGGATGGGCAGGTCGGTGCCATCCGCTCCGCCCTCGATGCTGCCGGCCATCCGGACACCGTGATCATGGCCTATGCCGCCAAGTACGCATCGGCCCTCTACGGGCCGTTCCGGGACGCGGTGGAGGTGACCATCGCCGGCGGCGGAGACCGGCGGGGGTATCAGCAGGATGCCCGCAACCGCCGGGAGGCGCTCCACGAGGTCGCCCTGGACATCGCCGAGGGGGCGGACCTGGTGATGGTCAAGCCGGCGCTGACCTATCTCGACGTCATCGCCGACGTCCGGGCCGCGGTGTCGGTCCCGGTGGCCGCCTACCACGTGAGCGGGGAGTACGCCATGGTGTGCGCCGCCGCCGAACGGGGCTGGATCGACGGCCCGGCGGTGGCGCTCGAACAGATCAGCGCGGTGAAGCGCGCCGGGGCGGACCTGATTCTCACCTACTTCGCCGGTCAGTTGGCGGAGGTGCTGGGTGGCTGAGCACGCCCGGTCCTCGGAGCTGTTCGCACGCGCCCAACTGGTGATCCCCGGCGGCGTCAACTCGCCGGTCAGGTCGTTCCGGTCGGTCGGTGGCCATCCCTACTTCGTGGCGCGAGGCGAGGGCGCCTCGGTCTGGGACGCCGACGGGAACCAGCTGCTCGATTTCGTCCAGTCCTACGGGGCCTCGCTGCTGGGTCACGCCCACCCGGTGGTGGTCGAGGCGGTGCGGGATGCCGCCGGTCGGGGGACGACCTACGGAGCGCCGACCGAGGGTGAGGTGCTGCTGGCCGAGGCCATCTGCGCCCGGGTGGACGGTTGCGACCAGGTTCGGCTGGTGTCGTCGGGCACCGAGGCGGCGATGAGCGCCATCCGGGTGGCCCGGGGAAAGACCGGACGATCCCGCATCGTGAAGTTCGCCGGCTGCTACCACGGCCACTCGGACGGTCTGCTGGCCGGAGGCGGCAGCGGGGTCGCCACCCTCGGGCTTCCCGATTCTGCCGGCGTGCCTCCCGCCGCGGTGGCGGAGACGGTCGTGGTTCCCTACAACGTGGTCCCCGAGCTCGACGACCGGGTGGCCTGTGTGATCGTCGAACCGGTAGCCGCCAACATGGGGCTGATCCCGCCGGTCGAGGGGTTCCTCGAGGGCCTCCGACGAGCCTGTGACGCCGCCGGCGCGTTGCTGATCTTCGACGAGGTCATCACCGGCTTCCGCCTGGGCGAAGGTGGGGCGTCGGCGCGCTCCGGGGTGCGTCCCGACCTGTGGTGCTTCGGCAAGGTCATCGGTGGCGGTCTGCCGGTGGGGGCGTTCGGGGGACGCCGGGAGGTGCTGGAGGTCTTGGCTCCCGACGGACCGGTGTATCAGGCCGGCACCCTTTCGGGGAACCCGTTGGCCACCGCCGCCGGGCTCGCGGTGCTGGGGGCGGTGGACGCGGAGGAATACGCGGCGCTCTCCGACCGGGTGGCTGCCTTCGGGGCCGGATTGGCGAAGGTGTTGAACGAGGCGCTGATCCGCGGATCCGGCGACTCCGGCGGCCAGGCCGCCCTCGAGGCGCGGGTGCCGGTCGTCGGCCCGTTGCTCGGCCTGTTCTTCGTGCCGGAGGGCTCCGGGCCGATCCTCGACTACGACGATGCGGTGCGGTCGGCCACCGCGGGGGTCTATGCCCGGTTCTTCCGGGCGATGCTCGACCGGGGGGTGGCGCTGGCCCCTGGGCCCTACGAGGTGGCCTTCACCTCCATGGCCCACCGCCAGGAGGAGCTGGAGCGAGCCATCGAGATCGCCGGTGAGGCGATGGCCGAGGTCGTGGCCGGCTGAAGCTGCCGGATCCCGGTCCAGGGCGCTCAGGTGCCCTTCACCTCCCCCGGTAGGGTTGCGGAGGGAACAGGTGCCGGTCAGGGAATTGACCGGCTTTTCAGCAGATCGAGGACCACGCGGCATGACGGGACCAAGCCAGCACGACGAGCCAAGCGGGCCGGCGCCGAAGACCCCCGGGGCGCCACCGGTGCCCGGGTCCTTCTCTCCACCACCCTTCTCCCCGCCGCCACCTCGGCCCGGAAACCCCGAGCCGCTTCGCCTCCGGTTCGACGGGGTGGAACTGGTCGGGTCCATGGCACAGGGGACCGCGGCAGTTGATGAGCTGACCTTGCTGATCGACGAGCAGGGCGTGAACATCGTCAGCAATCGGCCACCGGCCAAACGGAATGTGCCGTGGTCCGCCATCACCAATGTCTGGTTCGGTCCCACCGGAGTGATTCCCACCGGTCGCATCGCCACCCCCCTCGACATCACCTCGTCGGGTCGGACGGTGCGCTTTTACCTCTACGGGGACCGGGTGCCAGAGCCCCAGGTGATGCAACTGCGGGCGTGGTTGCCGGCGTGGCAGGGTGCCGGCGGTCGGCCGCCGATGGGCTGGCAACCCGGCCTGGCTCCTCCGGGGTTCGCGCCGCCCGCTCCTCCGGCCGCCGCCCCACCTCCTCCGCCCCCCTCGTCGCCACCGCCGGGGTACCCACCGGCGGCACCGTTCCCGCCGCCGGTCGGTCCTCCGGGATGGACCCCGTCCCCTGTCCCTCTGCCGACACC
>DATARI010000054.1:0-4999 GCA_036264255.1 Acidimicrobiales bacterium | reverse complement strand
GGCCGTCCCCGAGGGACTGGACATCGGTGACTTTGCGTCCCCACTGGATTGTTTCCGCCGGAACAGAGTCGAGCAAGATCCGGCGCAAGTCTCCACGAAGCACCTCCGGACGCCCGCCCGTGCCGTCGTCGGGTTCGTCATACAGCACCGCACCGTGCTTGTCGAGCACGCGCGTCGCCTCGCCACCCTCGTGAATGATCGAATGGAACTCCTCGGTGAGACCGGCGGCTTCGAGCGCTCGTTGCCCGTTGTACTCGTGGAGGTCGAGCTGTCCGCCTTGTGTGCGGGCACCAACAGAGGGTTCCGCCTCGTAGATCGTGGCGGCAATGCCGTGAATAGAGAGAACGCGAGCAAGGGTGAGGCCGCCGAGTCCGGCGCCGACGATCGTGACTGGAGTCGTCATGGTGGTTCCTTTCGGACCGGATCAGAATGGTTCGAATGGCGGCCTCCCGGCATGACCTGGGCCGCACTATTCGAACCTCGGTGGGCGCTGGGGGACTCGAACCCTCGACCTGCTGCTTGTAAGGCAGCTGCTCTAACCAGCTGAGCTAAACGCCCGAACGCATCACGCTACCCGCCAAGGCGTCACCCAATTCTGCCAACAGGGCCGGGGTAGCCGCCGCCAGCGGCGTGCGCCGGTCGGCATGGGAGAGGGTGATCAACTCGCGGTTCAGCGATTCGCCGACCATCGCGCCGGCCTCCTGGCACACCAACATGGCCCCGAGATAGTCCCAACTCCCGAGCGAGGAGGTGCCGACCACCGCGTAGGCGTCGAGGACGCCTTCGGCGACCGCACAGAGATCGAGGGCGGCGGATCCGAGCCCTCGGTACTGGGACCAGCCGAAGTAGGAGGCCGGATAGCCCGAGAAGCCGACAATCGCCTCCCCCAACCGGGAGCATCCCGACGGCTGGATGACCCGGCCGTCCCTGCGAGCCCCGCCGCCCCGGGTCGCCTCGAAGCGGACGCCGGATGCCAGGTTGACCACCACCGCCGCCCGCAGGCCCTCGCCGTCCACCGCACACAGGCTGGTGGCGTACCAGGGGATTCCCCGGGCGGCATTGGTGGACCCGTCCACCGGATCCAGCGCCACGATGATCTCCCGGTCACCGCCGTGGAGCCCCGACTCCTCGGACATCACCCCCAGCCCGGCCTGGTCCAGAACCGCCAGCGCGGCGGCGTCGGCGGCCAGATCCGACCGGTACTGACCCTTCCGGGTACCGGCCAGACCCCAGTCCCCCAGCCCGGCCAGAGCGTCGGCCACTGCCGTGGCGGCGTCGTACAGCACGGTGATCAGCTGTTCATCGTCCACAGGTTGACGATACTGGAGCCGATCCAGGCCCGGTAGGCTGGCTTTCCTGTGGCAGTCATCGATGTGGCCGGATACGTGGCCGATCTCAAGGATCACTCCGTCGATCATGGTTTCCATGTGCACGACGAGCGTCATTTCGTGGAGACCTATTCGCTCCGCCAGGTCTGGGAGGTCGAGCTCCACCCCGAGGATGGCTGCGGAGGCCCCCTCGACCTCCACCTGGCCTTGGAGGTCGACCCCCGCACCTTGCTCTCCTTCGAGGATGCGGTCTTCGGGCTGGCCGAGGACGAGGACCCTCCCGACGAGTTCCACTTCCCCCTCACCTTCACCTGGGCCCTGCCGCCCCTCCCCCACGGACCCGATCTCCTGCGCCTGGCCATCGACCTGGCCGGCATCGGTGGGATCGAGCTCCCCCTGGAGGTCTCGGCCATCGACTCGTATGCCTCGGCCACTGACGCCGCCGAGCGCCGGCTCACCATCGTGGCCCGCTCCCCGGTCTCCCTGACCCGGGTCTTGGCCGGTGAGGAGATGATGTGCGAGGTCTTCGACCGGTGCCTGGCGGTGAGCCGCTACCTCCTCGACTCGGCCGGCAGCTGGTTGGTGTGAACCCTCTCCGCCTCCTCCGGTCCCTTCCTCGTTGGGCGACCGGGTTGGTCATCGTCGCCGGCTGCGGACTCGGGCTGTCCGCCTGCAGCGGGAACGGCAAGGCACTGGCCCAGGCCGCCTGCGTCCATGTCAATCGATCGATCGCCCTCTACAAGGACGCCACCGCCGACACCGACCCGACTACCGCCGCCAACCTCAACCGGGAGGCCTACATCCAGCTGGTGGACGCCCTGCCCATCGCCGCCCAGGCGGCCGGGAAGGATTCCCAGTGGCAGGCGCTCATGACCACGGTGTCGGAGAGCAGCCGGGTCTCGGAATCCCATCTGGTCGGGGCGCTCACCGACCAGTGCGGGGTGGCCGACCAGTCCAGTCCCTTCCAGCCGGCACCTACCTCCCCGGTACCCCCGCCCGCCTCCATACCGCCACCCGCCACCGCACCCCCCACCGGTTAGTCCCGCTGCCGAGGATCACCGGGGCGGATGGCTGATCACCCGATCCCGGGGGACGAGGACGAGGAGTTCTGACCCGCCCGGACCATCTGAAGCCGCCCCAGCCGGACGACCTCGGGGAGGACCCGGGCGTCGAGCCACTGGCCGGCGGCTTCGGTGGGCACGATGTGGATGCCGTCGGCATCACGGATCTGCACCCCGTCGATGGACAGCTCGAAGTGACCACCGGGACAGAGTTGGGCCCCCAGGTCGTAGACCTCGGTGTTGGCCGGATGTTCGGAGCCGACCTGGCGCAGGATGCTGTTGTAGTCCGCCAGCCGGGTGGGCGAGTCCTCCGGCCACGGCTGGCCGTTGTCCTGCTCACCGGAGTCGAAACAGGGAGCGGTCATGAGCA
Source organism: Acidimicrobiales bacterium (assembly GCA_036264255.1). Taxonomy (GTDB): domain Bacteria; phylum Actinomycetota; class Acidimicrobiia; order Acidimicrobiales; family RAAP-2; genus DASZIT01. The sequence continues at coordinate 2,240 of DATARI010000054.1, read as the reverse complement.
TCACCTGGGCCCCGGTGGACCCGGCCACACTGACCGCCTGCTCCAGTGACTGCTTGAGCAGGGTGTCGAAGGCCGGCTCCCCGATGTGCATCCACTGGCCATTGATGAGCCGGTCGTTCATCTCCCACCGCCCGACCAGGACAGCCACCACGTTGGGATGGAACTGGGAGAGGTCACCGGCCCACTGGGCCGGCCACTGCTGGGAGGCCGGAGTGCTCGAGTTGCAGGGTGCCGCCATCGGATCGGGGACGCCGTGGGCGATGTACTCGGTGCTGCGGAGCACCCCGCAACCGATCAGGGCCCCGTTTTGGAGATCGACGTCGTAGCTCTGCTGGATGTTGTTGAGGGACATGGCAAACCCCAACCGGGAAGCCACCGAGTCGCCGAACACCGCCAGCTTGACCGTCGGCCCGCTGTATTGCGCCCCCGACACTTTCGAGAGGCTGGCCGGAGCCGCATCAGCCGCCGACGGCAGGGTGGCGACCACGGTGACCGCCACCACGCCGAGAACCGCACCCGAGGTCATCAGCCACGCTCGCCACTCGGTGAACGAGCGCAGCCGGCCCCGCCGGATGGGCTCCTCCACCACGTAGAACGAGATGGTGGCGACCAGCAGGGTGACGCCGATCCGGATGACCAGGAGGGGGTAACCGATGAGGTGGAGGCTGGTGGCCGACAACATCGCGAACAGCGGGAAGTGCCACAGGTAGGTCCCGTAGGAGATCTTGCCGACGTACTGGAACACCCGGTTGCCGAGGGCCCGGGACACCGAGCCCAGCTGATGGGTCACCGCGGTGAAGATCACGATGGCCACGCCGACCGCGGCCAGAAAGAAGCCGCCTCGGTAGAGGAAGGTGGTGGGCGCCGAGAGGTGGGACCACAGGTAGGCGAAGTACCCGATGACCACCCACCCGAGCACCCCCACCAGGGTGCGCCACCGCCCGGGGGTGAGCTCCCAGGCGGGGATGGGGGTGACCCCGGCCTTCTGCTGACGGATGCGGTCCCGACGGTGCAGCTGTGCCGATCCTGACGCCGCACCCGCACCCGCACCCGCACCCGACCCTTGTCCGACTCCCACCGCGCCCTCCGGCCCCGAGACCTCCGGGAGGGCCTTGCGGTACTGGGCCCACATGGCCATGCCGATGGCCAGGGCGGCGCCCACCAACATGTCCTGGCTACGGGTGTCGGTACCTTCGTAGACCCGCATCACCGACTGCGGCCCGTGGTAGAGGAGGGACATGTCCACCGCCGAGGCGATGGCGCCCACCACCGCCACCGTGAACACCGGCCACAGGCGCCGGGCGGGTCGGAGCTTGTTGCCCAGATACAGCATGGCCAGCACCACCGGGGGCCACACGATGTAGAACTGCTCCTCGATCGACAGCGACCACATGTGGTTGAGCGGTGACGGGTGAGCGGTGAGGTTGAAGTAATTGGTGCCGGCGAAGATGAAGTGCCAGTTGGCCACGTAGAACAAGGTGGACAGCGAGTCGAGCCGGAGGTTGGCGAACTCGCCGGGGGGGGCGAAGATCTTGGCGTAGATGGCCACTGCGATCAGCATCACCAAGAGGGCCGGCAACAGCCGCCGGGCCCGCCGGGCCCAGAACTGGCCGAGATGGATGGTCAGCTTCTTCCGCCACTCCCCGATCAGCAGCGACGTGATGAGGAACCCGGAGAGGACGAAGAACACGTCGATGGTGAGGAACCCGCCTCCGAGGATGGAGGTCCCGCCGTGGTACATCATCACCCCGAGGACCGCCAGGGCCCTCAGCCCGTCGAGGGCGGGGATGAACCCGAAGGTGACGTTCCGGCCACGGGCCACCGTGGATGCGGCCGCAGCTTTGGGTGGCGCTTGGCCAGCCGCGTCGGCAGCAGGACTCATCGGGGTAGACGCCTCCGGACTCGATCGAAACCGGTCTGGTCAGGCCGGCGGGTTGAACGCCACAGTTTCGCAGACCCGCAGCTCACCCGGGGAGCGGCCCTCACCGGCCGGTTTTCCGGCGCCCGTCACCCCTCGAGCGCCGGGACCTCCCCCACCCCGGGCCCGCCACCCCGGCCCCGCCAGTCCGACTCCCGCCGGCCCCGGAACCTGGAGGACCCGCCCGGTCAGACCGACGGGCTGTAGCCGGCCGGCAGGGTGATGGTCTTCTTCTCCAGGAACAGCTCCAGGCCGTCCTCGCCGAACTCCCGGCCCACCCCCGACGCCTTGTAGCCACCGAAGGACGACGAGAAGTCGATGG
>DATARI010000046.1:0-3822 GCA_036264255.1 Acidimicrobiales bacterium | reverse complement strand
CCTCAAGCAGATCCTGGCCGACGTCTATCCCGGTCTCGGCACCATCGGTACCCAGATCTACCCGAAGAACGTGGTGCCGGCCGGCATGGCCACCCAGGACAACACCTACGATCCGTCGGCGCTGAAAACACTGGTCGCCAGCCTCCCGGCGTCGCAGCGATCGTTCACCATCGGGTACGACACCAGCTCCCCGAGCGACCAGCTCATCGCCTCGATCCTGACCGACAGCCTCGACCAGGCCGGCCTGTCGGTGAAGTCGGTCGGCTACCAGACCGGGACCATCTACGGATGGTCGCCTCCCGGCACCGTGCCCGCCAATGCTCCCGACCTCCTCGTCGAGTTCATCTGGCCCGATGCCTACGACGCCTACCAGTGGGCCGACATCGGCTGGGGCCCGACCGGCGGGGTGAACATCTTCCATTGCACGGTGCCCAACATCACCGACCAGCTGAACCAGGCGGTGGCCACTGATAACACCGCCCTCTTCGGGCAGGTGGGTGACGCGGCGGCCGCCACCGGGTGCTGGCAGAACATGGTCAACCGGAGCGATGTCTTTGTCGCCCAACCCTGGCTGAAGGGACTGCCGCAGGGGCACGTGGTGGCCTATCCCTACACGGTGAGCCTGGCCGCCCTCCATCCGGGATGATCGGACGCCCGGCGGGTGGCGGCGGTCAGGTCAGCAGCCGGAGGGGCACCATGCACCCGACGACCCAGTTCGGGCGGTCGACGATCTCGTGGATGCGAAGCTCCGCGAAGGTGCCCAGCAGTGCGTACGCCTCATCGGGATCGATCTTGAGCGATCCGGCCAACGCCTCGACCGCCCGGAGGCTCGCCTCCCGGGTCGCCTCCCAGAGGTCGGGGCCGACGCCGAGGAAGCTCCGACGCCGCTCGGGGGGATCCTCTCCGGCCTCGGCGGTGTCGACCACCGGGGCGGTCAGGCCCGCCCCCCGGACCACCTCCACCTTCACCATCACGTCGGCCTCGCATTCGATGGCGGTCCCGCTCAGCTCCCCGTCCCCCTGCAGAGCGTGGGCATCGCCGAGCGACAACAGCGCGCCCTCCACGAACACCGGGAGCAGCACCCGGCTGCCGGTCCGGGTGTACTTCACGTCCATGTTCCCCCCCGCCCGGGTGGGGACGACCGACGAGTGTTGGCCCGGCAGCGGTGGGGCGACACCGATCACGCCGAGCATCGGCTGCAGGGCGAAGCGGGCCCCGGGCCCTATCTCCACGTAGTCGAGCTGGAGATCCCAGAACTTGAGCAGGGGACCCGGAAAGTGATCGACCAGCAGCCCGAGCCCCGGAAGGATCCCCGACCATCCCCAGGAGGCGAGGGAGATGTCGCGGATCTCCACGGCCAGGGCATCACCGGGATGGGCGCCCTCGACGAATACCGGCCCGGTCAGCGGGTCCATCTGGGTGAAGTCCAGCTCCAGCAGGTCCTTGGCGGCGGTGCCGGGAGTGATCTGGCCGTTCGACCCGTCACGGAGCGACAGGCCGACTTCGGAGCCCGGCCGCACCACCAACTCGGGCTCCAGCTCCCGGTCCCAGAACTGGTGGGAGACCGCCCGTCCCAAATGGTGTTCAGTGAGCTTGGCGGGCATGGTTCCTCCTCGGAAGCGACGGCCGGGATCGGCCTGCGAACGGCCACGGAATTGACCCGGTGATGGTAGGGGGGCGGAGTGCCCGCCACGCGGTCGAGCGGGCCTTGGCGGTGGTTGAGCAACGAGAACCGGTGGTCCGGGCCTGGGCCCACCTGGATGCCGAGGGTGCCCGCCGGGAGGCGACCACCGCCGACACCCGTGGGACCGGTCCGCTCCTCGGGGTGGTCCTCGGGGTGAAGGACGTGTTCGATACCGGGGACCAGCCCACCGAGTACGGCAGCCCCCTCTTCGCCGGCCACCGGCCCCGGGCCGATGCCTCCGCGGTGGCGCTCCTGCGACAGGCCGGGGCGGTCTGCCTGGGCAAGACGGTCACCGCCGAGTTGGCCACCTTCCACCCCGGCCCCACCACCAACCCCCACCGGGCAACCCGCACCCCGGGCGGCTCCTCGATGGGATCGGCGGCGGCGGTGGCCGCCGGGATGGCCGATATGGCGTTGGGCACCCAGACGGCCGGCTCGGTGACCCGACCGGCCAGCTTCTGCGGGGTGTACGGGTTCAAGCCGACGTTCGGGACGGTGTCGGTGGCCGGGATCAAGCCGGTGGCGCCCTCCCTCGACACCGTCGGCTGGTTCGCCCGCGATCCCTGGTTGCTCGATGCGGTCCGGGTCTGCCTCACCGGCCGGCCGCCGGCGCCGGAAGCCATCGGCCCACCTCGGTTGGGGGTCCTGCGCACCGAGCAGTGGGAGGCCTGTGCGGCCGACGGCCGCCGGGCGGTGGAGGAGCTAGCCGGATGGGCGGAGAACGCCGGTGCGGAGGTGTTCGACTCGACGCTGCCCCTCTCCTTCCACGGGCTCGCCGACCGGCATCCCGTGGTGATGGGATACGAGGCGGCCCGGTCACTGGCGTGGGAACGGAGCCAGGGTGCCGCCCTCTCCGACGAGTTGCGCAACCTGTTGGACCGGGGGGCCTCGGTCGACCCTGACGAGTACGACGAGGTGCGCCGGCTGGCCGCCGCCGCTGGCGGCCGGGATGGCCAGGAGGAGTTGTTCGGCGCCGCCGACGTCCTGCTCACCCCGGCGGTGGTGGGCGAGGCCCCCGAGGGGTTGGCCTCCACCGGCGACCCGCGGTTCGCCCGGCTGTGGACCTTGCTCGGCTTGCCGGTGGTCACGGTGCCGGTATCGACCGGGAGCAGTGGTCTGCCGGTCGGCGCCCAGCTGGTCGGCCGGGCCGGGGACGACGGATCGTTGCTGTCGATCGCCGCCTGGGCAGGGTCGCTCCGGCCCCCCGACGCCACCGTGGTCGCCACCACCTAGACGACCGCCGAGCGGGCGGCCAGGGCGTCGTGGAACCCGCGGTAGGAAGCCGACCCACCCGACCACCCCTTCTGCTCGGCTGCCAAGGCCATGGCGTGCCACAGCACCGCCACCAGGCTGTCGACCACCTCAGCGTCCAGGATGCAGGCGGTCACGTTGGTGCACACCACCACCACCGGGTCGTCGCCCGGAAACCCTCGGACCGCCTCCTCGATCACCGCCGGGTCGAGGGCGGCAAACGACGCATTGTCGGTGATGCCGAGGTTCGTCTGATGCCGCACCCGGAAGCCGGCTTCGCCCAGAGTGGTGGCCACCGCCCGGTGGATGGGCTCCTCGTAGGGGGTGAAGAGCGACACCTTGGGGCGCCCCAGGGCTTGCAGCGCCTCGACCACGGCTTCGGTGGCGCTGGTCAGTGGTACGCCGAACTCGGCACCCACCGACCGCATCCAGGCCACCTCCTCGTCGAGGCCGAGCCAGAAGGAGGAGGTGCCGGTCCAGGCGATGACATCGGGGCGGGCATCGGCCAGGAGGCGAGTGGCGGCCAGCAGTCGGCGGGGCTGGAACTGCCGGTCCGAACCCGGGGTGGCGGCGATCGTCGTCACCGGCAACCGGGTGACCACCACGTCGACCCCGAACACTTCGGTGAATCCGGATCGGTGCAGCAGGCGCTCGATGGTGAGGTTGGTGGAGGGGACGATGAGGCCCAGCCGGGGGCGGTCCCCGATGGCGCTCATGTGGGGGATCGGGCCGGGTCGCGGGGGTCGGGCCCCTCGGGGAGGACGAAAGGGGACCGGCGGCGGAAGTCAGCGGCGGCCGCCTCGAAGGTGGTGAACCGGACGCCGGGGTGGGAGGCCAGGTAGGAGAAGAACCGCTCGAGCATCAGCAGGACCTGGGGGCGACCGCTG
>DATARI010000238.1:0-5868 GCA_036264255.1 Acidimicrobiales bacterium | reverse complement strand
CCCGTTGATCCACGCGAGCACGAGCGCGCCCCCACCAGCTGCGCCGCACCCCTGTCGCGCAGGCTAGGACAGGTTCTGGCCGCCGAAGATCTCCGAGACCGAGGTGTCCTCGAACACCGCCCCGATGGCATCGGAGATCAGCTTGGCCACCGACAGGACCTCGAGCTTGTCGAATTGGTGCTCGGGCGGGACCGGCAGGGTGTTGGTGACGACCACCTTGGTGAGGGCGGAGTTCTTCAGCCGGTCCACCGCCGGGTCGGACAGCACCGCATGGGTGGCCATGCACCACACCTCGGCCGCCCCCCGTTCGATCAGCAGGTCGGCGGCGGCCACGATGGTCCCGGCGGTGTCGATCATGTCGTCGATCAACACGCAGCGTCGGCCGGAGACGTCGCCCACCACCTGGAGGGCCTCCACCTCGTTGGCGGTGCCGCTCGGCCTCCGCTTGTGGACCACGGCCAGATTCGACGACAGGTGCTGGCTGAACCGCTCGGCCACCTTCACCCGGCCGGCGTCGGGGGCGACCACCACCAGGTCCTCGGTGCCTTCCTTCCGCAGATAGTCCACCAGCACCGGGGCGGCGGTCAGGTGGTCGAAGGGGACGTCGAAGAACCCCTGGATCTGTCCGGAGTGGAGGTCCACGCTGACCACCCGGTCGGCGCCGGCCACCGACAGCATGTCGGCCACCAGCTTGGCGGTGATCGGCTCGCGTCCGGTGGCCTTGCGGTCCTGGCGGGAGTAGCCGTAATAGGGAGCCACCGCGGTGATCCGCTTGGCCGATGCCCGCTTGGCCGCGTCGATCATGATGAGGTGCTCCATGATCGAGTCGTTCACCGGGCCACAGTGGGTCTGGATGATGAAGACGTCGCTGCCCCGCATTGACTTCCCGTAGCGGCAGTGGATCTCGCCGTTGGAGAACTCCCGCAGGTTCGCCTCCCCCAACTCCACGTCCAACTGGCCGGCGATCTCCCGGGCCAACTCCGGATGCGATCGTCCAGAGACCAATTCGATGCGCCGGCGGGGAGTGAATTCCATGGGCCTGACGCTACCGCGCCGAATCTGCCCCGTCGCCGGCCGGCCGGCCCGGCCCGGCGGCTCCCCCCGGGCCCGGGTCCGCCACCACGATTCCGGCCGCCCCGACCACTGATCCGGCGGCCACGTCCGAGCCCTCGGCCAGCACCGCGAACGGTCCGACCCGGGCGTCCCTCCCGATCATCGAGCGCCGGCCGACACTGTCCATCACCACCGCCCCTTCCCCGACGGTGGTGTCGATCAGGTGGCAGTTCGGGCCGATCTCGGCGTGCTCGGCGATGTCGCACGCCCCCTGGAGGATCACCCCCGGCAGCAACACCACGTCGGTGGCCAGCCGCACGTCGGCATCGATGTAGGTGCGCTCCGGGTCCCACATCGTCACCCCCCGCCGCATCCACCGCTCGTTGATCCGGTCCCGCAGTTCGGCCTCCGCCACCGCCAGCTGGGCTCGGTCATTGACCCCGGCCACCTCCATAGTGTCGACCACCACCATCGAGCCGACGTTGTGCCCGGCCTCGTAGAGCACCTCCACCACGTCGGTGAGGTAGTACTCCCCCTGGGCGTTGGCCGGGCTCAGCCGGCGCAGCGAGGGAGCCAGCACGCTCCGGCGGAAGCAGTAGATGGAGGTGTTGACCTCCTTCACCTCCAGCTCCTCGTCGGTGGCGTCACCGTGTTCCACCACCCGGGCCACGCTGTCATTGCGGCCCCGGACGACCCGGCCGTAGCCGGCCGGGTCGTCGAGCTCGGCGGTCAGCAGGGTGGCGGCCGCCTCCGAGTCGCGATGGGCCCGGACCAGCCGGGCCAGGGTGGTCGGCCGCAGCAGGGGGGTGTCGCCGGGAAGCACCACCACGTCGCTCTCCTCATCGCCTTCGTCGTCGGGCAGCCCGGTGAGGGCCACCGACATGGCGTCCCCGGTCCCCCGCTGCTCCACCTGCTCGACGAACTCGATGGCCATGCCGGCGGGGGCGTGCTCGATGAGGGTCTTGGTCACCCACTCGGCCCGGTGGCCCACCACCACCACCACCCGGGTGACCGACAGCTCGGCCAGGGCGTCGAGGACATGGAGGACCATCGGCCGGCCACACAGCCGGTGGAGGGGCTTGGGGCGGGCCGACTTCATCCGGGTGCCCTCGCCGGCCGCCAGCACCACCGCGGTCAGCGGGCGGGACGATCCGCCGCCACTGGCCACCCGCTGGGCGGCGGCTTCCCGGGCCTCGGATGCCTCGTCGTCGGAGCCCCATTCATCCGCATACGACTGGGGGAAGGTGCGAATCACCATGTGGAGACCTCCGGGGACATCATCGGTACAGCGAGTTGGACGCCACGTTATCCATTCGGCCTATTCTTCCCTCGTCCGGAGGATGAATACGTTATTCATTCGGGCCTATTCTTCCCTCGTCCGGAAGAAGAATGCAGCCAGTCCGGGCCATCCGGCAAAAACCCTAGGTAGACACCATGCCCACCCTCGCCACCACCGTCGACGTGACCTCCGACGCCTACCGGGCCAACCGGGAGGCGCTGCTCGAAGCGGTGGCGGTGGTCGACGAGCAGCTGGCGGTGGCCCGGGCCGGCGGCGGCCCGCAGTACGTGGAGCGCCACCGCCAGCGGGGCAAGCTGCCCGCCCGCGAACGGATCGAACTGCTCCTCGACCGGGACTCCGCCTTCCTCGAGCTCTGCCCGCTGGCCGGCTGGGGCAGCCAGTTCACCGTGGGCGCCTCCTCCGTCACCGGGATCGGGGTGGTGGAAGGGGTCGAGTGCTATATCTCCGCCAACGACCCCACCATCCGGGGAGGGGCCATGAACCCCTTCACCTTCAAGAAGGGCGCCCGGGGCTCGGACATCGCCCAGGCCAACCGGCTCCCGACCATCAACCTGGTGGAGTCGGGCGGCGCCGACCTCCCCTCCCAGGCCGAGCTGTTCATCCCCGGGGGGCGGGCGTTCCGGGACCTCACCCGCCAATCGGCCGCCGGCCTGCCCACCGTGGCGCTGGTGTTCGGCAACTCCACCGCCGGCGGCGCCTACGTCCCCGGTATGAGCGACTACATCGTGATGATCGAGGAACGCTCCAAGGTGTTCCTCGGCGGCCCGCCGCTGGTGAAGATGGCCACCGGCGAGGAGTCCGACGACGAGGAGCTGGGCGGCGCCTCCATGCACGCCCGGGTCTCCGGCCTGGCCGACGCCCTGGCGGTGGACGAGCCCGACGCCATCCGCCTGGGCCGCCAGATCGTCAGCCGGCTCAACTGGCGCAAGCGGGGGGCCGGGCCCAGCCAGCCCGCCGACCCGCCGATCCACGACCCCGACGAACTGCTCGGCATCGCCTCCGCCGACCCGAAGGTCCCCTTCGACCCCCGGGAGGTCCTGGCCCGGGTGGTGGACGGCTCCCGATTTGACGAGTTCAAGCCCCTCTACGGGTCCAGCCTGGTCACCGGCTGGGCGTCGATCCACGGCTACCCGGTCGGGATCCTCGCCAACCACCGCGGGGTGCTGTTCTCCCAGGAGGCCCACAAGGCGACCCAGTTCATTCAGCTGGCCAACCAGATCGACGTCCCGCTCGTCTTCTTGCAGAACACCACCGGCTACATGGTGGGCAAGGAGTACGAGCAGGCCGGGATCATCAAGCACGGGGCGATGATGATCAACGCGGTGACCAACTCGTCGGTCCCCCACCTCACCGTCAACATCGGCGCCTCCTACGGGGCGGGCAATTACGGCATGTGCGGCCGGGCCTACGATCCCCGCTTCCTGTTCGCCTGGCACAACGCCCGCTCGGCGGTGATGGGCCCGACCCAGCTGGCCGGGGTCCTCTCCATCGTCGCCCGCCAGTCGGCGGCGGCCAAGGGGGTCCCCTTCGACGAGGAGGCTGACGCCGCCATGCGGGAGATGGTGGAGGCCCAGATCGAGGCCGAGTCGCTCCCGCTGTTCCTCACCGCCCGCCTCTACGACGACGGCATCATCGACCCCCGCGACACCCGGACGGTGCTCGGCATCTGTCTGTCGGTGATCGCCAACCAACCCATCGAGGGCACCCGTGGCTACGGCGTGTTTCGAATGTGAGGGTGCACCCCTGATGGCCACTCCCACCCCGATCCGCACCCTGCTGGTCGCCAACCGCGGCGAGATCGCCCGGCGCATCATGCGGTCGGCCCGCGCCATGGGCATCACCACGGTGGCCGTCTACTCCGACGCCGACGACGACAGCCCCCACGTGGCCGAGGCCGACCTCGCCGTCCGGTTGCCGGGGGTGTCTCCGGCGGACACCTATCTCCGGGTCGATCTCATCCTGGATGCCGCCTCCCGGTGCTCGGCCGACGCCGTCCACCCGGGCTACGGCTTCCTGTCGGAGTCGGGAACCGCCGCCCGGGCGGTGACCGGCGCCGGGCTGACCTGGGTGGGACCATCGGCCGACGCCATCGATGCCATGGGCTCCAAGGTCCTCTCCAAGCAGATGATGCGGGAAGCCGGGGTGCCGACCCTCCCGTCGATCACCGTGGTCGACGAACAGCTCCCCGCCCCCGGGGACGTCGAGGCGCTGGGGTGGCCGCTGCTGGTCAAAGCCTCGGCCGGCGGCGGCGGCCGGGGCATGCGGGTGGTTCCGGGGCCTGACGACCTGGCCGAGGCGCTGACCGGTGCCCGCCGGGAAGCGCTGTCCGCCTTCGGCGACGGCACCGTCTTCCTCGAGCGCTACGTCATCGATCCGCGCCACATAGAGGTGCAGGTCCTGGCCGACGCCCACGGGAACACCGTGGCCCTGTTCGAGCGGGAGTGCAGCATCCAGCGGCGGCACCAGAAGATCATCGAGGAGGCGCCGTCCCCGGTGGTCACCCCCGCCCTCCGGGCCCGGCTCAGCCAGGCGGCCCTCAATGCGGCCCGGGCGGTCGACTACGTCAACGCCGGCTCCGTCGAGTTCGTGCTCGATGCCGAGGGCGACCCCTACTTCTTGGAGATGAACACCCGGCTGCAGGTGGAGCACCCGGTGACCGAGGCCGTCACCGGTCTCGACCTGGTGCGGTTGCAGCTGCTCATCGCCGGCGGCGAGCCGTTGCCCGCCGAGGTCCACGCCGCGGTGGAGGCGGGACCGGTCGGCCACGCCATCGAGGCCCGCCTCTACGCCGAGGATCCGGGGTCCGGGTGGATGCCGTCGACCGGCACCCTCCACCGCTTCGAAATCCCGACCGCCCGTCCCGGCCTGCGGGTCGACAGCGGGGTGGAGACCGGCTCGGTGGTCAGCCCCCATTACGACCCGATGTTGGCCAAGGTCATCGTCCACGCCCCCACCCGGGACGAGGCGACCTCGGCGCTGGCCACCGCGTTGGCGGACGCTCAGATCCACGGAGTGACCACCAACCGCGACCTGCTGGTGCGGATCCTCCGCCATCCGAGCTTCCGTTCCGGGGACACCGACACCGGGTTCCTCGACCGCTACGACCTGACCGGCCTCCGCTCTGACCAGGCGGCCACCCACCGACACGCCCTCGCCGCCGCCCTCGCCGCCCAGGCCCGGAGGCGGAAAGAGGCCCGGGTGCAGCCGACCATCCCCTCCGGCTTCCGCAACAGCCCCTCGGTCCTCCAGACCACCACCTTCGACTCCCACCTCGGCCCGGTGGCGGTCGGGTACCGCTTCGACCGGTTCGACCGGTCCGGGCGGCGGCTGTCCCGGGTGGAGGTCGACGGCTCGCCAATCGAGGTCGAGGTGGAGTCGGTGACCCCCGAGGCGGTGTCACTCACCTTTGCCGGCGTCACCCGCCAATACCGGGTGGAGCTGATCGGGTCCACCGCCTATGTCGACGGTCCCGACGGCGCCTCCACCCTGGTCGAGGTGGACCGGTTCCCCGACCC
>DATARI010000201.1:0-32888 GCA_036264255.1 Acidimicrobiales bacterium | reverse complement strand
CCCGCCGACACGAAGGCGATATGACCCTCGAGGTCATCTACGACCGGACCATTCAGATGGCGGGATCGTCCCGCTTCGACATCCGTGAGTTCGGGATGGAGCCCCCCAAGATGCTGATGCTGAAGGTGGAGCCGGAAGTGGACGTGCGGGTCGAGATACTCGCCGAGAGGGAGGGGTAGAGAGAGCATGTGCCTAGGGATCCCCGGCCAGTTGGTCGAGTTCGTGGACGCCAGTGACCAGCTGGCCAAGGTCGACGTATCCGGTGTCACCCGGATCATCAACATCGGGTTGTTGGAGGACGAGCACCTCGAAGCCGGCGACTGGGTGCTCATCCACGTCGGCTTCGCCATGTCCAAGATCGACGAGGAGGAGGCCAACCTGGCGCTGGCCTCTCTGAAGCTCATGGGTCAGGCCTACGGGGACGAGCTGGAGGCGTACTGGTCGACACGGGCCACCGCCGGGAGTAGTAGCGGCAACAACGGGACATAATCGCAAAGCAGCAGAGGAGAGTGACATGGCAGCAATCTTGGGAGCCGTCGTCGGGTACATCTTCGGTACCAGGGACGGCAAGGAAGGCTGGAACGAAATCCGGGACGCCTGGAAGGTGATCAGCACCTCCGAAGAGGTCAGGGACCTGATCAGCGGCGGGATCTCCATGGCCCGCGACATCCTCGGGCGCGGCGGCGAAGGGTTTGCCGAACGGATGACCGGGTCCAAGTCCGACTCGTCACTGCGTCGGGTCGCCTAGGCCGCGGGGATGCGATTTGTCGACGAGTACCGGGACCCGGCTTCGGCCCGAGCGCTGGTGTCGCTGATCACCGACTTGGCCGGCGACCAGGAATTCAAGTTCATGGAGGTGTGCGGGGGCCACACCCACACCATCTACCGGCACGGCATCGAACACATCCTTCCTGCCTCGGTCGAACTGGTCCACGGTCCGGGCTGCCCGGTGTGTGTGATTCCCATGGGCCGGGTGGACGATGCCATCGCGGTGGCCAAAGAGCCCGGGGTGATCTTCACCTCCTTCGGGGACATGATGCGGGTCCCGGGTGGCAACGGAAACCTGCTCAAGGCCAAGGCGGAGGGAGCGGACATCCGTTTCGTGTACTCGCCGTTGGATGCCCTCCAGGTGGCCATCGACAATCCCGACCGCGAGGTGGTGTTCTTCGCTGTCGGTTTCGAGACCACCGCCCCGTCGACCGCCATCACCCTGTTGCAGGCCCGGGCGCGCCAGGTCTCGAACTTCAGCGTGTTCTGCAACCACGTGACCATCGTGCCGCCGGTCAAGGCCATCCTCGAGTCGCCGGACCTGCGCCTCGACGGCTTTCTCGGGCCCGGCCCCGTGTCCACGGTGATCGGGCAGCGCCCCTACCGGTTCGTCCCCGAGCAGTACGGCAAGCCACTGGTCACCGCCGGCTTCGAACCGCTGGACATCCTCCACGCCATCGCCATGCTCCTCACCCAGATCCGGGACGGGCGCTGCGAGGTGGAGAACCAGTACTCCCGGGTGGTGGCCGAGGAGGGGAACCCGAGGGCGCTCGCCATCCTGGCCGACGTCTTCGAGTTGCGTCCCCACTTCGAATGGCGGGGGCTGGGGTTCATCTCCCAGAGCGCCCTGAAGCTGCGGCCGGAATTCGAGGCGTTCGACGCCGAACTTCGCTACCAGGTTCCCGGTGTCCGGGTGGCGGATCCAAAGGCCTGCCAGTGCGGCGAGGTGCTCAAAGGCGTCATCAAGCCCTGGGAGTGCGAGGTGTTCGGGACCGCCTGCACGCCGGAGACTACCATCGGGACGTGCATGGTCTCCTCGGAGGGAGCTTGTGCGGCCTATTACAACTTCGGCAGGATGCACCGGGAGGCGGCGGTGACCCTCGGACGCCGGAGTGTGGTCACGGCATGACCACGGCGGTCGCCGCCCGCGACCGGGTCCGACACCGGATCCGGGTGGTGGGGGTGGTGCAGGGGGTGGGCTTCCGGCCATTCGTGCAACGTCTGGCCACCGAGCTCGCCCTCTCCGGCCATGTCGGCAACGACACCGAGGGGGTGGTGGTGGAGGTCGAGGGCCCCGCCGCCGCTGTCGGCGGGTTCGAGACCCGCCTGGTGGCGGAGGCCCCGCCGCTGGCCCGCATCGACGAGGTGGACGCGACCGACCTGGCCGCGGTCGCGGAGTCGACCTTCCGGATCATCGAGAGCCGGGCCACCGGTCAGGTGAGGACGTTGGTGTCCCCGGACGTTGCCGTGTGCGACGACTGCCTGGGAGAGATGGCCGAGCCCGCCGACCGCCGGTACCGGTACCCGTTCATCAACTGCACCAACTGCGGCCCGCGGTTCACCATCACCGTCCGCCTTCCCTACGACCGTCCGAACACGACCATGAGTAGCTTTCCGCTGTGTCCCGACTGCTCGGCGGAGTACCACGACCCGGGTGACCGCCGGTTCCATGCCCAGCCGGTGGCCTGTGCCGTCTGCGGGCCACGGCTGTGGTTCGAATCCGGAGGCGGTTCGGATTCCGCTGACCGGGCCACGCTTCCGACCCACGGGACCGACGCAGCGATCGCCGCCGCCCAGGCGGCCCTGGACCGGGGTGACATCGTCGCCGTCAAGGGCGTCGGCGGCTACCACCTGGCCTGTGACGCCACCTCCGACCTGGCGGTCGCGGAGCTCCGGCGGCGAAAGGCCCGGGGCGACAAGCCGTTGGCGGTGATGGTCGCCGACCTCGCCGAAGCCGAATCACTGGCCTGGGTAGGACCGGAAGAGGCCGCCCTGTTGACCAGTCGCCAACGACCCATCGTCCTCCTCCGCCGGCGCCCGGGCGGCCCGCTGAGCCAGCTGATTGCGCCGGGCAATCCCCGGGTCGGGATCCTGTTGCCCTACACCCCGGTGCATCACCTCCTGTTCGAGAGCGTCCCCGGTTCGGGCCAGGCCGTCCCCCGGGCACTGGTGATGACCAGCGGCAACCTGAGCGACGAGCCGATCTGTTACCGGGACGACGATGCCCGCCGCCGGCTCGGCCGGCTGGCCGACGGGTGGCTGATCCACGACCGCCCCATCCATGTGCCCTGTGACGACTCGGTGGTGCGGGTGGCCGGTGGGCAGGAGTTGCCGATCCGACGCTCCCGGGGGTACGCCCCGTTGCCGGTGCGGCTGCCGTTCGAGTCGGCCCCGATCCTGGGCGCCGGGGGCGAGCTGAAGAACGCCTTCTGCCTGGCCAGTGGCCGGGATGCCTGGATGAGCCAGCACATCGGCGACATGGGGAGCCTGGAGACCCTCGACGCCTTCGAACACTCGACCCGGCAGTTCGCCGCCATGTACGAGGTCGACCCGGCCCGGATCGCCGCCGACCCCCACCCCGGATACCAGACCCGGGCCTGGGCCGAGGCCGCCTCCGAACGACCGGTGGAGTTCGTGCAGCACCATCACGCCCACATCGCCGCGGTGATGGCCGAGCACCGGGTCCCGGCGGGCGAGCCGGTCATCGGCTTCGCCTTCGACGGGACCGGCTACGGCCACGACGGCGCCATCTGGGGTGGGGAGGCCCTGGTCGCCGACTACGGAGGGTTCGAGCGGGTCGCCCACCTGGCCTACGTGCCGCTGCCGGGAGGCGACGCCACCATCCGGAAGCCCTACCGCGCCGCCCTCGCCCATCTCTGGTCGGCCGGCATCGACTGGGCCCCCGATCTCTGGCCGGTGATCGCCGCCGGCGAAGAAGAGGTGGCCGTCCTCACCCGGCAACTCGAGCGCGACTTCCTCTGCGTGCCGACCTCGAGCATGGGCCGACTGTTCGACGCGGTCAGCTCCCTCCTCGGCGTGCGGCAGACCGTCTCCTTCGAGGCCCAGGCCGCCATCGAGTTGGAGGCGATCGCCGACGCCGATCTCGGCAACGCCCGGGAATACCGGTTCGCCGTCGAGGGCGACGGGATCGACCCCGCCCCCGTGCTCGCCGCCATGGTGGCCGACCTCCGGGCCGGCCGGGGGACCGGGCCGGTGGCGGCCGGCTTCCACTCGGCCGTGGCCCGGCTGATCGGGGAGGTCGCCGCCGAGACCCGCCGGCATACGGGGATCGACCGGGTGGCGCTGAGCGGTGGGGTCTTCCAGAACGTCCTGCTCGTCGACCTGGCCCGCCAGGAGCTTTCGGCTCGGGAGTTCGAAGTCCTCACCCACCGGCTGGTCCCCCCCAATGATGGCGGCCTGGCGTTGGGTCAGGCGGCGGTGGCCGGCTACCGCGGATCGGCTCCGGCCGAGGCAGGATGGGGGTCATGAGCACGCTCATGCGTGAGGAGGATCTTCTCCGGGCCGAGGACTTGGCGGCCGCCTCGTTGATGCTGGCCCGGCGCTTCGCGGCTGGAGCCACCCTGTGGTGCGTGTCACCGGAATGGCCGGCTCACGGCCGCCATGTGGCCGTCGAGTTCGTCCATCCGGTCATCGTCGGCAAACGGGCCCTTCCGGCCGTCCACGTGGAAGGGTCGGACCCGGTCGGGGCGGTGAGGCTGCTGGCCCGTCCCGGAGACGTGTTGCTGGTGGTGGGGTCGGCCGACCTTCCGAACACCGCCACCCTGTTGCGACGGGCGGAGACCTGGGGACTGACCCGGCTTTGGCTGGGAGCCGGCCGGCGGCCGCCGCCGGACCTGGCCGAGCACATCGTCTGGGTGGAGGGCGACGACCCGGCGATGGCCGCCCGGTCCGGTGAGGTGGTCTTGCTCTACCACCTCCTCTGGGAGCTGACCCATGTGGTCTTCGAACACCCCGGTCTGCTGGCGGAGGAGCCCGCCTGTGCCGACGAGGTCTGCATCACCTGTTCCGACCAGGGCCGGGCCGGCGAGGTCCGGGCCGTCCATGCCACCGGGGTGGCCGAGGTGATGGTCGCCGGGTCGTTGGAAGCCGTCGACCTCAGCCTGGTCGATCCGGTGGCCCCCGGCGACCTGGTGCTGGTCCACGCCGGGGTGGCCCTCACCAACCTCCTCGTCGCCGGGGACACGCCGGCCGGGGCGGTCGCCGGCCGCGACCGGGGGACCCGGCAGTGACCGCCGAGCCCGTGCCGACCGGTTTCCTCTATCCGGTCATCGATGCCGACGAGCGGGATGCGTCCAGTCTGGTTGCCGATCTGGCGGCGTCGGCCCGGGGCAAGATGGAGACCAGCCGGAGCTTGAGGGTAGCGACCCTCGAACGGTGTGGGGCAGAAGTCGAACGGGCGGCTGCCGCCATGGCCGATCGGTTCCGTCACGGGGGCCGGCTCTTCGCGTTCGGCAACGGCGGCAGCGCCACCGACGCGGAGGGGACCGTCGACCTGTTCCGGAACCCCCCCTACGGGCGGGCGCTGGCCGCCATGTCGTTGGTGGACGACCGGGCCGTGCTCACCGCCCTCGCCAACGACGTTGGCTTCGAGCTGGTGTTCTCCCGCCAGATCATCGCCCATGCCCAACCGGGGGACATGGTCATCGGCTTCTCCACCAGCGGTGACTCGGTCAACCTCCTGGAGGCATTCGCCGAGGCCTCCAAGCGCGACCTCCTGACCATCGGCCTCTCCGGCTACGAGGGGGGAGCGATGGCCGACGGCCGACGGGTCGAGCACTGCCTGGTGGTTCGATCCGACAGCGTCCATCGGATCCAGGAAGCCCAGGATGCACTGGTGCTGCAGCTGTGGGCGACCGTCCAGCGTTGCCTGGGTGAGGGGAGTTCGTGGTGACCGATGTGACCGATGTGACCGATGTGACCGCGACCGACAAGGCCGGTACCGGCCGCGAGGCGGCGGTGTTCGCCCGGATCGAAGCCTTCCGCCGGCGCCGGCCGCGGCTGCTCGACGACGTCGTCACCCTCGCCCACGGCGCCGGCGGCAAGGCCTCCGCCGCCCTGCTGGACGCCGTCTTCCTGCCCGCGTTCGCCAACGACACCTTGGCCGACCAGACCGACGCCGCGGTGATCCCGTTGCCGCCCGGGTCCGGGGAGCGCCTGGCTTTCAGCACCGATTCCTATGTCGTCAAGCCGCGTCACTTCCCCGGTGGGTCGGTCGGTCACCTGGCGGTCCACGGCACGGTGAACGACCTGGCCATGATGGGGGCCCGGCCGCTGGCCCTCTCCGCCGCCTTCGTCCTGGAGGAGGGCTTCCCGATCGACGATCTCCGCGGGATCGTCGCCGACATGGCCGAAGCCGCTGCCACCGCCGGGATCCCGATCGTCACCGGCGACACCAAGGTGGTGGACCGGGGTGCCGCCGACGGGATGTACATCTCGACGTCCGGCGTCGGGATCATCCCCGCCGGTCGGGAACTCTCAGCCTCCCGGGTGCGGGACGGGGACGTGGTGCTCTGCTCGGGCACCATCGGAGACCACGGCACCGCGGTCATGTTGGCCCGTGGGGACCTGGCCCTGGAGGCGGACATCGTCTCCGACACCGCACCGTTGAACGAGCTCACCGATCGGCTGCTGGCCGCCGCCCCCGGTACCCGTTGGCTGCGGGACGCCACCCGCGGTGGGGTGGGGACGATCTGCAACGAGCTGGCCCGGGACAGCAATCTCACCGTGGTGCTGGAGGAATCCGCCCTCCCGGTCAAGCCGGCGGTGGGGGCCGCCTGCGAGCTGCTGGGGATCGACCCGCTCTACGTGGCCAACGAAGGGAAGCTGGTGGCGGTGGTGGCTCCCGACGAGGCCGATGCCGCCCTGGCCGCCCTCCGAGAGCACCCGTTGGGCGCCGATGCCGTCCGCATCGGCGAGATCCGGACGGAGCCTCCCGGCATCGTGGTGCTGCTCACCCTGTTCGGCGGGACCCGCATCGTCGACATGCTGGTCGGTGACCCCCTCCCTCGCATCTGCTGATCCACGACGCCGGTCCGGCTGACTATCTGGGCGTTCTTCCCCACCCACACGATGCCCTGAACCGAACCGGGGAGGACAGTAGGCGAGGAGTGGGCTCTCTAACCTGGAGTTGCCGCTGACCGTGTCTTGGCCCGGTTCCCCTCTTGGGTCTCGCGCAGCCATCCGCACCACTCGTCCATGCCGTCCCCGGTGCGGGCGCTGACCTCGATGAGCCGGGCGTTTGGATTCACCGCCTGCACATTGTCCAGGAACACCCCGAGGTCGAAGTCGAGGTGGGGGAGGAGGTCGATCTTGTTGATCACCACCACATCGCAGGCCCGGAACATCACCGGGTACTTGAGTGGCTTCTCCTCCCCTTCGGTGATGGCGTACACCATGGCGCAGGAGTGTTGGCCGACATCGAATTCCGCCGGGCACACCAGGTTGCCGACGTTCTCGATGATCAACAGGTCCAGCTCGCCGAGCGGGAGCCGGTCCAGTCCGGAGCGGACCATGGTGGCGTCCAGGTGGCATTCGCCGCCGAAGCCGGCGCTGGTGTTCACCAGGGAGACCGGGGCGCCCAGGCCTTCCAGCTCATGGGCGTCGAGATCGGTGGCGATGTCGCCCTCCAGGATCCCGAGCCGGAGCTGGCCATCGAGGTTGGCGAGGGTTCGCTTGAGGAGGGTCGTCTTTCCCGCCCCCGGTGACGACATCAGGTTCACCGTGGTGACGCCGGCGGCGAGGAAATCGGAGCGGTTCCGGTCGGCGATGCGGTCGTTCTCGGCCAGGATCGTCTCCAACACCGTCACCCGCTCGCTCCCGGTATCGGAGTAGCCGGAGTGATCACCGACATCACGATGATCATGCTCGTGCACCGAGCCGTCGGCATGGTGGTGGAAGCGTCCCATCAACAGGCCTCCCGGGTCCGGTCGATGGAGCTGATGAGAAACTCCTCGCCGCTCACCAATGCCACGTCGCTGCTGTCGCAGGATCGGCACAGCAGGATGGGCAGGTCGAGGGTGGACCGCTGTCCGCAGGTCCGGCAGTCGACGACGGCGGGGACGTGGTCGATGGACAGTTCGCAACCGTCCAGGTGGGTCCCGGCCGTCAGCAGCTCCCACGAGAACAGCAGTGAGTCGGGCACCACCTGGCGGAAATGGCCGATGCGAACCTCGACCCGGGTGACGGTCCGGCCCTCGGCGCGTTGGCTGACGGTGTCGGCAATGGCTTGGCACAACGCCAGCTCGTGCATGCCCACCCTCCTCAAGTCGAAGAAAGAGACCAACGCTCCCCTCCACTCATCGTAGTGGGGTGGCTTGCACCATGACGGGCCACTGACCTGGTGGTTTGCCCGGGTGGCGACCTCAGGAGCCCACCACCGGCCGGTCACGATTTCGACGAAGCGGCCGGTCCCACCCAGGGGAACCGGACCGGGGGGCGCAAGAGGGATCAGGAGAGGAAGGAGAAGAGGGGGGTTCCGGGTGACACCGGTTCGACGTCCAGCGGGCTGGCCTCCATCCGCTCGAGCAGCCCGGGCAGGTCCGAGGCCCGTTCGAGCTCGATGCCGACCAGCGCCGGACCGGTCTCGCGGTTGTTCTTCTTCACGTATTCGAACACCACGATGTCTTCACCGGCGCAGAGCACGTCGTCCAAGAAGCGGCGGAGCGATCCCGGCTCCTGGGAGAAGGTGACCAGGAAATAGTGCCGGAGCCCCTCATAGACCAGGGACCGTTCGACGATGTCGGCATACCGACTCACGTCGTTGTTGCCGCCGGAGACGATGCAGATGACCGCCCCCGCCCCCCGCATGGGGATGCGGCGCGCAGCCGCGCTGGCCAGCGCCCCGGCCGGCTCGGCGATGACCCCCTCGGTCTGGTAGAGCTCGAGCATTTCCGAGCAGACCGCCCCTTCGGCCACGGTGATCACCTCGTCGACCAGATCCCGGACGATCGGGAAGGTCAGGTCGCCGACCCGGCCGACCGCGGCTCCGTCGACGAACGTGTCCATGTGAGGGAGGTCGACCGGCTTCCCCTCGGCCAGGGCGAGGCGCATGCTGGCCGCGCCGGCGGGCTCGGCTCCGATGATCCGGATGGCGGGCCGGTGCTCCCGCAACCACAGGGCCACGCCACTGATCAGACCCCCGCCCCCCACCGGGACGACCACGGTGTCGATGTCGGCTTCGTACTGGTCGGCCATTTCGATGGCCACGGTGCCCTGGCCGACGATGGTACGAGGGTCGTCGAAGGGGTGGACGTAGACGGCTCCGGTGCGGCGGGAATCTTCCTCGGCGGCGGTTCCGGCTTCGTCATAGGAGTTGCCGACGAAGATCAGCTCCACCCAGGCACCGCCGATCGCCTCGATGCGCTGCCGCTTTTGCCTGGAGGTGTTGGTCGGCAAATAGACCCGGCCGTGGAGCTGCAGTTGGCTGCAGCTGAACGCCACCCCCTGACCATGGTTGCCGGCGCTGGCGCACACCACCCCTCTCGCCAGCTGATCCGGGTCGAGGGAGGAGATGAGGTTGTAAGCGCCCCGCACCTTGTAGGAGCGGCAGAGCTGGATGTCCTCCCGCTTGAGGAGGACTGGTTGCCCCACCTCGGCGGTCAACCGATAGCTCAGCTCCAACGGCGTGCGCCGTATCACCGGCTCCAGCCGGACGGCGGCCTGCTCGATCGCCTCGGCGGTCAGTTCTTCGGGCACCTGACGATGATACGGCCGCCGGACCTGACCGAGGCCGGTGGGGTCAGCGAGGTCAGCCCCGAGCCAGTCGCCCGGGGACCAGGGTCACCCGTCTTCGGCCAGGAGCTCCGGATACCGGAAGCACCCGGTGAGATGGTCGAGCACCATGCCGGCTGACTGCAGGTAGGAGTAGCAGATGGTGGGTCCGACGAACCGGAAGCCGCGTTGCCGGAGGTCTTTGCTGAGCGCCACCGACAGCTCGGTCGAGGCCGGAAGTTGCCCGATCGCCTTCCAGCGGTTGACCACCCGGGTTCCGCCGATGAAGTCCCAGATGTAGGCATCGAAGCTCCCCTTCTCCTTCTGCAGCCGGAGGAGGGCGGCGCCGTTGCCGATGGCCGACTCGATCTTCTGGCGGTTGCGGATGATGCCGGGGTCGCCGAGCAGCCTCTCGAAATCCGGGTCGGAGAACCGGGCGACCGCGGCGGGGTCGAAGCCGGCGAAGGCCTGGCGGTAGCCGTCCCGGCGCTTCAGCACGGTGAGCCAGCTCAGGCCGGCTTGGGCCCCCTCGAGCACCAACAGCTCGAAGTGCCGGCGGTCGTCGTGGACCGGGACGCCCCACTCGGAGTCGTGGTACGGACCCAGCCAGGGCCCCTGGCCCCAGGAGCAGCGGGTCCGACCGTCATCTTCCCAGTCGGGTTCGGGGGACTTGGCCACGACATGAATGTACTTCTCCGTACTCAGCCAAGAGGACTGGCCGGAGGGCGCCTCCTCGGTGTTAGCTGGTCGCATGCCTCTCAGCGGAACGTACGTGCCGAGCCCCGCACAATGGGTTCGGGACCAGGTGGAACTCTACGAAAGCTCCGGCGGTACCGACGGGACGACCCTACGCGGCATGCCGGTCATCCTCCTCACCACCAAGGGAGCCAAGTCGGGCAACATCCGGAAATCACCCTTGATGCGAGTGGAGCACGACGGCAGCTATGCCATCGTCGCCTCCAAGGGGGGAGCCCCGACCAATCCGGTCTGGTACTACAACGTGGTGGCCAACCCCGAGGTTGAGTTGCGGGACGGCACGTCCAGCTGGGACATGGTGGCTCGGGAGGTGACCGGCGACGAGAAGAAGGTGTGGTGGGATCGGGCGGTGGCGGCCTATCCCGACTACGCCGAGTACCAGAAGAAGACCGATCGCCCGATCCCGGTCTTCGTGGTCGAACGACCGTCTGCCTGATCCGGTCGGGTCCGAACGTTGGCTTGCCTAGTGAGGAGACTGAATGCCCATCAATGTGTCGCCCATCGCCGGCGTCGATGCCGAGATCAATGACATCCGGCGTCGGACCGCCGATCTGATCAACGCCGAGATCCTGCCGCGGGAGGGAAAGCTGTGGGGTTCCGCCGAAGGAAAGACCGTCAGCGAGGAGGAGCGCGATGAGCTCCGGCATCAGGCGGCGGCCCGGCGGGAGGAGGTCAAGGCGAAGGTGAAAGAGGCCGGCCTCTGGGCCCCCCACCTGCCAGCCGAGTACGGCGGGATGGGGCTTGATTTCCTGCAGCTCGCCTACATGTACGAAGTGCTGGCCTATGCCACCGGCGCGGCCACCCTCTTCGGGGTCGCCGCCCCCAACTCCGGCAACGCCACCATCCTGGTGAAGTACGGGACCGACGAGCAGAAGCAGAAGTGGCTGCTCCCGTTGATCGACGGGACGTTGGAGTCGGGTTTCTCCATGACCGAACCCGACGCCGCCGGCTCCGACCCCCGATCGTTGGCCACCGAAGCGGTACGGGAGGGCGACGAATGGGTGATCAACGGCCACAAGTGGTTCACCTCCAACGGGTTTGCCGCCGACTTCTTCATCGTGATGTGCCGGGCCAATGACCCCACCGGGGAGATGGGCAAACCCGGTCAGATGACCCAGATCATCGTCCCGAGCAAGGCCGAGGGAGTCAACATCATCCGGGGCATCGGCATCTTCGGCCATGCCACCTCCGACCACTGCGAGATCGTCTACGACAACGTTCGGGTCCCGGTGGAGAACACCCTGGGTCTGGTCGGCCAAGGCCACAAGGCCGCCCAGGACCGCCTGGGGGCGGGGCGGGTGTACCACTGCATGAACTCGATCGGGCAGATGTGGCGGGCCTTCGACCTGATGGTCGAGCGATCCCTGGTCCGGGAGGTCCACGGTGGACTGTTGAAGGACAAGCAGTTCATCCAGGGTTTCATCGCCGATAGCTACATGGACATCCAAGCCGCCCGGCTCATGACCATCAACGCGGCCGAGAAGGTGGCGGCCGGCGATCCCCAGGTCCGCACGGCCATCTCGGCCATCAAGGTGTTCGTCCCGGCCGCTTATCACCGGGTGGTGGACCGGGCGATTCAGGTTTGGGGTGGGGCGGGGGTGAGCAACGACCTGCCGCTGGGTCGGATGTACCTCGGGGCCCGGGTGCTCCGGCTGGCCGACGGGCCCGACGAGGTCCACCGGATCCTCATGGCCAAGAACATCCTCCATGAGTACGAATCCGGAAACACCTGGGATTTCGGCAAGTAGCGAAACACCTGGGATTTCGGCAAGGAGCAGGGCCCCGGCAGGGCCGTCCGGTAGGCCGTCCGGCGCGGTGCCCGACCCGGATCCGGGCGGTAGGGTGACCATCAATGACCAGCATGGATGGCTCCTTCGATCTCGAGATGGCGGCGGCCTCGCTCCGGGCCGACAATTCTGACGTCCACATCCTGCTGAAGGTATTGGTCGACCAGCTTCGGGACACGTTGGGCGACCGGCTGCGCATCGATCGCGCGGGTTGGAGGTTCCGGAAGTCGGAGGCGATCAAACGGGTCCAGATCACCATGGGATCCGACCACTTCGAAGCGGTCGTCGACGGCACCGGGCTCATCTGCACCATCGGTCACGCCTCGGGTGGCATTCGGATTCGCAGCGACCAGGTGGACATGGAGACGTGGATGGCCAAGCTGCTCGGGGCTCTCCAAACCGAGGCGGCCCACAGCCAAACCGCCAGGCAGGCGCTCGAGAACATTGTCATAGGAGGCAACAAATGACCGACAGCTCCGAGGCCCTCCCGGAGGGGCTACCCGAGGCGACCAGCCACCGGTTGGCGGAGTTGGAGCATGGCCTCTTCACCTCGGACCTGTCGGTGAACGAGTTCCTCCTCATCAAGGAAGTGGGATTTCACCCGCTCGGCTTCGTGATGGGCTCGTCGATCTACCACACCGGAATCCAGACCCGGAAGTGGGGACAGAGCCAGGAGCTGACCAAGCTGACCGAGGCGATGTACAACGCCCGGGAACTGGCCATGACTCGGATGGAAGAAGAGGCGGCCGAGCTGGGTGCCGACGGGGTGGTGGGCGTCCGGCTGGACGTGAACTACTACGAGTGGGGCAAGGATGCCGCCGAATTCATCGCGGTGGGCACCGCGGTGAAAGCCGAGAGCGGGGTCTCCCACCGGAACAAGCTGGGCAAGCCGTTCACCTCGGACCTGTCCGGCCAGGACTTTTGGACCCTGATGCAGACCGGCTACATCCCCCAGGGTCTGGTGATGGGCACCTGCGTGTACCACATCGCCCACCGCGGCCTTGGACAAACGTTGGGGTCGGCAGGCCAGAACATCGAACTGCCCAACTTCACCCAGGCCCTCTACGAAGCCCGCGAGCTGGCGATGACCCGCATGCAGGACGAGGCGGATGAACTGGGTGCCTCCGGCATCGTCGGGGTCCGGCTCGAAGAGAAGTCGCATCAATGGGGGAGTCACACCATCGAGTTCCTCTCGCTCGGAACCGCGGTGGTCAAGACATCGGGCGAGGTGACCCTGCCTACCCCGACCACCATCATTTCGCTCGACAACTGATGTCGGACCCGGCACCCGATCTTCCCGAGGCCGCCAACCGGCGGTTCGCCAGCGGGGCGTTCACCTCCGGGCTCACCGTCCCCGACTTCGCCGCTTGCGTCCAGATGGGCCTGGAGCCGGTCGGGTACGTGCAGGGCTTCTGCGTGATGCAGTGGCGATGGTACGGCGTGAACTCGCCCTACCGCCGCGGCATCTCCCCCTACGGCGGGGGGCAGAGCGGCTATATGGAGAGCTGGCAGTGCCCCCACGGGTTCGTCTCCGCCGAGCATCGGAGCTGGGGCCAGAACTACGAGCAGTCGTGGGTCGAGGATGCCTGGAGCCAGGGTTTCGGCACCGCCTACACCCGGATGCTGGAGGAAGCCACGGCGCTGGGGGCCCACGGGGTGGTCGGGGTGGTGGACTCCGCCAGTCGGCTCGGGGATCTGGGGGTGCTGGAATTCCATCTCCGGGGCACGGCGGTGAAAGTCGCCGATTCGGCGGGACCCCCGGGAGGGCAACCGTGGACCACCTATCTGGCCGGTCAACGGCTGGCCAAGCTGATCGAGGCGGGTTACGCGCCGGTGGCGGTGGCGGCGGCGGTGTCCTCGGTCCGGGTCTGGGCCTACTGCATGACCGAGTACCTCTTGGAGGGGACCAACTCCAGCTGGGGGGTCCAGCAGGCCGGCGCGGAGATCACCCAGGTGGCCTCGGCCCAGATGGCCGCCCGCCAGATTGCCCGTGAGCACGTGCGGGCGCAGTTGGCGGGGGACTCGCTCCACGGGTCGGAGATGGTGGTTTCCGAGCACGAGTTGGGTCAGGGCGATCAGGAATTCCAGTGTGTCCTGCGAGGTAACCGGGTCCGGCGGTTCAAGGACTTCGACCCGATGCCGGTCCCTCACCCGACGGTCAGGCTGTCGTGAACGTCGACGGCCGGCTCGGTAATTCACCGCCGGCGCCCATCGACATCCGGGCGGAGACGCGCCGGGCCGTCGATGCCTTGCATCAGCCCCAACCGAAGAGCGAGGCGATGACCTCGGACCTCTCCATCGACGAAGAGTTGAACCTCCACTCCATCGGCTGGGAGCCGGTGGAACTGGTGTGCGGCGTCTCCCTGTTCTCGGTGCCGATGGGGGTCTGGAATTGGGGCCAAGGCGAGATCACCTGGGCATCGGCCGCCTACGCCAACGCCTTCGACGGCGCCATCGCCCGAATCCATCGCGAATGCGCGAAGGCCGGCGGCCATGGGGTCGTCGGGGTGGAGGTCGAGCGTTCGATCCACCGCCACCACATCGACGTGACGTTGTTGGGCACCGCGGTGCGGCCGGTCGGTGCCAAGCGGATTGATGCCAAGAAGGTGTTCGTCTCCGACCTGTCGGCCCGTGACTTCACCCTGCTGCATGTGGCCGGATGGGAACCGTTGGGGTTGGCAGTTGGCGCCAGTTTTGTCTATGCACCCCGGCGCTCGATCGGGACCGTGATGCAGCAGAAGTCGCAGAACGTCGAGCTGACCAACTTCACGGAGGCGATGTATACGGCCCGAGAATCGGCCATGGAGCGGATGCAGACGTCGGCAATCTCCATGGCCGGAACCGGGGTGGTGGAGGTGAAGGTCACCGAGGGCCCGATGGACTTCGCCCGCCATGCCGTCGGATTTGCCGCCTGGGGCACCGTCGTCCGGTTGAATGCCGAGAACCACCGGCTGCTGCAGCCTTCGATGGTGGTGCCGCTCGACGACCCGGTAACTGGATTTGCCGCCACCGCGCTCCGGGGTAACAGCTAAGAGACTGCTTCCATCCGACCTGATTCAGTGATCAGCGTTGACCGGGTGGGTGTGTTCGGTCCACTGGGCGCCATCCCAGTAGCGCAGAATGGTTGAGTCGGCGTAGTCCGTGTACCACCCGGGCGGGAAGGTGTCCTCTTGGCCCGACTCGGGCGGCTCGGCGTCGATTGGCAGGGACTCGGCAACCACCGGCTCGGCGACCACCGGCTCGGCGACCACCGGTTCGGGGTCAACCACGACCGCCGTCGCTATTGGGGGCTCAGGCTCGGCCACCACCGGATCTGGCGGAAGCTCGGGCTCCACTGCCGGCACCGCCACGACCGGCGCCGGGGAAGGCGACTGGGTCCCCACCAACACTTGGCGGTCGTGCTCGGCCAACTGGGCCATGGCGGCCCCGAGGGTCGGAAGGCCGGTGAATTCGGTGGCCACCTTTGCGGGCCCCCCAGATCCGGCGACAGCCGGAGCCGGGACAGGGGCAGCAGGCGTACCCGAACCCGCATTGGTGGCAGTTGGCTGCGGCGGCGGAGGGGCCACTGGGCTCAGCCCTTCCATGATGTGGCTGGATTTCACGGGTGCGGCAAACACGAATTCAGGCACGGCCGATCGCTTCCGGGAACGCTTGAGTCCGGTGGGGAACATCGCCCACGCCATGATGAGGAGCAGGCATCCGCCGAATGCGACATAGACCCCGTAGCCGATGGAAACGGGGGGATGGGAGAAGCCGGATCCGACGTAGGTGTGGATCTGGGTCACGCCGATGATTACCGGCACCAGAGCCAGGAAACCGATGATCGCCGAAGCCAAGGCAATTCGGCGGAAAGGAAATACGAATGCCTGGATGGCGCAGATGGCCGCCAGGCCCACCAGGATCTCGGCCACGCTGTTGCGCCACCCGTGGTTCATGATGGTGAAGAGATCACCTCGTTCTGCCGAGGATGGGCCGCCGTTGAGCGACACCTGGATGGTCGCCCAAGGCAACCACGCCGAGACCCCGAGGATGGCCGCGCTGAGCAGGATCCCGAACCTGGCCAGGGCGAGCGGCCGCCGCCCTTGGCGGACAGGGGGAGGGGCGGCCGGGACGACCAAGGAGGGGACGACGGGCGGGCTGGCGTCGGTTCGCTGGAGTTGGGCCACCGCGTCCCGCCACCCGGACTCGTCTTTTTGGTACCGGAAGGCAGGAGTTGGAACGGTGTCGAGGCTGTCCATGATCGCCCAGGAGTCGGGCATGTCGACGACGCACCAGCGTTGCCCGGTTATCAGGATCGGAAATCCATGCAGTGTCGCCATCATTCACCCCCTCGCCCCGGTCAACCCCCGTTGTCGGTGCAGTGCACCAGCATCGTACAGTCTGGGCTGACCGAGTCCGGGGCAGGGGTGCCCGACGCTCCGGCCGGGAAGTCAGGGGATCAGACGGTGATGCCTTCTTGCATGCGTTCGGTTGCCTCGATGTACTCCTCGACCATGCTGAACACCACGTCTCGGGCCTTCCGGACCACGGTGGCCCGGCCGATGACCTGGCCGCAGGGATTGAAGTTGACGTCACGGGCCTGCTCTGGATACCGGTGGCCTCGGGAGACGGCCTCGATGGCCACCATCATCTGCAGGGGCATCGGCAGCGGCCCGGGCGAATCCTCCCCCTCCCACGCTTCGGTCCAGTCGTTCTTGAGCATCCGGCACGGCTTCCCGGTGAACGAACGGGAGCGGACGGTGTCGCGGCTGGAGGCGGCCAGATAGGTCTCCATCTGCTTGGGCGTGGTGTTGGCTTCGTCCACCGTCAGCCACAGGGTGCCGGACCACACGCCCTGGGCCCCGAGGGCCAGAGCCGCCGCCATCTGCCGGCCGCTGCCGACGCCACCGGCTGCCAGCACCGGGATCGGCGCTACCGCATCGACCACCTCGGGCCAGAGCACGATGCTCCCGACATCCCCGGTGTGGCCTCCACCCTCCGAGCCCTGGCAGACGATGAAGTCGAGTCCGGCGGCTTTGTGACTGAGCGCATGCTTGACCGATCCGGCCAGCGCCCCGACCATGAGCCCGGCACCTTGGATCCGTTCGACGACGTCGGGCGGAGGGGTGCCGAGGGCATTGGCGATGAGCCGCACCTTCGGGTGGCGGAGGGCGACATCGATCAATCCGGCGGCGTGGGCCGCCGTCCAACCGATCATGCCGTTGGGTTGACGTTCGCCTTCGGGGATCTCCGGCACGCCGTGGTCGGCCAGGATCTTGAGCGCGAACTCCCGGTGCTGGGGTGGGACCAGCCCCCGGATCTGGGCTTCGAGCGCCTCGGGGTCCATCTCGTCCATGCCCTCGTACTTGGCCGGGATGACGATGTCAACGCCGTAGGGATGATCACCGATGTGCTCGTCGATCCAGGTGAGCTCCACTTCGAGCTGCTCCGGACTGAAGCCGATGGCTCCGAGTACGCCGATGCCCCCGGCATTGGAGACGGCGGCCACCACGTCCCGACAGTGGGTGAAGGCGAAGATCGGAAATTCGATACCCAGCTTCTGGCGGATCTCGGTGTTCATGGGAGCAGTTACCTCTCTCTGTGGGTTGATGTCTGAAGGG
Organism: Acidimicrobiales bacterium; assembly: GCA_036264255.1. GTDB lineage: Bacteria > Actinomycetota > Acidimicrobiia > Acidimicrobiales > RAAP-2 > DASZIT01. The sequence goes on along the minus strand of DATARI010000201.1, from coordinate 15,247 downwards.
TCGTGGTCGTAGCCGACCGGGTTGCATCCGACCTTGTCGTGCCCGACCGCGTCGTCTCGGACCGGGTCGTCTCGGATCGGGACACGACGGGGGCGGACTGTGAGCCGGATGCGTCCGGGCCGGCGCTCGACGGCGCCGGGGATTTCAAACCCATCAAGGCGGCGAGTCCGATGACGGCCAGGTCGCCGTTCACCGAGTCGGGTTCTATCCGACGCTGCATCTCTAGGCCGGTCAGGAGAGCCTTGACCAGGGTGGCCAGGTTTTCCGGATCTGTCACCGGCTCGACCCCCACCTTCGATGCCCAACGGGAGAGCTCCTGACCGCTCCGGCGGCGGGCTTCGGCATCCCGGGACCGGAGGGCACTGGCGACTTCGGGGTCGCGGGCGGCCCGCAGCCAGAGTTCGTGTTCGAGCAGCGACCAACGATCCGAGTCGGTTCCGGGATTGTCGCCGATGTTGTCCCACACCGCTGCCAGTTGCCCGAGCGGGGAGTCGGTGATGGCGACCTCGGCGAAGAGCACGGTCAGGACCGACTCCTTCCAGGCATCGAGCACCGCCAACAGCAGTCCCTGCTTGGATCCGAAGTGGGCGTAGACCGCTCCCGAGGTCCGGCCGGCCGCCTCCGCCACCGCATCCACCGAGACCCCGTCGATCCCATGGTCGGCGAACAGATCCGCCCCGGCGGCCAACAGGCGCGCCCGGGTTTCGGCCTTCCGTTCCGCTTGGGTTTGGGCCATGTCGCTCCTCTGGTTGCCGGGGAGGTGCCCGCGGCGGAACCGGTTAGATACTGGAGACTACATATGTAACGGACCCTATGCAACAGCGTCGAGGCAGCGAGGTAGGGACTGCCGGCGTACGCGTATGCTGAGGCAGCTCACATCTACCAGGGGGATCACCGTGGCTAATTCGGAACCGATCGTGCGTGACCGTTTGTACATAGGTGGGGAGTGGGTGCCCTCCACCGGATCCGGCACCATCGATGTCATCGACTCCACCACCGAAGCGGTGATGGGCACCATCCCGGAGGGATCTACCAAGGACGTCGACCTGGCCGTTGCCGCCGCCCGGGCGGCGTTCCCGTCGTGGGCGGCCACCCCGGTGGAGGAGCGCACCGCGCTGCTGACGAAGGTCAGCCAAGAGCTCGGGACCCGGATGGACGAACTAGCCGACCTGATCACCCACGAGGTGGGGATGCCGCACATGCTCTCCAAGTTGGTGCAGGTGGGGCTGCCGATGTCGACCTTCGGTTCGATGGCTCCGGTGGCCGCCGACTTCACCTGGGAGCAGACGGTCGGCAACTCGCTCATCGTCCGGGAGCCGATCGGGGTGGTGGGGGCCATCACGCCGTGGAACTACCCCTTGCACCAGATCGCCGCCAAGGTGGCGCCGGCGCTGGCCGCCGGTTGCACGGTGGTGTTGAAGCCGAGCGAGGTGGCGCCGCTGAACGCCTTCGTGCTGGCCGAAGTGTTCGAGAAGGTCGGCGTCCCCGCCGGGGTGTTCAACCTGGTGTCCGGGATCGGACCGGTGGTGGGCGAGGCGATTGCCGCCCACCCCGATGTGGACATGGTGTCGTTCACCGGTTCCACCCGGGCCGGGAAGCGGGTCTCGGAAGTGGCATCGGCCACCGTCAAGCGGGTGGCGCTCGAGCTCGGCGGCAAGTCGGCCAACGTGATCCTGGAGGATGCCGATCTGGCCAAGGCCGTGCCCGACGGGATCCAGAAGTGCTATCTCAACTCGGGACAGACCTGCAGCGCGTTGACCCGGATGCTGGTTCCCCGCCAGCGGCTGGCCGAAGTCGAGGAGCTGGCGGTGGCCGCCGCCGAGGCGTTCACCCCCGGTGACCCGTTCGACCCCGCCAGCCGGCTCGGGCCACTGGTGTCGAGCGCCCAACGCGACCGGGTCCGCAACTTCATCGACAAGGGGGTGGGGGAGGGGGCAACCCTGCTCACCGGTGGGGTGGAGTCACCCGAGGGGCTGGAGTCGGGCTTCTTCGTGAAGCCCACCGTCTTCAGCGGGGTGACCCGGGACATGACCATCGCCCGGGAAGAGATCTTCGGCCCGGTGCTCTCCATCATCCCTTACGACTCCGAGGAAGAGGCGATCGACATCGCCAATGACACCGAGTACGGATTGGCGGGTGGCGTGTGGTCGGGGGATCCCGACCGGGCCAAGTCGGTGGCTCGCCAGCTACGCACCGGCCAGGTGGAGGTGAACGGCGGCGGGTTCAACCCGTTGGCCCCCTTCGGGGGCTACAAGCAGTCGGGCAACGGTCGCGAGTACGGCAGCTTCGGCCTGGAGGAGTTCCTCGAGGTGAAGGCCATGCAGCTGTAGCTGCTCATGACCCGGCCTACCGGCGGCTCCGCTAGCCGGAGACCGGTCGTCGGAGATTGGTCTCCGGGCCCCAGGCCAGAAACACCGGATCGGCGGCGGCCAGCCGCCAGCCCCCGTCGGACGACGCCTGACCCCGGCTGGTCGAGATCTGGATGAGGTTGCCCAACCGGTCGGCGGCCCCGGTGGCCTGGTCCAGAGCCGAGAAGGCCGCCACGATCCGTCCTCCGGGGCGCAACCGGGCCAGCGCGGCGTCCAGCACGTCCAGCCCGCCACCGCCTACGAATACCCGGTCAGGGTCGGGAAGCCCGACGCAGGCTTCGGGAGCATGGGCGTGGACAACCCGGACGTCGGCCCCGAAGCTGGCGGCATTGGCAGTGATGCGCATCGCCTCGGCATCGCGCTCCTCGATGGCGAAGGTGGTGATCCCGGGACAGAGGACGGCGGCTTCCACCGCCACACTGCCGTTTCCGGCCCCCACATCCCACAACACGCCGGCGGCGGGCAGGGACAGCTTCCCGAGCGCCACCGCCCGGACCTCCGCCTCGGTCACCAGCCCGTCGGCATGGGCATAGGCGCGGTCGGGGAGGCCCCAGGCCCGCGGTTTGGCGCCGGTATCCGCCCCACCCCACCCGGCGATCGGGCGGCCGGCCGGACCCACCAGGATCACCACCGAGAAGGGGTCCCAGCTGCCGGTGGCGAGCTCGTGGAGCCCGACCACCGTGACCGATTCGTCCGGATAGCCCAGGCGGCTGCACACCGCCACCATGTCCACCGCCGCCCGCGCCGCCACCAGGGCCCGCCCGACCGCCTCGGGGGGTGCCTCGACCGAAGTGAGGACGGCCGCCTTCCGGGCCAGACGGATGGCCCGTACCGAGTCGGACAGGGGCCGCCCGAGGACCGCCACCACTGCGGCGTCCTCCCAGGGCAACGCCAGGCGGGCGAAGGCCAACGACACCGACGTGGTGGCCGGGAGGACGTGGAGATAGCGCCGGTCGATCACCCGCACCAGGGGGGCGACGATGCCGAAGAAGCCCGGGTCACCGGAGACGACGATGCAGACCGGGATCCCTTCCCGGGAGGCGGAGGCGGCCCGGCGGCAGGCGTCGTCGAGGTCATCCCCGATCTCGACGGTCGGAGTCTCCTGGCCGGAAGCCCCGGGCTTCACGCCCGACCACTTCCTCAGGCTCTCGAGCTGCCGGCGCCCACCGAGGATCAGCTCCGCCGAGGCCAGGGCGGCCCGGCCCTCGTCCCCGACGGCCTCGAAGGCGTGACCCGTCAGCCCGATCACCGTCACCACTCCCGGTGGACGGGTCGGGGTTGCGCCCGGGTGGGCCGGGTTCCGGTCAGGGACGGGCAACGGGCTGTCCGGCTTCGATGTCGGCGGTCGGCATGATCGACGATGGTACCGCCGGTCGGAGCGGGTTCCTCCCCGCGTGGAGGCCCGGAGCGCGGGCCCGGTCCAGGACTAGGAGAAGCTGAGGCTGGCGTCGTCCCAGTAGGCGCTGACCGAGGTGAACAGGCCGTCCTCGCCGGCCTCGAAGACCTCGATGCCGTCGATGACCATGATGGCCCCGCCGGTCTCCACCGCGATCTCGAAATCGATGGCCACGGTGTCGGCACAGGTGTGGATGTTCTTGGCGGTGAAGGTCCATCCGTCGCTGGCCCCGATGCCGCTCTCGAAGAACGCCACGATGGCGGCGCGGCCGATGTTGGGCGGATTGGAGACCGGGTCGTGGTGGCGGGCGTCTTCGGTGAACTGGGCGGCGATGGCTTCGGGGTCCCGGGAGTTGATCGCCTCCACGTACTCGCCGATCCGGTGGCGGAGCTGGTCAGGGGTGGGCATGTCGATCTCCTCGGAAGCGGGGGTGGGCAGGGGCGACGCCCGCAGACGCGGTGGAGGCGTCAGGCGCCGACGGCATGGACGCCCCCGTCGACGTGCACCATCTCCCCGGTGGTCATCGGGAAGTAGTCCGACATCAGGGCCACGCAGGCGCGGGCCACCACTTCGGTGTCCAGCACGTCCCAACCGAGGGGGGCTCGGTCGGACCAGGTGTCCTCGAAGGCACTGAATCCGGGTATCGACTTGGCCGCCATGGTCTTGACCGGTCCGGCCGCCACCAGGTTCACCCGCACCTTCTCGGGGCCGAGGTCCCGGGCCAGGTAGCGGGACAGCGATTCGAGCGCCGCCTTGGAGACCCCCATCCAGTCGTAGGCGGGCCAGGCGACGGTGGCGTCGAAGTCGAGCCCGACGATGGAGGCGCCGGCGCCGCCGTCCTGTCCGGCCGCCGCCAGCAATGGGCGGAAGGCCTCGGCCAACGCCTTCAACGAGTAGGCGGAGACATGCAGGGCGACCTGGACCTGTTCCCATTGGGCCTGAAAGATGTCGCCCCCCAGGCACTCCGGCGGCGCATACCCGATGGAATGGAGCAGGCCGTCGAGACGGTCCCACCGGGTGGCCAGCGACGCCGCCGCCTCCGCCAGCTGTTCCGGCTGGGTGACGTCGATCTCCAGAACGTCGGCTTCCACCGCCAACTTCCGGGCGGTCCGACGGGTGAGGGAGAGCCCGCGCCCGGCCCCGGACAGGATGACCTCCGCCCCTTCCTCCTGGGCCTTGCGGGCCACCGCGAAGGCCAGCGACGCGTCCGTCAACACCCCGGTGACCAGGATCCGTTTTCCGTCGAGCAGTCCCATGGGGTTGCGAGGTTACCGCCCGCCAACTTTGCCGGGGGAACGGTGGCATGTGCAAAGGTAAGGACCATGCGCGTCGGAATCTTTGGAGGCACCGGACCGGCCGGTCGAGGCCTGGCGGTGCGTCTGGCGGCCGGGGGCGCCGAGGTGGTCATCGGGTCCCGCGATGCCGACCGGGCGGCGGCGGTCGCCGAGGAGCTGGCCACGCGGTGGCCGGATCATCACCTCGACCTGGAGGGGGCTTCCAACGAGGACACTGCCTCCTGCGAGATGGTGGTGGTGGCCACCCCCTGGGACGGTGCCATCGCCACCGTGAAGCCTCTCGCCGCCGCGCTGGCCGGCAAAGTGGTGGTGTCGATGGCCAATGCCTTGATCAAAGAAGGCCGGGAATTCCTGGCCCTGGTGCCTCCCCGGGGTTCGGTGGCGGCTTCGATCCAGGCGGCGCTGCCCGAGTCGTTGGTCTCGGCGTCGCTCCATCACCTTCCGGCGTCGGAGATGGAGAAGCTGACCACGCCGTTGGTCGCCGACGTGCTGGTCTGCTCGGATCACCCTCGGGCCACCGCCGCCACCACCGGGATGATCGACAGCATCGAAGGGCTGCGGGGCATCGACGCCGGCAGCCTGTCCCAGGCCGCCCCGATCGAGGCGTTCACCGCGGTTCTGATCACCGTGAACATTCGGCACAAGGTGCATACGACGTTGCGCCTGGCCGGCTACGGGGAGCATTGAACCGGTGACGTCCGACCGGTGATCCAGCTGTACGACTCGGCTCGGAGGGAGGTGGCGCCGCTGGAAGCGGGGCCGGTGGTCACCCTCTATTCCTGTGGGATAACCCCCTACGACTCCGCCCATCTCGGCCACGCCCAGGTCTACCTGACCTTCGACATCCTCCAGCGGCGGCTCCGGGACCTCGGCCACGAGACCCGCTGCGTTCGCAACGTGACCGACGTGGACGACGACATCCTGCGCAAGGCCCGGGAGTTGGGCGTCCACTACCTCGATCTGGCCGCCGAGGAGATCGCCCAGTTCGATGCCGACATGGCCTCCCTCGGCCTCATCCCGGCGTGGTCGGAACCCCGAGCCACCTCGGCCATCGCCGACATCCTCACCCTGGTCGGATCGGTGCTCAACTCCGGCCACGCCTACCAGGCGGGTGGGGGCGTGTACTTCGATGTCACCACCTTCTCCGACTTCGGCAAACTGAGCCATCTGAGCGAATCGGCCATGTTGGAACTGGCCGCCGAGAACGGCGGCAATCCTGACGACCCCAACAAGCGGCACCCGCTCGACTTCATCCTCTGGCAGCCGGCCCTGCCCGACGAGCCGTCCTGGGAGTCCCGGTGGGGACCGGGCCGGCCGGGTTGGCATATCGAGTGCTCGGCTCTCGCCCTCCGGGAGCTGGGGGAGACCATCGACGTCCATGGCGGCGGCCGTGACCTCATCTTCCCCCATCACGAGTCCGAGACCGCCCAGTCGGAGTCGGTGACCGGTCACCAGTTCGTGCGCCACTGGCTGCACGTCGGGTTGGTGGGGTTGGACGGGACCAAGATGTCGAAATCGCTCGGCAACCTGGTGTTCGTGGGCGACCTGCTGAAGTCCTGGGAGCCGGCCGCCATCCGGTTGGCGTTGCTCGACCACCATTACCGCACCGACTGGGAGTGGACCGCGGCGGACATGCCCGCCGCCGCCGCCCGGTTGGAGCGGTGGCGGGCAGCGGGAGGCCCGCCCGTCGGTGATGACGAGGTCGACCCGGGACTGGAGGCGGTCCGGGCCCGGCTCGACGACGATCTCGACACCCCCGGCGCGCTCCCGGCCCTCGACGACGAGGCGGCGGCCGGCCGTAGCGTGGTCAGGGGAGCCGCCCTCCTCGGAGTATCCATTACCGTGTAGCTCCGGCTCCCGGCTCGGAATCCGGCGGAGTTGCGTCCCGCCGAGCCGAGCCACATCGAGTCATCCACAACGAGCAGCACCGAGCAGAAAGGCATCCCATGGCAGGCGTCGTCACCGTCCGGCTTCCCGATGGATCGACCAAGGAGCTGGCCGAGGGGACTACCGCGCTCGAGGTGGCGGAGTCGATAGGGCCCCGCCTGGCCAAAGCCGCAGTGGCGGCCGTCGTCGACGGCGCCGAGGTGGATCTGTCGACCGAGGTTCCCGACGGCGCCTCGGTGGCGGTGGTGACCGCCGACTCGGACGCCGGCCGGAATGTGATCCGCCACTCCACCGCCCACGTCCTGGCCCAAGCCGTCCTCCGGTTGTGGCCGGGGGCCCGATTCGCCATCGGCCCGGTGATCGAGGACGGCTTCTACTACGACTTCGAGCTGCCGGGGGGTGCCCACTTCAGCGACGACGACCTCGGGCGGATCGCCGACACCATGCGCGAGATCATGGCGGAGAACCAGCCGTTCATCCGCCATGAGCACTCCATCGACGAGGGTCTCGCCCTCTTCGAGGACCAGCCCTACAAGCGGGAGATCATCGAGGCGGTCGGGGCCGGGGCCAACGAGGTGGACGCCACCGCCGCTGACGACGGGGCTCCCGAGGTTTCCACCTACTGGAACTCACCCACCTTCACCGACCTGTGCCGGGGACCCCACGTGCCCTCCACCGGCAAGTTGGGCTTCTTTGCCCTCATGCGGGTGGCCGGGGCCTACTGGCGGGGAGACGAGAAGCGCCAGCAGCTTCAACGGATCTACGGGACGGCCTGGGAGTCGGAGAAGGCGCTGAACGCCCACCTCGAGCGGCTGAAGGAAGCCGAGCGGCGGGACCACCGGAAGTTGGGCGCCGAGCTCGACCTGTTCTCCTTCCCCGAGGAGATCGGATCGGGCCTGGCCGTCTTCCACCCCCGGGGGGGGATCATCCGGCGGCTGATGGAGGATCACTCCCGCCAGCAGCACGAGGCGGCCGGCTACGAGTTCGTCTACACCCCCCACATCACCAAGGCCGAGTTGTTCGAGACCTCCGGGCACCTCGATTTCTTCGCCGAGGGGATGTTCCCGCCGATGGAGCTCGACGGTGGCCAGCAGTACTACCTCAAGCCGATGAACTGCCCGTTCCACATCCTGATCTTCAAGAGCCGCCAGCGGTCGTATCGGGAGCTGCCGATCCGGATGTTCGAGTTCGGGTCGGTCTACCGCTACGAGAAGTCGGGCGTGGTCCACGGCCTCACCCGGGTCCGAGGGATGACCCAGGACGACGCCCACATCTTCTGCACCCCCGAGCAGCTGGAAGGTGAGCTCCACACCACGTTGAATTTCGTGCTGTCGATGCTCCGCGACTTCGGCCTCAACGACTTCTTCGTCGAGCTGTCCACCCGGCCGGAGGGGAAGGCAGTCGGAGCCGAGGAGCAGTGGGACGAGGCCACCGAGGTGCTCCGTGGGGTTGCCGCGTCGATGGGTCTGGAGATGGTCCCTGATGTGGGTGGTGGCGCTTTCTACGGCCCGAAGATCTCGGTCCAGGCTCGTGACGCCATCGGCCGGACCCATCAGATGTCCACCATCCAGCTCGACTACCAGGAGCCGCAGCGATTCGGGATCGAGTACACCGGTGCCGACAACAGCCGGCACACCCCGATCATGATCCACCGGGCGCTGTTCGGCTCGGTGGAACGGTTCTTCGCCATCCTTCTCGAGCACTACGCCGGGGCGCTGCCCACCTGGCTGTCGCCCGATCAGGTGGTGGTCCTTCCGGTGACCGACGCCCACCACGACTATGCCGAGGGGGTGCGGCACCGGCTGCACAGCCTGGGTGTGCGGGTGGTGCTGGACACCGGGGATGAGCCGTTGCCCGCCCGGATCCGCCGGGCCAAGGTGTCCAAGGTCCCCTACATCCTGGTGGTGGGGGCCGACGACGTGGCGGCCGGGACGGTCGGGGTCAACCGGCGCGGCTCCAAACGGGCCGAACGCGACGTGCCCTTCGATACGTTCGCCGAGGAGCTGGTCACCGAGATCGCCGATCGTGGCTCGCCCGAGACCCCCGACCCCGGTTCCGACGCCGGCCAGGCGTGAACCTCGATCACCTGTGGGCCGGTTGGCGCCACGAGTACGTGTCCGGGCTCCCCAGCGTGGCCAACGCCGGGCTGTCACCAGAGCCGGACACCGTTGACGATCACCCCCTCGACGATCCGCAGCGATGTGTCTTCTGCCGGATCGCCGCCAGTGGTCCTCCCTCGGCCGACAACGGCGTGGTGTGGCGGGGGGAGACCACCTTCGCAGTGCTCAACGCCTACCCCTACGCCAGTGGGCACCTGCTGATCATGCCGCTCCGGCATGTCCGGGCGATGGCGGATCTCACCGCCACCGAAGGCGGGGAGCTGTGGAACGACATCCGGGACGCCACCGCCGCGCTGGAGACCGCCTACCATCCCGAGGGGGTCAATCTCGGCGCCAACTTCGGGCGGGCGGCGGGAGCCGGCATCCCCCGCCATCTCCATTTCCACGCGGTGCCCCGATGGCTGGGGGACACCAACTTCATGACCACCGTCGCCGGGGCCCGGGTCCTCCCCGAGACCCTGGCCGACAGCTGGGCCCGGCTCCATCGGGCGTGGCCGGCCTGAGATCGGGCCAACCCGGCGCGCCGGCCCTGGTGGATCGGGGTCCCGAGTTGAGGTTAACTGCAGCAAGCGGATGGTAAGGTGGGAGAAACCTCTGGAGGAACCTGCCATGTTCGACGGCCGCTGGCGCGACACCGTTGACCGGGGAACCGGTCCGGTCGGTCGCAAGCTGCAGCAGCTAGGTATCACCGCCGACGTGCTGACCGCGACCGGCCTTCTTTCGGCGACCGCCACCGCCTGGGCGATCGGTACCGGCCGCCTCCACCTTGGCATCCTGCTGCTGATCCTCACCGGGCTCCACGACCTCTTCGATGGTCCGGTGGCCAAGGCGTCGGGGACCTCGTCGGTCCGGGGGGCGTTCTTCGACTCGGTCACCGACCGGGTGGCCGACGCCCTGTTGTTCGGCGGGGTGGCCTGGTACCTGGTGTCGACCCATCCTGGTCACCTGGTGCTGCTGCCGTTCGCGGTCCTCGGCGCCACCTCGTTGGTCTCCTACCAGCGGGCCAAGGCCGCATCGCTGGGCATCTCGGCCAAGGGCGGGATCATGGAGCGGGCCGAGCGGATGATCCTCCTCGGCATCGGGCTTCTTTCGGCGTCGTTCCTCATCCCGGTGTTGTGGGTGATGCTCGGCCTGACGATGCTCACCGCCATCGGCCGCTTTGCCAAGGTATGGCGACTGGCCGAAGCCCCGGTGTCGGTGTCGGCGGTCCGCCGCTCCCGGCGGGCCCGGACCCCGATGCGGGCCGAGCGTCGTCGCAACAGCGGATCCCCCTCCCGGTGGCGGGCTCGCCGCCAGGGTGAGTTGTCCAGTCGGTCGGGCCGCACCTGGCGGGCGCGCCATGCCGGACAGGGCATTCGTCAGCGGGCCGCGGCTCGACGCAGTAGCTGACCCTTTCCCATCTTCAGGCAGGCGATGGGAGAGGACCAGTGAACAAGGACCGGGCGGTCTTCCGTATCTACACCGGCCTGGGCCGCGCCATCGGCGCCCTCCCGGAGCCGGTGGCGCTCTGGGCTGCCGCCCGGGTCGGCGACGCGCTGTTCGTGGTGCGCCGCCAACACCGGGAGATGATCACCCGCAACCTCCGTCGGGTCCTGGGTGGGGAGGCCGACGATGCCTCGATGGACGGGTGGGCGAGGCGGGCCTTCGCCGCCTACGCCCGCTATTGGGTCGAAGGGGCGCGGTTGGGAACCACCCCGGTGAGCGAGGTGCTGCAACGGTTTGTCGCCGATGGGTTCGAGCACCTGGAGGCGGCGATGGCGGTCGGCAACGGGGTGGTCCTCGCCCTGCCCCACGTCGGCAGCTGGGAGTACGGCGGTGCGTTCCTTGCCGCCAAGGGCTACCCGATGACCGCGGTGGCCGAAAGGATCGAACCGCCGGAGTTGTTCGACTACTTCGTCGAACAACGCGCCGCCATGGGGCTGACCATCGTGCCGCTGGGTCCCGATTCGGGCAGCGCCATGATGCAAGCCCTGCGGGAGGGGAAGTTGGTCGGGCTCCTCTGTGATCGGGACCTGATGGAGAACGGCATCGAGGTGGAGTTCTTCGGCGAGACCACCACCATGCCCGCCGGGCCGGCCACCCTGGCCATGCGGTCGGGGGCCCTGCTCCTCACCTCCGCCGTCTACAGCGGGCCGGGCCGCGATCATCATGCCGTCGTCCAGCCGCCCATCGACACCTGCCGGACCGGATCCTTCCGGACCGACGTGCAGCGGATCACCCAGGAGATCGCCACCCGCTTCGAAGGTCTGATCCGGGAGGCTCCGGAGCAGTGGCACGTCTTCCAGCCTCTCTGGCCGGTGGACCGAACCCCGCCGAAACCATGAGGGCGGACGGCCCGGCCCCGCCCAGCCTGCGGGTGGCCCTGGTCTGCCCCTACAGCCTGTCCCGCCCCGGCGGGGTTCAGGGACAGGTCACCGGACTCGCCCGGGTGCTGACCGGACGGGGGCACCCGGTCACCGTGTTCGCCCCGCTCGACGATCTCGCCGACGCTCCTCAGGACATCGACCTGGTGGTCTCCGGGCGCTCGGTGCCGGTGCCGTCCAACGGGTCCCGGGCTCCGGTGTCGCTGTCCCCTCGGGCGGTGGCCCGGGCGGTTCGGGCCCTCCGCCGAGGGCGCTTCGATGTCGTCCACGTCCACGAGCCGTTTGCCCCGGGTCTGCCCTATGGCCTGCTGCTGGATCCCGGCATCCCGCCGTTGGTGGCGACCTTCCACCGGAGCGGTGGCAGCGTCTTCTACTCGGTGCTCGGCCCGGTGGCGAAGCTGGCCGCCCGGCGGTTCACGGTGCGGTGCGCCGTCTCCGAAGCCGCTCGGGATACCGCCGCCGCTGCCATCGGTGGCACCTACCACGTGCTGTTCAACGGAGTGGAAGTCGACAGGTTTCAGGGGGCGGGCCCGTGGCCGAAGACCGCTCCCACCGTCTTGTTCCTCGGTCGGCACGAAGAGCGCAAGGGATTGCGGGTCCTGCTCGAGGCCTTCTCCACCCTCCAGGAGGGGGCGGGCGCGGTGCTGTGGATCGCCGGGGATGGACCGGAAACCGAGGGGCTACAGCGGCAGTTCCCGCCGTCACCGACGGTGCGGTGGCTGGGCGTACTTCCCGAGGAGGAGAAGCTGAGGCGGTTGGCGGCCGCCGATGTGCTGTGTGCCCCTTCGCTCGGGGGCGAGTCGTTCGGGATGGTGCTGCTGGAGGCGATGGCCGCCGGCACCCTGGTGGTGGCCAGTGACATCGACGGCTACCGGGCGGCGGTCGGGACGGCGGGAGTCCTGGTGCCGGCCGGGGACCCGGAGGCGCTCGCCGGGGCGCTGGAAGCCGCGCTGGCCCTTCCGCCCGGAGGGAGCAGATCCGAAGGCGACGGCCCCCGGGCGGCCCAGCTGGCCGAGGGGGCATCCCGGGCGGAGCAATGGTCGATGAATCACCTGGCCGAGACGTACGAGACGCTCTATTGGGCCGCCGCCGTCCGCCCGGGTCGATGAGCGGCCGTACACTGCATTGGCCATGAGTCTTCCTCCCCAGTTCCCGGCGTCGGCAACGTTGTTCCGTTCGGACGCACCGATACTCGGGTCGGGGGGGAGAGGAACGGCCACCCCCTCCCGACGTCAAGGTGGGAATCAGGGAGGCGGCGGTGGCGGCGGGGGCGGACAGAATCGCAATCGCAACCGGGGCTCCAACCAGAATCGGGGTGGGGGTCGGCCGAGCGGGTCCGGAGGCGGCCAGCGTTCGTCGTCGGGGAACCGTCGCCCCCCGGGTCAGGGACAGCGTTCGGGTGGCAACCGGGGAGGCCAGGGCCAGGGATCCAGGCCGACCGGAAGAGGCCCGGAGTCCTCGAATTCGCTGTCGGGCAGCACCCGCCACGCGGTGGCGGCGGTGGTGCGGGCTTCCGAGCGCACCGAGAACGTCGAGGAACGCCAGACGATTGCCGCCAACCGTCGCTGGGCGGCCATCGCCTGCATCCTCCCCGGGTTGGTGGCGGGCGTGATCCTCGGCGCGGTGGTCTTCCTGGCCGGGCTTCCCCTGGAGGCGATCGGGGTGCTGGTGGTGGTGACGTTGGCGGTGGCCTGGTGGGTCTGGCAGGTGGCTCCGGGCATGGTGGTGAAGGCAGTGGATGCCCGTCCTTCCAATCCTGACGAGCACCCGAGCCTTCACAACGTGGTGGACGGCCTGTGCGCCACCATGGGCCTGCCTCAACCGGCGGTGTTGATGGTCGAAAGCCCGGTGCTCAACGCCATGGCCATCGGCCGGCATCCGAGCACCGCGTCATTGATCGTGACGTCGGCCCTCGACGAGAACCTGAGCGTGGTCGAGCTCGAGGGGGTGGTGGCCCAGGAGCTGGTGCACATCAAGCGGCACGACACCGTACGTTCCGGTATCGCGGTGGCCCTGGTGGCGCCGATCTCGGTCTTTTCCTCGTCGGGGGCGGCCAAGGTGCACGCCCTGGTCGGTCCGGGTCGGGAGTTCTCCGCCGACCAGCGAGCGGTCGGGGTGGTGCGCTATCCCACCGGCCTCGGGTCGGCCCTGTCCCTGATGGCGGAGTCGACGGCGGCCTCCACCCCGTGGCCTCCGGGCGGTGGTCGGATCGCCGAGCTCACCCGATGGCTGTGGATCAACCCCAAGGCCGGATCCGGCGCCGGGACCGTGGTCGATGGAGAGCTGGACGACGCCGGGGTTCGGGCCGCGGCACTCGCGCTGCTCTGATCGAGCGGGAGGCCCTGGTCGATCGGGAGTTCCCGAACGGGGGGTCGGTGGGCCCGAGTGGCTAGGAGAGGCCCGAAACCATCGGGACGCCGGCCTCGGATTCCTCGCAGGCGGTGGAATGGCCGAGGCCACGGATGTGGTCACGGATCCTCCGGAGCATCGAAGCCAGGGTCTCTTCTTCCTCGTCGGTGAGGACACCGTCCAGCAATTCGTCGATGTGAGCCACGTGGAGGGGCATCGCCTCGGCCATCACTGCTTGACCCTTGTCGGTCAAGACGGCAAATGCCCCCCGCCGATCCTCCGGGCAGGCTTCCCGTGCCACCATGCCGGACTCCTCGAGCCGGTCGACGGACCGGGTGAGGCCGCTCGGGGTGAGGGTGGTCTGGGAGGCCAGTTCGCTCATCCGGAGCCGGAAACCCGGGGACCGCACCAACCGGACCAGCACGTCGAAGGAGTGGTTGGACAATCCGCTGTCGGTCAACAGCTGGGGTTCCAGGACCCTCCGCAGCCCCGCCGACGACTCGAACAGGAGACCGACGGTGGTCACTCGCTCGTCATCTCTTCCCTGTTCTCCGGCCATGGCTGCATTATATCCGAACCCCCCAGCTAGTTCGCTAGGCAAAAGTTGCGTACGCAAATACTAGCGGAATAGTCCACCTGCGGTTAACGGCTGGCGGACCTACCATCGAGAGAGGTGGCCCGATTCGTCCGGCATCCCGGCTCTCAGGATCCTTTCCAAGGATGTTGCGTGTGCAACTAGATTCTGTTAGAGTTAATTGCGTAGTCAAGTACCTGAGCATGGATGCCGGTGAGCAGCAGCCCAGGAGATGGATGCCACCCAACAAGAAAGAGGAGTTCACAATGGCTGATAATGAAGTAACAACCAGGACGGTCGATGGGGTCGAGCTTCCGCCGCCCGGCACCTATGTCCTCGACGTTGCCCATACCCAGGTCGGTTTCGCGGTGCGGCACATGGCCGTGTCCAAGGTGCGTGGCCGGTTCCAGAAGTTCGACGGAACCATTCAGATCGCCGAGGATCCCACCCAGTCCTCGGTGAACGTGACCATCGATGCCAACAGCATCGACACCCAGGACGAGACCCGGAACAACCATCTGCGCACCAATGACTTCTTCGACGTGGAGAATCATCCGACCTGGACGTTCGTCAGCACGTCGGTGGTTCCCGACGGCAAGGGCAAGTGGAAGGTGACCGGAGATCTGACCATCCGTGGCGTCACCCGGCCGGTGACCCTCGAAACCTCCCTGGAGGGCGTGGTCAAGGATCCCTACGGCAACCTTCGGGTCGGCTTCAGCGCCACTGCGGAGATCGACCGTGAGGACTTCGACGTCTCCTTCGGTGCGGTGATGGACGCTGGCGGTTTGGTGGTGGCCAAGAAGGTGACCATCGAGATCGAAGCCGAGGCCGTCCTCCAGGCCTGACGGTGACCGATACTGCGGCTGGGGCGGCGCCGACACCGGCGCCGCCCGG
>DATARI010000195.1:0-4618 GCA_036264255.1 Acidimicrobiales bacterium | reverse complement strand
ACACCGATGCTGCCGGGCGAGCGGCTCGCTGTCGTCGTGCCCGTGAAGCGTCTTCTGCCTGGTCAGTACGGATGCCGAGGCATAGCCGGGTACTCCGCCGGGAGTACCCGGGAGCCGCGACCTCGCGTCAGCTCAGCTGCTCGGCCAGCGCGAGGATGATCCCGCTCGGCCCGCGGAGGTAGCACATCAGGAAGCTGTCCTCGATGCGCGTCACCTCACCCACGAGTTCGGCCCCGTGCGGGCGGAGCCGGGCGAGGGTGTCCTCGATGTCGTCGACGGCGAACATGACGCGGTGCATGCCCAGCGTGTTCGCCGGGGTGATCTCCGGCGTGCGGATGATCGCCTTCGGGCTGTGGTACTTCGCCAGTTCGAGTCGGCCGGGGGCGTCCGGGATCCGCATCATCGCGATCTCGCTTCGCATGTCCTCGAGCCCGACGACGTTTCCCGCCCAGCTGTCTTCGACCAGCATCCTGCCGTCCAGTTCCATGCCGAGTTCGGTGAAGAACGCCACCGCGGCATCGAGGTCGTCGACGACGATGCCGACGTTGTCCATGCGCTGAATCGCCATGTCCCTCAGCGTAGAACTGCAGCCGACCGACCGGGTCGGCGTCGTCGGGCTCAGCCGAGCATGGCGGTGGCGGCCCGGGCGGCCAGGGCGGCCAGCGTGAGGGTGGGGCCGAACCCCGAGGAGGTGACGAATACCGACGAGTCGGCGATGACCACGTTGGGCAGCTGGTGGAGGCGGCCGTGGGGATCGGCCACCGAGGTGGCCGGGTCCTCCCCCATCCGGACGGTCCCCATCACGTGGCGGCTCATGGGGGCCCCGGGCGTCGACTTCTCCGCCGGTCCCCCCGCGGTCCCCGGCGAGGTCACCACTGACGTCCATTGGGCTCCCATCGCCGAGAGGATGGCGGCCATGCGCGGACCGTGATGGGCGGAGGCGGCCACCTCGTGGGGGTGGGGCACGTAGGTGTACCTCGCCACCGGGAACCCCCGGACGTCGCGGACCGTGGGGTCGAGATCGATCCGGTTGGTGGCCACCGGGAGGTCCTCCCCCTGCATGGTGAAGGCCCACATCCGGTCCCGCAGCGGGGATCGCCGCATGCTCTCCTTATGGGCCGGTCCCCACGGGTAGATCTTGGCTTCCAGGATGGGGAGGCCGGTGCCGCCGTGCTCCACGATGCCCCCTCGCATCCAGGGGAGTCCGGCTTCCTTGGCCGCCGCCCGAGAAGCGTCATCGGCGACGATGGCGTCGTCGTGGAGGTGGGTGACCGCCCGGCCCCGTTCGGTGTGGAAGCGGAGGTCGGCGAACCCCCCGACCGCGATGGTCTGGAAGTGGACCATCAGATGCCGCCCGATGAGCGGGTGTTCGAAACCGGACAGCAACAGCAGCCTCGGGGTCTCCACCGCCCCGCCGGCCACCACCACGTAGCGGGCGTCCATCGAACGTTCGACGCCATCGGGTCCGATGAAGTCCACCCCGGTGGCCCGCCGGCCGTCGGTCCGGATCCGGGACACGAAGGTCTCGGGCCGGAGCTCGGCGTTGCCGGTCAGCAGCGCCCGTTGGAGCATGGCCACCGGGTCCCCCTTGGCGTGGATGGGGCAACCGAAGAAGGCGCAGAACCCGCAGTTGTTGCACGCCGGCCGCCCGTCGTAGGCCACCGAGTTGGTCGCCCCCGGCGCCGGGTAGGGGTGATAGCCGAGCTTCTCGGCGGCGGCCGACGACAACACCGCCCCGTACATCGACGGGCCCGGCGGCATGGGGTAGGGCCCCGACCGCCAGGCCGCCAGTGGGTTGGCCCCGGCATCACCCGACACTCCGATCCGCTGTTCCACATCGGCATAGAACGGTTCCAGGTCGGCATAGGTGAGCGGCCAGTCGGCCACCGAGGCACCCTCCTGGGGACCCAGGCTCGACAGCAGGGTGAAGTCCTCTTCCCGGAACCGCGGCACCTTGCCGTCGGCGTGGACCCCGCCGCCCCCGACGGTGGAGGGGATGGAGTTCACCTCGCCGACGAAGGAGTGGTCGCCGTCCTCCGGCCGGGTCCGGAAGGTGCGGGGCTCCAGGAACGGGTCAGGCCCGAGGAAATGGCGGTACAGGAATTTGATCTCGTCGTTGGAGTAGTCGGCGGCCAGCCGTTCGGGGTGCTCGAGGTCGATGAGGTGGTTCCGACCCTTCTCGAAGATCACCACCGACCAGCCGGCGGCGGTGAGGACGTCCGCCACCGTCGACCCTCCTGGCCCCGAGCCCACGATGATGGCGTCGACGGTCACGCCTCGGCGACCTCGTCGTCAGTCCACCCCCGGGGCTGCACGTCCCCGGGAATCCCGAGGGCCGTCCAGGCCATGCCGTCCCGGTTGCCCCCGTACTCGGGCGCCCCGTACATGCCCTCGCAGCTGTGTTCGTAGACCAGATCGGTGAAGGCCCGGTTGCCCCGCAGGCGTCGGTCCTGCTCGTCGGCGTCGCAGGTGGCGAAGTCGGATCCGATGGCGGCGAGCCCCATGCGGTAGGCCTCTTGGAAACCCAGCACCGGACCGTTGAACTCCCGTTCGGGCCGACCCTGCGAGCCTTCGATCCGGGTGCGCCAAGCCAGTTCGTCCAGCGCGGTGAGCGGGTGGAAGTTGGAGAAGCCGGCCTCGCCGCCGTGGCGACCGGAGAACGGTCCGCCGGCCCAGATCCGCGGCGGGTTGAATGCGAAGGCCCCCAACAAGCCGTCGATGTAGTCGACGACGCCGGCGTCGACGGCTCCGGGAGTCTGGTCGGCGGGGATCAACCGATCACAGACGGCACTGAGCGTCGCGTACTCCTCGGGTGTCAGCCACGTCGGCATCGACGGCTGAACCTAACAGAAGGGCCAAGTCGCACACCGGCAGACGGATCGTTAGTGTCCCTGCCATGTCCGCCAACGGCCCCTCCTTCCGAGTCCTCCCGCGGCTCGACGACGACAACCGGTTCTTCTGGACGGGGGGAGAGGACGGGACCCTCCGGTTCCTCCGGTGCCAGTCGTGTCAGCAGTTCGTCCACCCGCCGGTGCCGGTGTGTCCGGGCTGTCTCGGATCGGAGCTGGCTCCCGAACCGGTCAGCGGGCGCGCCACCGTCCACTCGTTCACCGTCAACGTCCAGGAATGGATCCCGGGATCCGAGCCCTACGTGATCGGGCTGGTGTCGATCGACGAGCAACCCGATATCAGACTGATCACCAACCTGGTCGACTGCGACCCCGACGACATCGAGATCGGCAGTCCGGTCGAAGTGGTGTTCGAGCACCAAGAGGACGTGTACCTCCCTTTGTTCCGCTTGGCCACTGCCGCCGATTCGGCGGCGGGTGTGGGAGCGGAGGGCAACCGGTGAGCGCCGGGCCGCCGGCCGAACGTGCCGCCGCCATCACCGGCATCGGCCAGTCCGACGTCGGTCGCCGACTCGGGCGCACCGAGATCGACCTGACCATCGATGCCTGCCTGGCCGCCATCGCCGACGCCGGCCTCACCCGGGAGGACATCGACGGGCTGGCCACCTACCCTGGCGCCGGGGTGGGTGGCTCCATGGGCTTTTCCGGTCCGGGAACCCCGGAGGTCCAGGACGCCCTCCGGCTGAGCCTCAACTGGCACGACGGTGGTTCCGAAGGCCCGGCCCAGATGAAGGCGGTGATCGCCGCCTGTTTCGCCATCGCCTCCGGCGCCGCTCGCCATGTGCTCGTCTACCGCACCGTCACCGAGTCGACCGCCCAGGGGGAAGGCGGACGCCAGGGCATCGGCGGGGGTGGCGGCGGAGGCGGGGGCGGTATCCCCCGCTTCTCCGGTTTCCTCCAATGGACCCTCCCGTTCGGGGCGGTGTCGGCGGCCAACTGGATCGCGCTGGTGGCCCAGCGGCGGTTCCACGAGTTCGGCCTCACCCGGGAGCAGCTCGGCCAAGTGGCGCTCAACGGCCGGCGCAACGCCGTCCTCAACCCCAAGGCCCTCTATCGCCAGCCGATGTCGATGGACGACTACCTGGCCGCCCGTACCATCACCACCCCGTTCTGCCTCTACGACTGTGACGCTCCCTGCGACGGGTCCACCGCGGTGGTCGTCTCCCATGTCGACTACGCCCCCGACGCCCCCCACCCCGCCGCCTACGTGAACGCGGTCGGCACCGCGCTGCGGGGACGGCCGAGCTGGGATCAGTTCGATGATATGACCACCATGGCCGCCCGCGACGCCGGCGCCAGCATGTGGGAGCGGACCGAACTGCGCCCGTCCGACGTCGACCTGGCCCAGCTCTACGACGGGTTCAGCATCCTCCCCCTGGTCTGGCTCGAGGCCCTCGGCCTCTGCGGCCGAGGAGAGAGCGGGGCGTTCGTGGAGGGCGGGTCGAGGATCGCCCTCGACGGCGAGCTCCCGCTCAACACCGCCGGGGGCCAGCTGTCGGCGGGGCGGCTACACGGTTTCGGCCTGATTCACGAGGCCTGCGTCCAGCTCCGCGGCGACGGTGGGGAACGCCAGATCCCCGGACGGCACGAGGTGGCGGTCGTCGCCAACGGCGGCGGCCCGATCGCCGGCTCCATGCTCCTGACCCGAGGCCCGGCCTGAGCTCGTAGGCGAGAGCCGCCCAGTTCCCTTCGTCAGGTGCGTGTCCAGG
>DATARI010000171.1:0-2773 GCA_036264255.1 Acidimicrobiales bacterium | reverse complement strand
CAGCGGCGGCGGCCACCAGCCGGCTGCCCGGGTCCGAGATGCCCGGCATTCCCGCGTCGGTGACCACCGCCACCACACGTCCTTCCGCCAGCGAACGGAGGACCTCGTCGATCCGCTCCTCCTCATTGTGCTCGTGGAGGGACCGCAGTGATGCCCCGGTAATACCGGCGTGGGTCAACAGCTTGCGGGAGTGCCGGGTGTCCTCGCAGTAGATGACATCGGCCATGGCCAACACCTCGGCGGCCCGGGGGGACAGATCGCCGAGATTGCCGATGGGAGTGGCCACCAACACCAGGGATCCCCCGTCGGTGGGACCGTCTCGGTCGGATCGTCCTCGGACTGGGACCGGGTCCGCCTCCGTCGTCTCGTCGTCGTCCTCCTCGTCATCGTCGGCCCACCCCTCCAGTTCCTCCAGGATTTCCGGATCGACGGTCACCGGAGCTCCAGATGGTCGCCCACCCGCAGCCCCCAGCGTTCGAACGCCCCGGCCTGGGCCTCGATCACCGAGCGACCCCGGCGTCGGGGGAGCGACATCCGCCACGGGGCCAGGGTGGTGACATCGAGCACCACCATCTCCTTGTCGCAGAAGGCGACGTCGATGCCGAACCGCATGCCGAGGGTATGGACGGCCCGGGTGTGGGGCAGGACCATCGCCCCCTCGTAGGAGGTACGACCCAACAGCCCCTTGGACCGCTGGCCGAAGCTGGACGCCACTTCCGCGGTGGCCAGCACGTCTCCGTCCCGCAGCAGCCAGCTCACTGGCGGCCCCCCGTTGGCTCGGGAGCCGCGATCCCGAGTAGCCTCTTCGAACTGTGTCCAAACGAACCAACAAGCGCAAGCTCAGGGCCAAGAAGAAGGCCAACCACGGCAAGAAGCCGAACTGCGGCCGGGGCTGAGCCCTTCGCGCTGGTCGTTCTGACCCGCAGGATCATCCGTCGTTCGTCCCCGGCCGCCACGCTTCCGAGCGGTCGTCGAGCACCCTGACCAGGACGGTAGGCACGTCGGTGATGATGCCGTCGACCCCCAGGTCGCACAGGCGCCGCATCTCCGTCTCTTCCTCGATGGTCCAGACGTGGACCGCCAGCCCCAACCGGTGGGCGGCGTCGACGAAGCTCTGGTCGACCAGCGTCATTCCGGCGTGGGTGGCCGGAACCTGGAGGGCGACGTGGTGCATCGGGGCCGGATCCTCCCCCGCCTTCACCGCCTGGAAGAAGGCAGCCACCGCCGCGGTGCCGGCCGAGGTGGGGATGTCGGGGGCGAAGGTTGAGAATGCATCGGTGGCGCGGTCCAGGAACGACGCCACGATCACATCGTCGCCCCGGCCGTAGCGCTGCAGCACGTCGGCCAGCTTCTCCTCGTAGGGGACCACTTCCGGGGCAGTCTGCTTGATGTCCAAGTTGAGCACCACCCCGGGGAATTCCTCCAACACCTCCTCGAGGGTGGCGACGCCGAAATTGCGATCGCCCGGCGCCCGGCCCCGGAACGGATAGCTGCCCGGATCCAGCCCCGGGGACACGTCGGCGCCGGGGGCCCACCAGTAGGCGTTGTCCAGCTCCCGCACCTCGGCCAGGGTGAGATCGGCGAAGTTCCCCGAACCGTTGGTGGTCCGGTCGACGGTCGGATCGTGGCTGACCACCAGATGCCCATCGGAGGTGGCGTGGACGTCGAGCTCGATACCGGTCGCCCCGGCGGCCAGTGCCGCCTCGATGGCGTGCAGGGTCGAGGACGGCGCCTCCCAGGCCCCACCCTGATGGGCATAGGCGATGACCCGCCGCTGACACCAGTCAGTTCCCTGGCTCGGGCGAAGGGGGACGTCCACGGAAGAACGGTAGCCTCTGCCCCGCCATGCTCGACCACGTCTTCGCCCAAGTTGTCACTTCCCACCGTCGATCCTTCGAGTCGGCGTTGCTCCAGCGCCAGGCCGTCGAGGAACGCTTTCAGGTCGACGTCTTCCTCGGCGATGTCAGCTTCGAGACCTCCCACAGCCTCCCCGGCGAGCCCCGCCCGGCCCGTATCCGGGTCGACACCAGCTTCGACTGGCCGACCTGGAGCCAGTCCGCCTACCGCAGCTGGTCGATCGACGACGATTCCGATGAGATTCCCGAATTGCTGGTGGAGATCGCCTTCCGGGTTCAGGGCCTCGAAGTGGCCCCGGATCCCGACCTGTTGCTCGGGGTGCTGCCGGACCAGATCGCGGTGATCGGGGACGAACCGCTCCACCGGAGCGCCACCACTGTCGAACACGTTCTCCCCAACGGCCCGGGCCGCCCGGAGTACGCCATCGAGGTGTCCTACGAGGGATCCTGCCCGCTGGAGGAGTCCCTCCTCGAAGACCCGACCCGGCTCGACGAGGCGCTGGCTCCCCTGGGAAGAACAGTGGCGTCGGTGCTGGTCCGGATCGGCGACCTCCCCTTCGCCTTCCGCACGGTGGAGTCCCCTACCGACTGAAGGTCTCGTCCGCCGCCTCGCGATTAGGCGTCAGGCGGTGGGGGCGGACCCGGAGGGGGTGGGGCGGCGGCCCCAGGACCGGGCGAGGCCGAGGGCTCGGGACCGGGCGAAGGTGGGGCCGCAGGACCGGCCGAGGCCGGGGGCGAGGGCGCGTAGCCCAGAACCGCGGCTCGCTGCCAGTACTCCTCGCTGCTGATCTCGCCCCGGGCGAAACGGATCCGCAACTCGTTGATCGCCGAATCCGCCCCCGCCCCCGTCCACGGAGAGGGCCCGGCCGGCGGTCTCGGCGCCACCCACGACGCGGCCAGGCCGCCGTGGGGGGGGG
>DATARI010000106.1:0-7380 GCA_036264255.1 Acidimicrobiales bacterium | reverse complement strand
CCCTGACCTCGAAGTGGAGGGCCCCGACGGTGCCCTTGTCGATGGTCCCGGCCGCCACCTCGAATGTCTCGGTGGCGGGCAATCGCTCGTACCACTCCTCAATCGAGTCGAGCTCGACGTCGAGTCCGGCCGCCAGCTGGCGCACCACGCTGCCCCAGGCGGTGGTCAACACCCCCGGCAGCAGGATCATGGGCACCTGATCCATGGAACGGCCGAACCCCATGATGTCGAAGAGGACCATCCCCTGGTTGTAGGTGTTGTAGTTGAGGACCTCGGACACCCGGAGCTCATCGATCCGCTCGCTCACCCCGGTGAGGACCAGAGGCAGCGCGTCATTGGCGAATCCGGGATCGACCCCGTTGACGAACAGCGAGACGCCGGCCTCGGTGGCGGCGGTCTGGAGCGGCTCGATCATCGAGTCGTCGACCACGCCGAACGGGTACTGCATGAAGACCGGTCCTGACGACACCACGTTGACCCCGGCCCGGAGCATCCCCTCGATGTCGGCCAGCGCCTCATTCAGCCGGTTGTCGGCCATGGCGGTGTGGATCACCACGTCGGGCTTGAGGGCCAGCAGCTGCTCGGCGTCGTTGGTGGCGGCGATTCCCAGCTCCCGGTCGAGCCCGGCGAGCTCGCCGGCATCCCGACCGACTTTGTCCGGGTTGGACACCCAGAGGCCGACCAGTTCGAGGTCGGGTCGGGCGTCGATTCCGGCGATGACGTGCCGGCCGGCGTTGCCGGTGCTCCAGGCGACGACTCGGTAGGTGCGGCTCATGGCGATCTCCTCGTTCGGTCAGTCGGTCAGTCAGGCGCGTCAGGTCCGGTGGGCAGGCGGGCTCAGAGGTCGGGGATGCCCATGTCGAGGTTGGGCCGCTCGATGCCACCGTCGACTTCGAGCACCTTGCCGGTGATGTAGGACCCGGCGGGGGAGGCCAGGTACACCACCGCGGCGGCGATGTCCTCGGGGTCGCCGATCCGTCCGAGCGGGGTACTTTCCTCCAGCGCGGTCCGCAGCTCGTCGGTCTGCATGACGATGTCGAGGGCGGAGGTGGCGACCGAGCCAACCGCGATGGCGTTGACCCGGATCCGGGGGGAGAGATCGGCGGCCGCTAGTCGGGTGTAGTGGGCGAGGGCCCCCTTGGCGGTGCCGTAGGCCAGGTAGCCCCGGCCGGCCATCCGGCCCATGGCCGAGGAGATGTTGACGGCCGAACCCCCGTCGTTCTCGAGCATCAACGCCACCGCCGGTCGCAACAGGGCATGGGCGGTCGCCACGTTGAAGTGGAACGCCTGCTCGAGACGGCCGGGCGAGGTGTCGAGGAACGGTCGGGGCATGGCCCCGCCCACGTTGTTGACCACCAGGTCCAGTCGGCCGAAGGCCTTTCGGGCATGGTCGACCAGTCCGGCGACGGCGTCGAGGTCGCTGAGGTCGGCCGGCACCACCACCGCCTTCCGTCCGGCGGCCTCGATGGCGCTCGCCACCACTGCCAGTTGGTCCTCGCTGCGGGCGGATATCACCACGTCCGCTCCCGCCTCGGCCAACGCCACCGCGGTGCCGGCGCCGATGCCACGGCCCGCCCCGGTGACGATGGCCACCTTGTCGGTCAATTGGAAACGGTCAAGAATCATCGAAATTCCCCCCTCATCTCCGATACGTCTAGCAGTCCGCGCCGCCGCGGTGCCACGTCGCCGGAGTGGCGGCGAGACCGGTGTCTTGATACACGCTCGCCGAGCGTGACGCGCGGGTTGATCGCCGCCTACCCAGAGCCTGATGTCGAGCGCCGAAATCAAACCCGACGCACGACCGCAGGAAGATCAGGAAGCGAGCTCGGCCACTCCCACGATGTGCCGGGGTCGCACCCGCACCAAGAGCTCACCGGGCACGCCGTTGCGGCGCCCGTACTCCTCGGCCCGGTCCGCCCCCATGTAGCGCCCACCGAGGACGGCCGACCAGCGGGCCACCTCTTCGAGATCGTCGCTCAGGGTCGCCTCGCCTTGGATAATCACGAAGGAGAACGGGGGCCGCTCGTCGTCGAGGCAGATGCTCACCCGCGGGTCCCGCCGCAGGGTCCGGCCCTTCACCGAGTCGACGTCGGTGTTGAAGACGATGTCCCCGAGCGGGTTGTCGCCGTCGGCGGTGGAGGGGTCCAGGGCGAACCAGACCGGGGCGAGGTGGGGGCTGCCGTCGGCCCGCACCGTTGCCACCTTGGCGGTACGGGGCGGCTCGGCCAGCACGAACGCCCGTACCTCGTCATCGCTCATCGGGTGGGCGGCCACCACGACCCCCTAGGACGCCGGACGGGTGGAGGGGAGACCGAGCTTGCGGTGGTCCCAGGACACCACCCGGTCGACGATCAGCTTGGCCACGATCCGCTTGTTGAGCATCGTCTCCACGAAGGGGCGGAGGTCCTCGGAGTAGTTGCCGTAGTACCGCTCGAAGAGGTTGATTCCGAGGTCGAACCGGCGGTCGGGATCCTCCACCATCTCCGCGTGGCCCACCAGTTCGACCCCCCGCAGCTCTTCGTAATAGTCGCCGTCCTCGAACATGCAGGTGATGCGCGGGTCCCGGGTCAGGTTCACCGCCTTCTGGGCCTTGGCCTTGGTCTCGATGGCGACCGCCCCCTCCAGGAATCCGTACCACATGGCCACCGCGTGGATGGAGCCGTCGTGGTTGAGGGTGCACATGGTCATCGGGCGCCGCTCGTGGAGGAAGGCGTCGACCTCCTCCGGTGTCATCCGGATCGATGCCCGCTGGTTCACCCCGTGTCCCATCTGCTGGCTCGGCTCCTGGACGGGTTCGCTCATGGTTCCTTCCGCTCCCTTGGCTTCCTCGATCGGCCCCCGGCCGAGCCGGACGCTCGGCAGGTTGCGTCCGCTATCGAAGGGAGCGTACCAATGATGGCGTCGACTTCTTCAGGTGCGGAGCCCGAAAGCGGACCACCAGGCTGTGGTGGCGGGTCACCCTAACCAGCCTCCCTGCCGGGTGCCAGCACCCTCGGTCCTCCGAACCCCGCCGTCTCCGACGACCGCGTCGGAGGGGAAACCACCGAGTCCTCCGACCCGTAGGCTGCTCGGCATGGTGCTCGCCATTGCCACATCCGATCCGCGGATCCCCCGGATCCACGCCCGGAGGCTGCCCCGACCCACCCGGCGGGAGCTGGCCCGGCGCGGCGCGGTGATCGCCGAGGTGTCCGCCAAGCACTTCACCGGGGTGGCGTTCCGCCAGCTCCGCCACGCCCGCCAGGGCCCGCTGCCCCTGGCGGTGCTGGCCCGCCCGCTGCGGAAGACCTTCGAGGACCTCGGCGGCACCTACATGAAGTTCGGCCAGCTGGTGGCCTCGTCGCCGGGGGTGTTCGGCGAGGAGTTCGCCGACGAGTTCCGGGCCTGCCTCGACACCGGCCCGAAAGTCGACTTCGAGACGGTCCGGGACGTGATCGAGAGCGACCTCGGGATGCCGCTGCATGAGGCCTTCACCCACTTCGACCCCAACCCGATCGGCCGGGCCTCCATCGCGGTGGTCCACCGGGCCACCCTCCACGACGGGACCGATGTGGCCGTCAAGGTCCTCCGCCCCGGCATCGAGTCGATGGTGTCGATCGACCTCGACCTGTTGCAGCCGCTGCTCGACATGGTGGCCAAGCAGACCGGCGACCAGTCGGCCGGGACCCTCATGCAGCTGTTCTCCGGATTCCGGGTCCAGATCGGCGAGGAGCTCGACCTCCGCAACGAGGCCCGGGCGTTGGCCGCCTTCCGCATCCTGCTGGAGGAGTTCGACCTCCCGCTCATCGTGGTGCCCAGGCCCTACCCGGAGCTGTCCGGGCCCAACGTGCTGACCATGGAGTTCCTCGACGGGGTGCCCATCGACGACCTGTCCGGTGCCGCCCGGTTCGGGGTGGACCCGGCCCCGCTGGTCGAGCAGGTGGTGCGGGCCTTCTTCCTCACCACCGTGCGGTGGGGGGCGTTCCACGGGGACGTGCACGCCGGCAACATGCTCCTGCTCCGGGACGGCCGCATCGGGGTCATCGACTGGGGCATCGTTGGACGCCTCGACCCCGAGACCCACTACTTCTTCATCCGCCTGCTGGAGGCGGTGCTCGGCAACCAGGATGCCTGGGGCGACATCGCCGCCCACCTCACCCGCACCTACGGTCCGGCCATGCAGCAGGGGCTGGGCCTGTCCGACGATGAGTTGGCCGTCTTCGTCCAGGGATTGATCGAGCCGATCCTCCTGCGCCCGTTCGGGGAGGTGAGCCTCGGGGCGCTGATCCAGGCGCCCCAGGTGCAGGCGGCCAAAGCCCAGGGGATCGAGGCCCAGAACCGCTCGGTCCGGGCGGTGGCCGGCCGGCTCCGGGCCCAGCGGAAGCTCCGCCGGCTGGCCGACGAGTCGGGCGGCACCGACTCCGAGTTCGACCGGGGCACGTTCCTCCTGGGCAAGCAGCTGATGTATTTCGAGCGCTACGGCAAGATGTTCCTCGCCGATGTGCCTCTCTTCCAGGACCGGGCCTTCTTCGAGTCGCTGCTTGAGTCGGCCCCCACCCCGACCCTGACCTCGTCCCTGCCCCGCACTCGTCAGGACCCGGAGCCGGTATGAGGGTCTGCTTCGTCTGCACCGGCAACATCTGCCGGTCCCCGATCGCCGACGTGGTCCTCCGCCACCTGGCCGCCGGCACCCCGATGGCCGACGGCTCGACGTTGGGCGACCACCTGGAGATCTCCAGTGCCGGGACCGGCAACTGGCACGCCGGCGAGCCGATGGATCCCCGGGCCGCCGAGGTCCTCCACGCCCACGGCTATGTCGATCACGGGCACCGGGCACGGGCGTTCGAGACCGTCTGGCTGGACGACACCGACCTGGTGGTCTCCATGGCCCGCCACCACCACCAGACCCTCCGGGGACTGGCCCGCCATCGGGCCGGGGGACGGGACGACCACGAGGCCAAGCTGGTCCTGCTCCGTTCCTACGACCCGAGGGCCCAGGGCAACATGGACGTCCCCGATCCGTACTACGGCGATCGGGCCGACTTCGAGGCCTGCCTGGGCATGATCGAGGCAGGGTGCCGGGGGCTGGTCGAGCACCTCCGGCTGCAGCTGGCCGATCAGGTGGCGTCGGCGCCGAAGGGGAAAAAAGACTCCACCTCGTAGGCGCGCATCCGCTCGTAGAGGTCGCGGAGGTCACCGCGGCGGGCCGGTGGTTGGATCGCTTTCCCCATTGGGGTCCTAGTCACCGGTGGGTCGAACGGGTGGGGATCCGAGGTGGAGGAGTCGTGTCCAAATCTTGTCCTGGGAGACATCTCCCGCCCGGTGGGCTCGGCGGAGCCGTCCGCCGACGAATCCGACGGTGACCAGCACTCCGGCGAGCGCCAGGGCGGCGCTTACCCGGAAGCTGGTCTGTACCCCGTGGGCAAATGCGGCCTGGGCATGGCCGCCCGCTCGCGCCTGGTTGCCGCCGACGGCAGTCACGATGGCCGTCGCCACCCCCAGGCCGATCGAACCGCCGGCCACCTGCACCATGTAGATGATCCCGCTGGCCAGGCTGGCCCGGTCCGCCGACAGGGAAGACACCCCGGCGGTGAACGCCGCCGAGTAGAACAGCCCGGTGCCGAGGCCCAGCACCACCATCCCGGGGACCAGTACGTCGTATCCAGAGCCGACCGACAGGAACGACAGCGCCAGCATCCCGAGCGGGAGGCAGACCGCGCCGCCCACCGCCACCCGCTTGGCTCCGTACCGTTCGTAGAGCCGAGCGGCCACGAACGAAGAGCCACCGAAGACGATCATCAGTGGCAACAACCCGACGCCCGAACGGAGAGCGGAGAAACCGAGCAACTTTTCCGTGAATTGGGGCAGGTAGACGAGCACGGTGAAAAACGTCATGCTCATCAGCAGAATGGCCAGAAGGGCCGCCCGGAACTCGCGGTTGTGGACCACCTCAGGAGGAATGAGGGCCCAATCCCTCGCGAGTCGTTCCACCACCAGGAAGGCGACGAACAACATCGCCGATCCGATGAGCAGGCCGATGACCCCGTCGCTTGCCCAGCCCCAGGTAGGGGCCTGATCCAAGGCCAACAGGAGGGCTACCAAGGCCCCGGAAAGAACCGACATCCCCCACCAGTCGATCCTGCGTTCCGCCGATGGCTCCCGGCTCTCGGGAACCCAACGAAGGGCGACGACCACGGCGATGGCGGCGATCGGTACGTTCAGGCCCAGGATGTAGCGCCAGCCGAACGCATCGGTGAGCACACCTCCGATGAGAGGGCCGGCGGCGTTCCCGAGGCCCACCACTCCGAGCACCAGGCCACCGGCCAGACCCCGGCGCGATTCGGGTAGCAGCGAATAGGTCATGCCGAGGGCGGCGGGCCACATCAGCGCTCCCCCTACCGACATCAGGGCCCGGGCGGCGATCAATCCGACGATATCCGGGGTCAGGGCGGCGACGAGGGAGAATCCGGCAAAGATGGCCGCCCCGACGACGAACATCTTCCGGCGGCCGAAGAGATCCGCCAGGCGCCCCCCCGGGATGGTGAGGACTCCAAATCCCAGCGCGTAGGAGTTGATCGTCCACTGGACGGTGGACACCCCGACGTGGAAGTTCCGCTCGATGGCCGGGAGTGCAACCGACAGCGACGTGAAGTCGTTGGCCACCACGAAGATGACCAAGGACGTTCCGGCCAGGGCGACGATGGTGCCGCGGTCGATCGAGCGGCTGGGAGCCTCCTCCGCCATCCGGTCATTGTCGCAAACCTGACTGGGTGCGCACAACGGTGCCTACCCCACGTGTTGGTCCTGATGGTTGCGGCCACCGGCTGGTCGAACGACCCCGGGCCGCTTCGGGAGCGATGATGGGGACCCAAGCGCTCAACCCGGTTCCCGACCGCCGCGACACGGGCCGTCAGCTGGCCGGGGTGCCGAAGGGAATGAAGGACTCCGCCTCGTAGGCGCGCATCCGCTCGTAGACGTCGCGGAGTTCCCCGCGGCGGGCCCGATCGTTGGCCAGGTTTACCAGTTCGTCGGGGTCGGAGTCGTGGTCGTACCACTCGTGGTCGTTGTCGTCGAACGAGCAGTCGACGTCGAACAGCTTGGCCCCCGGCGACTTTCCCCACAGCCCGGTCGACGGCTTCCCACCGCCCACCCCGTAGTAGCGGGCGTACTTGGTCCGGCCGTCGTAGAAACCGCGGAGGGCGTAGCGCACCTTGTTGAGGTTCTCGGTCTGGGCGGAGTCCTGGGCGAAGAGGACATGGTCTCGGACCGATGCCGTCGGGTCGGCGAGGACGGGGGAGAGGTCGGCCCCCTGGATGGTGGGCGTCGTCGCCGAGGGGGCCACCCGGGCCAACGCACAGATGGTGGCGGCCAGGTCGACGTGGGACCCGAGAGCGGCGGTGACCG
>DATARI010000086.1:0-22580 GCA_036264255.1 Acidimicrobiales bacterium | reverse complement strand
GATGGCCGTCGGCCCCTCCGCCACCGGCAACACCGCGCTGATGGTGCTGTCCACCGACCAGTTGGTTCCCGATGACGCCCTCGAGCGTCTGCGGGGATCGGCGGGGATCAGCGACGTCCACACCATCCAGACCTAGCCCGGTGGTGACGCCGGCACTGAGTCCGTCCCAGGTCGTCACCGTGTTCCGCTCGCGACTCCGACCCGATGCCAACCCGGCCTACGGGGAGCTGGCCGCGGAGATTGAGGCGATCGCCCGGCAGGCCCCGGGCTTCGTCGACTTCAAGGCGTTCACCGCCCCCGACGGGGAACGGGTGTCGTTGATCACCTTCGCCACCGCCGAGGCCCAGCGGGCCTGGCGGGACGACCCCCGCCACCGGGAGGCCCAGCGACGAGGTCGCGAGGACTTCTACCAGGAGTACTCGATCCAGGTCACCGACTGCGTCCACGTCCGGCAATGGGAGTCGGGCGTTCCGGGCAACTGACCGCCGCCGGGTAGGGCCACGGGCGCAGGCCTGTTTCGTTGACCCGGACACCAAATTCACCGGAAGAACGCCAGTCCAGGGGTTCGTCGGCGTTATCCATTTCGGTACCTGATCGCTCCTACCGATCGCAGCCGGGCAAGAGAGAGTGGGGGATAGAGGATGCGTTTGAAGATTGTGGTTGCAAGTGTCGCGATGGTGGTCGGCGCCACGATGGTCGCAGTACCCTCAGTAGCTCAGGCGGCAACGCCGGTGTCGATCACCACCACCTCGCTGCCGGATGCCGTGCCCCTCACTGCGTATTCTGCGACCCTGGACGCCACAGGCGGCACGCCGGTCTACACCTGGGCCGTGGTGTCGGGGAGCCTGCCTACCGGGCTTTCGCTGTCGTCGTCAGGCTCGATTTCCGGCACTCCGGTGGTGCAGGAAACCAGCCTTTTCACCGTGCAGGTGACCGATGCCCTTGCCCAGACCGCCGAGGCGTCGCTGTCGATAACCGTTGACGAGAATCCGGTGGTACCCATCGTCGAGTTCGGCCTTTTAGGGTATGCACAAAGCTTGGCTCAAGAGGCGATAAGCGTCATCGGAAGGGCGGTCGGGCAGGTGGGGTGTATCAATGAAGCAGTGCCCCTCATGACCCGGAGCCCTTGCCTCTTTAACGGATTCTGATAGCCCGGGCTACGTCCCCGAAGTCCGGCAGCCGTCTAGGAAGATCCCCACCGCTTGCATGAGCCGCGGCTCGAGGTTGCCGAGGTCACCCCACCAGCCGGTGATCCAGTTGGTGATGGTGAGCATGAAGATGGCGGTGAGAACCTCGGCCAACTGCATCGAGGGGCAGGCGGCGTCGATCTCGCCGGACTGCCTTCCCTGGTCGAACAGCTCGGCCAGCAGGGCGAAGTTCTCCATGTCCATCTCCTTGGCTCGACCGGTCGAGCCGTAGAACACCCCGGTGCGGCCGACCACCGCGGCCATGAACGCCCGGTCGGCGGCAAAGACCTGACCGAGAACGCTGACCAGGTCTCGCACCCGGTCCACCACCGGCTCGGACGAACGAGCCAACAGTTGGCGGAGGAACTCGGCATAGAGCTCCTTGATCTCGAGCTCGGAAGCCACCAGCACCGATTCCTTGGTGGGGAAGTAGTTGAAGAAGGTGGCTTCCGAGACCTGGACCTCTCCGATGATGTCCTTCACCCGGGTGGCCTCGAAGCCGCGCTCTCGAAACAGGGTGGTGGCCGTTCCGTAGAGCCGCTCCCGCATCTGCTGCTTTTTCTGCTCTCTCAAGCCCATTTCGTGTCCTTAAAGTTAGGGTTGCAATAAAAATAGGGTAGCTCTAATAATCGCTCCATGGCAGACATCGGATTCATGTCGGCGACCGAGCTGGTGGGTTACCTCCGGCGCGGCGAGGTCTCGAGCCGGGAGGTGCTGGAGCACTACCTGGCCCGGATCGCCACCCACAACCCGGCCCTCCGGGCGGTGGTGACCATGGATGCCGACCGGGCCCGGGACGAGGCCGACGAGGCTGACCGGGCCCTGACGCGTGGTGAGTTCACCGGTCGTCTCCACGGGCTGCCCATGACGGTGAAGGACCAGTTCGCCACCTCAGGGATGCGCACGACCTTCGGGAACCGGACCACCAGCGAGTACGTCCCCAACTACGACTCCGTTCCCGTCGCCAGGTTGCGGGCGGCCGGAGCGGTCATCTTTGGCAAGACGAACCTTCCTCCGATGGGCGCCGATGTCCAGACCTACAACCGCCAGTTCGGGACGACCAATAACCCGTGGGATCCGGCTCGCACCCCCGGTGGGTCCTCAGGGGGTTCGGCGGCGGCGGTGGCGGCCGCCCTCACCGGCCTCGAACTCGGCGGCGATATCGCCGGCTCTATCCGGATACCGGCTCACTATTGCGGCGTCTACGGGCACAAGCCGTCGTTCGGTGTGGTGGCCGACCCCCCGGGGGTGACGGCTCCACCCGGGTACCGGGCCGAGCCCGACATCGCCACTCCCGGACCGCTGGCCCGATCGGCTGACGACCTCGAGTTGGCGCTCGACGTGTTGGCCGGACCCGATCCGGCCCGAGCGGCGGCGTGGCACCTCGACCTCCCGCCTGCCCGCCGGGCGCAATTAGCGGACTATCGGGTAACTGCCTGGCTCGACGATCCCGACTGCCCCACCGACCCTGAAGTGCTGGCCCCGCTGCGCGGCGCGGTTCAATCCCTCCGAGCCGCCGGCGTGGCCGTCGATGAAACCGCCCGCCCGGCGGTGCCACTGAAGGACTCGTTTCGGAACTTCCAGAAACTGCTCTACGGGGCCCTCTCCCACGGACTGCCGTTCACCCGGGGGTGGCCGGCCAGGTGGCCCTGGATGCTCACTCCGCCCGTCCCCGGCGACAATCAACTCTCACGGGTGCTCCGCTACGGCGGCGCCAGCCACCGCGACTGGATCCTCGCCCACGAGGCCCGCGAAGAGTACCGGCGGGCCTGGGCGGCGTTCTTCGAACGTCATGACATTCTCTTGTGCCCGGTCAGCCCGGTGGCCGCCATCGCTCACAACCACCGCTTCGGTGGAGCGATCATCTTCCGAACCATGCGGGGAAGCGGTCACCGCCGGCGGTATGTCGACCAGATGATGTGGAATGGCATGGTCGGGCAGGCGTACCTGCCCGCCACCGTGGCGCCGGTTGGCAGGACCGCCGGTGGGTTGCCGGTGGGGATCCAGATCGTCGGGCCCTATCTCGAAGACCGCACCACCATCGACTTCGCCCGCCGTCTCGGCGGAGTCCGGGGCGGCTTCGAGCCGCCGCCGGTGTACTGAGCCCCGGTGCTTTCGCTGTCTTCTGCCGAACCCGGGGCCCCGGCCCCCGGCCTGGATCGCCTGTCGGTGGGGGCACGGCTGCTCACGCCCGACCACTGGAGACTCCTCTGGCTACTCGGGGCGGCGAGCTTCTTCGAGGGTTACGACCTCAACGTCCTCATCGTGGCGTTGCCCCGTCTGCGGGCGACCTACCACCTGAGCCAAGGTGATGCCTCCCTGTGGGTGAGCCTGATCTACCTCGGCGCCCTCCCGGCGGTTGTACTGGCCAGGAAGGCGGATCGTCACGGCCGCCGGCGCCTGCTCTTGGTCTCGATCAGTGGCTACACGGTTGCCACCCTGGCCACCGCCTTGGCCCCGTCGATCGGCACGTTCGTCGCCTTCCAGTGCGTGGCCCGGTTCTTCCTCGGAGTGGAGACGGCTCTGGTATGGACCCTGGTGGCCGAAGAGCTGCCGGCCAGAGCCCGGGGATTGGGATTCGGATGGCTGGCCACCCTCTCCGCGCTCGGTGTCGGGTGGTCGGCGATCCTCTATGGGACCATCCTCGAGCCCGCCAACGTGTCCTGGCGGTGGCTCTATGTTGCCGCGGTGCCGGTGCTGGCCGTGACGACCGTGCTTCGTCGTCGTCTCCCCGAGAGCCGACGGTTTGCGGTGGCTTCTCGGGCCCGGAAACTGGCTCGGCCCTGGACTTCCATCCTGCGCCCGCCGTATCGCAAATCCCTCCTGCTGATTGGCGTGACGGCGGTCCTGTTGAGCCTCACCACCCAAGCGGTCGTCTTCGTGGTCGACTTCATGCAGACGGAGCGCCACCTTTCGGCCACCACCGCCGATCTTGTCGTGGTGGGGGCCGGGGCGATCGCCATCCCGGTGCTCTTGATGGCGGGGTCGATGAGTGACCGATACGGGCGCAAGCCGATCTGCTGCCTCTTCCTGATCATCAGCGCGGTCGGGCTTTTCTCTTTCTTCATCCTGGCGCGAGGGCGCGGGGAGTTGTTCGGCGCGCTGGCGCTGGCCTATATCGGTCAGTTCGGATCGTGGCCGACAAGCTCTGGCTTCGGTGCCGAGCTCTTCCCCACCCCGCTGCGCGCCCTGGGGGGAAGCGCGGTGGGTGCGGCCCGAGTTGTGGGTCAGGCATTGAGTTTCGTCATTGCCGGCTCGCTCATCCATGCCGGCGGGGGAGTCGCCCGTTCGGTCGTCGTCCTGGCCGCAGGGCCGCTGGCCGGCGCCGTCCTCATCGGGATGTTCTTTCCGGAAACCGCCGGTCGGGAGCTCGAGAGCACTTCGGCCGACAATGACGTATCACCGAGTTGATGCCGCCACGCCGCCCACGGTGTACGCCGACCGGGACGAGGTAGTTCGACTGGCGTTTGAAATGGAATCGAATCGAGCTTCTCAAGTGAGCCGATCTGGAGGATCTTCAGGGAGTCATTCGCCCCTGGACACCAACAGGCGGAACCCGGCATCGAAACTGGTGGCCTCGGACAGGGCGGCGTTGCGCCGGGCCCAGACCCCGCTGTCCAGGTCATCGGCCAGCCGGGCCATGGCCGCCTCGACCACCGCGGGGTCGATCTGGGCGAACCCTGACATATGGCTGCGCACGGCGGGGTCGAGATAGGCATGCGGGCGGCACCAGAACGCCCCGATGACGCCGTCGGCGAAGTCCCGGCTGAGGGGGAGTGCGCTCACGTCGGCCGCCAGCCGGTCGACGACCTCCTGGAAGGAGTTGCGGCTGGCATCGAGGTCGCCGATCTCGGGGACGTAGTCCCGGATCAGCCACTGCTGATCGTGATGGGCGGGGTCGAAATGGACGACGATCCGGAGCGGGGCCACCCGGCAGAGCTCGTCGATCCCCGCCCGCCAGTTTTCCCAGTGGTGGACCGTCAACACCGCCAAGGCGGCATCGGCGGCGTTGTCGGCGAGGGGAAGGTGCTCGGACACCGCTTGGATCGCCGGCGCCGAGCCAGGGGGGCGCTGCCCCAACATCACCGTCGATGGTTCGACCGAGATCACCGCCCGGTCGTCGGGCTCGTAGGAGCCGTGGCCGGCACCCACGTTGATCACCGAGGCGGCGTCGCCCAGTGCCGCCTCGATGGCGGCCGCCCAGCTGGGATCGGTGCGCCGGCCCTGCGAGTAGCCGACGCCGATCCGGTCATAGACCGGCGAGGTGGACGTCAGTCAGCCCTGGCGATCCGGGTTGACCGGCACCGGGGGCCAGGTGTCTCCGCCGATGGTGGCGATCGGTCCGCTGGTCCCGGGGGCGCCCGATCTCGAGCCGAGGAGCCGGGCCACGCCGGCCACCACCGCGGCGACGGCGGTGAGCCTTACCGTCCACTTGAGGAGGCTCTTGAACATGGCTCCACCCTAGTTCCGGGCGGGGCTGAGCTCTCGGGTGGATGCACCCGCCCGGGAGCGGGACGGTGGTTCCAAGGCGGTGGAGGCGTCGGGGGGCGAGATTGTTTGGCTACCACCAGATCGGGTAGAGCCCACCGTTATCTCCCTGGTCCCCGAACCCTGACCTTTTGTCACACGCAGGGACATATACGATGGTTTGTACCGACGACGAGAAAGGGTGGAGCAGCCGTGGCCGGACCCGCGTCAGCCCTCGTTGATGCCGAACACCACCACGTCGTCCAGTTCTATGCCGACGAGACCGAACTGACCCGGGGAGTCGGCGCCTATCTGGACGGCGCCATTGCCGCCGGAGAGGTATGTCTGGTCGTCGCCACCCCGGCTCATCGTCGGGGCTTCGAGGGTTACCTGGACGACGGGGGAGCCGCCACCGACCGGCTGGTGGAAGCGCGTCGCCTGATCCTGGTCGACGCGGAGGAGGCCCTGTCGCAGTTCATGGTCGACGGCCACCCCGATCCGGCCCGGTTCGATGCCTCCATGGGCTCACTGGTCCGGTCCATCACCGCCGGCGGCCAGAAGCTTCGGGCCTACGGCGAGATGGTGGCCGTCCTCTGGGACGCCGGTCAGGTCAACGCGTCGATTGAGCTTGAAGAGCTGTGGAACGACCTGCTGAGCCGGACCACCTTCTCCCTGTATTGCGCTTACCCGGCTTCTTCATCCGATGGCCAGGCGTCGCCGGCGTTCGGCGACGTCTGTCGGCTGCACTCGGCCATTGTCGGAAACGCGGCTCGGGGCGGCGAGGCGTGGGCTGAAGAAATCTCGGTCGAGCGGAGCTTCGAGGGAACCGTCTCCGCCCCCTTCGAGGTGCGCCGATTCGTGGGCGAGGTACTCGGGCACTGGGGTGAGGATGCCCTGCTCGATGATGCCGCCCTGGTTGCCACCGAGCTGGTCACCAATGCCGTCATGCACGGCCAGTCCGGGGTGACCGTCCAGCTCTCTGTCACCGCGGAGGGCGTCCGAATTTCGGTGGCTGATACCAGCCCGGCGATGCCGGCCATGGGCTGCCCCTCCGATCGTGGCGCTTCCGGGCGGGGACTCAACATCGTGTCGGGGTTGGCGAGCGCCTGGGGTACCGAGGCGACCGTCGGCGGAAAGAGGGTCTGGGCCGAGTTGCGGCGCTGACCGGTCAGGTTGCGACCCCCACCGTCGGCCGGAGGTTCCGCCGGTTGGTTCCCGGATCCGCCCACCAGCCGGGCCTACGCTGATCGCATGGCTCCGGTTCCATCCCTCACCGATTCGACCCGCCGCCGGATCTCGGTGGGCTTGGTGGTGGTGGCGTTGGTGACCGTCCTCTACTGGGTGGCCTGGTTCGGGCACCGGTCTCTGGTCGCCTCCGTGCACACCTCTCCCTATTACCAATTCGAGAACGCCTTCCCCGCCGCCGACGCCTGGTTGGTGCTCTGCCTGTTCGGCGGGGCCGCCACCTTGTGGGCCCGCCGACCCTCGGCCCTGTTCTGGCTGTTGGCGGGGGGAGGAGCCGGCCTCTACCTCTTCGCCATGGACACCCTCTACGACCTCGAGCACGGGATCTGGGCCAAGGGAGGCAACGGGCTGGTGGAACTGGCCATCAACATCGTCACCCTGGGGCTGTCGCTGGCCGTCCTCCGCTGGGCCTGGACCCGCCGCCAGCCGCTCCTCAGTCCGACCCCGGCCTGACCGGTGGCGACCGACGACGGGCTGGAGTTGACGGTGGCGAACGCCGCCGCCTGGAGGAGCTGGCTGCACGGCCATCAGGAGTCGACCGGAGTCTGGCTGGTGCTGGCCAAGAAGGGCACCACCGACCCGACCAACCTCACCTACCCCCAGGCGCTGGAGGAGGCCCTCTGCTACGGATGGATCGACGGGCAGCGGGGCCGGCGCGACGAGACCACCTTCCGGCAGCGCTTCACCCCCCGGCGACCCCGGAGCCCGTGGTCGAAGCGGAACGTCGGTCTCGTCGAGCAACTAATCAAAGAGGACCGGATGCGGCCGGAGGGCATGCTCGAAGTCGAGCGGGCCAAGGCCGACGGCCGCTGGGAGGCGGCCTACCACGGTCAGGCTCGGATGGAGGTCCCCGCCGATCTCGCCGCAGCGCTTTCCGCCCAACCCAGGGCCCAAGCCATGTTCGAGATTCTCTCCAGCCAGAACCGGTACGCCATCCTGTTCCGGATCCACGGGGCCAAGCGGGCCGACACCCGGGCCCGTCGCATCACTCAGTTCGTCGACATGCTGGTTCGCGGCGAGACGATCCACCCCCAGAAGGGCGGGCTCACCGACTGACGGTCGACGGGCTCAGCGGGTGACGGGGAGCCAGTCGGGTCGGCGCGACTCGTAGGCGTCGATCTCGTCGATGTGCCGGAGGGTGAGCCCGATGTCGTCCCACCCGTTGACCAGCCGCTCGCGGGTGAACTCGTCCATCGGAAAGGTCGTCTCGATGCCGGCGGCGGGGGCTCCGACGGTTCCCGCCTCCACATCGATGGTGATCTCCAGGGACGGGTCGGCCACAATGGCGTCGAGCAGTTCCCGACCGACCGCCGGATCCACCTGGACCGGCACCAGGCCGACTTTGGTGCAGTTGTTGCGGAAGATATCGGCGAACCCCGGGGAGATGACCGCCTGGAAGCCGTAGTCCTGCAACGCCCACACCGCATGCTCACGGGACGATCCGGTCCCGAAGTTGGGCCCGGCGACCAGCACGGTGGCGCCGGCGTAGGCCTCGTCGTTGAGGACGAAGTCGCGGTCATCACGCCACTCGGCGAACAGTCCGGCACCGAACCCGGTGCGCTCCACCCGCTTCAGCCAGTCGGAGGGGATGATCTGATCGGTGTCGACGTCGGACCGGTCGAGGGGGACCCCGCGGCCGGTGACCACCCGCACCGGCTCCATCAGTGAAGATCCTCGGGAGTGGCGAAGTGGCCGGCTACCGCAGTGGCCGCCGCCACTGCCGGCGACACCAGATGGGTCCGCCCACCCCGTCCCTGACGCCCCTCGAAGTTGCGGTTGGAGGTGGACGCCGCCCGTTCCCCCTCGGCCAGCTTGTCCGGATTCATGGCCAAGCACATCGAGCAACCGGGCTGGCGCCACTCGAAGCCGGCGCCCAGGAAGATCCCGTCGAGCCCCTCGGACTCCGCCTGGACCTTCACCCGGTGGGAACCGGGGAC
The DNA here is from genome assembly GCA_036264255.1 of Acidimicrobiales bacterium. Taxonomy (GTDB): domain Bacteria; phylum Actinomycetota; class Acidimicrobiia; order Acidimicrobiales; family RAAP-2; genus DASZIT01. Next base: position 13,744 of record DATARI010000086.1, on the reverse strand, counting down.
CACCAGCGCCCGGAGGCCGTTGCGGACCTTCCGGCCCCGGAGGACGTCAGCCGCCGCCCGGAGGTCTTCGATGCGACCGTTGGTGCAGGAGCCGATGAACACCGTGTCGACCGGGACGTCGCGGAGGGCGGTGCCGGCGGTCAGACCCATGTACTCGAGGGCCCGGGTCGCCGCCTCCCGCTCCGCGGGGCTGGCGAAGGAATCGGGGTCGGGGACGGAGCCGTCGATGCGGGCCACCTGGGCCGGGTTGGTCCCCCAGGTGACGTGCGGGGCCAAATGGGCGGCGTCGATGGTCACCTCCTTGTCGAAGACGGCGCCGGGATCGGTGGCCAGGCTGCGCCAGTCGGCAACCGCCTCTTCCCACTCCGCCCCCTTAGGGGCGTGGTCCCGTCCGGCCAGATAGGCGAAGGTGGTCTCGTCCGGAGCGATCATCCCCGCCCGGGCTCCCGCCTCGATCGACATGTTGCAGACGGTCATCCGGCCTTCCATCGACAGCGCCCGGATGGCCGCCACCCGGTACTCGATGACATGGCCGATGCCGCCGCCGGTGCCGATCTGCCCGATGACGGCCAGCACCACATCCTTGGCGGTCACCCCGGCCGGGAGATCGCCGTCCACCGTCACCGACATCGCGGCCGGGCGCCGCTGGGACAGGGTCTGGGTGGCCAGCACGTGCTCGACCTCACTGGTGCCGATGCCGAAGGCCAGGGCGCCGAAGGCACCGTGGGTGGAGGTATGGCTGTCGCCGCAGACGATGGTCATGCCCGGCTGGGTCAGCCCCTGCTCGGGGCCGATGATGTGGACGATCCCCTGGTTGACGTCGCCCATCGGATAGCAGGTGATACCGAACTCGCGGCAGTTGTCCGCCAGCACCTCGAGTTGCTTGGCGGAGATCGGGTCGGCCACCGGCTTGTCGATGTCGACGGTGGGGACGTTGTGATCAGCGGTGGCGATGGTCAGATCGGGACGGTGCACCCCCCGCCCGGCCAGTCGCAGCCCCTCGAACGCCTGGGGCGAGGTGACCTCGTGGACCAGGTGGAGGTCGATGAAGATGATGTCGGGATCTTCACCGCTCCCGGTGTGGGCGACATGCCGGTCCCAGACTTTCTCCGAGAGGGTGCGGGGCGATTCAGGCATCAGTCAGTTCCCAATCTTGACGATGTGGACCCGGAGGTTCCCTCCCGGGGCGGCGTACTCGACGGTATCCCCGGCGGCGTGACCGATCATCGCCGTCCCCAGGGGCGAGCCCGGCGACACCACGGTGACGTCCCCCTGCCGCTCCTCGATGGATCCGACGAAGAACGTCTGAGTGTCGTCGTCGTCGTCCCCGTCGTAGCGGAGGGTGACGACCGAACCGGGCACGACGGTGCCGTCGGAGACAACTTCCCCGTCGACGACCTCGGCCGTCTTCAGCATGGCCTGCAGCTGGCGGATACGGGACTCCATCTTTCCCTGGCTGTCCTTGGCCGCGTGGTAGTCGCCGTTCTCCTTCAGGTCGCCGAGGGCCCGGGCCGCCTCGATGGCGTTGGCGATCTCCACCCGTCCCCGGGTGGTGAGATCCTCCAGTTCAGCCTGGAGCCGCTCATAGGTGGTGCGGGTGAGCTGGGTGGCAGAGGTGTCACTCATGGGGCACCAGGCTAACGGGTTTGGGATGGGGCTCCATCCGGCTCCGGGGCCGGCTCCGGGGGGCCACAGGCCCCCGGGGCGGGATGCGTCGACTGTCGTCGACAGGCGATGGATGGCAATATCGGGGCCGACCAACGAGAGGGGGGCCGACCCATGGCCGACATCCAGGGCACCTGGGACAAGAAGTTCGAGGGTGTGGCCACCACACTGTCGAAGAGCCTCGACGAGGGCAGCGATGTCGGGGCGTCGGTGGTGGTGATGGTGGGCGGCGAGCCGGTGGTCGACATCTGGGGCGGGTTCACCGACGAGGCGAAGACCACGCCCTGGCAGGAGGACACCCTCATCAACGTCTGGTCCACCACCAAGACGATGACCTTCCTCTCTGCGCTGATGTTGGCCGATCGCGGCCAACTCGATTTCCACGCCCCGGTGGCCGAGTACTGGCCGGAGTTCGCCGCCGCCGGCAAGGAGAAGGTCGAGGTGCGCCATCTGATGGGCCACACCGCCGGGCTGGCCGGATGGACCGAGCACCTGGAGACCGAGGAGCTCGCCGACTGGGAGAAGTGCACCTCGTTGCTGGCCGCCCAGGAGCCGTGGTGGGAGCCGGGGACGGCTTCCGGCTACCACGCGGTGACCCAGGGCTACCTCATCGGTGAGGTGGTCCGCCGGATCACCGGCAAGTCGATCGGGACCTGGTTCGCCGAAGAGGTCGCCGGCCCGCTGGGGGCGGACTTCCACATCGGCCTCCCCGCCTCTGAGGACCACCGGGTGGCCCCGGTCATCCCGCCGCCACCGGTCGACGTCGCCGCCATGGGCTTGTCCGATTACGCCATGCGGGCGCTGGCCAACCCGATCCTGGACGCCACCTGGACCTACAACGAGTGGTGGCGCCGGGCGGAAATCCCCGCCGCCAACGGCCAGGGCAACGCCCGGTCAGTAGCCACCGTGCAGTCGATCATCGCCGGGAACGGAGAGGCCCGGGGGACCCGGCTGGTCTCCGAGAAGACCCTGGAAGCCGTCTTCGAGGAGCAGGCCAACGGAAAGGACCTGGTGCTCGGGATCCCCCTCCGGTTCGGCATGGGGTACGGCCTGAGTTCCGAGACGATGCCCCTCGGACCGCGGAGCTGCTTCTGGGGAGGCTACGGGGGATCGTTGATCCTGATGGATCAGGAGGCGGGCCTGACGGTGGCCTACGTGATGAATCGCATGGAGAGCGGGCTGGTGGGGGATTTCCGGGGTGCCGGCATCGCCGCCGCCGCTCTGGTGGGGCTGGCCGCCGACTGACCGGGGCCCGGGCCGACGACGGCCGGGGGACGCCGGCGCAAACCGGGTAGAACACCTGGAAAGCTGGGAAGAGGGACGGTCATCGCCCGTCAGTAAGGTAGGGAGCCAGCCATGCCGCTGCACGATCGCAACCACATCCGGAGCCAGGTCGATGACTCGGTCTACGCCTCGATGGCGCTGAAGTCGGCACTGCCGAAGTACCGGTTCCCGGCCCACGAGACGGTTCCGGATCTCGCCCTCCAGGTCATCGAAGACGAGCTGATGCTCGACGGCAACGCCCGCCAGAACCTGGCCACCTTCTGCCAGACCTGGGAGGAGCCGCAGGTCCACAAGTTGATGGACATCGCCATCGACAAGAACCTGATGGACAAGGACGAGTACCCGCAGTCGGCCGAGCTGGAGCGGCGCTGCGTCCACATGCTGGCCGACCTGTGGCATGCGCCGGACTCCAAGAACACCATCGGCGCCTCCTCAATCGGATCGTCGGAGGCCTGCATGCTGGCCGGCCTGGCTGCCAAGTGGCGGTGGCGGGCCAAGCGGGGCAAGGAGGGGAAGCCGTCCGACAAGCCGAACATCGTGTGCGGACCGGTCCAGGTGGTGTGGCACAAGTTCGCCCGCTACTGGGATGTGGAGATGCGGGAGATCCCGATGGCCCCCGGCCGCTACGCCATGGATGTGGAGCAGATGCTGGCCCGGGTGGACGAGAACACCATTTTGGTGATGCCCACCTTCGGGGTCACCTACACCGGGATGTACGAGCCGGTCCTCGAGCTGTCCGAGGCGCTCGACCGGCTCGAGGCCACCACCGGGCTGGATGTCGACATCCACGTGGATGGGGCCAGCGGCGCCTTCCTCGCCCCCTTCTGTGCTCCGGACGTGGTCTTCGACTTCCGGATCCCCCGGGTGAAGTCGATCAGCACCTCGGGCCACAAGTTCGGGCTCGCCCCCCTCGGGGTGGGGTGGGTCATCTGGCGGGACAGCAGCGAGCTGCCGGAGGGACTGATCTTCCATGTCTCCTATCTGGGCGGGGACATGCCCGACTTCCAGATCAACTTCTCCCGGCCGGCCGGGCAGATCATCGCCCAGTACTACGAGTTCATCCGGCTGGGCCGGGCCGGGTACACCCGGGTCCATCAGGCCTGTTACGAGATCGGTGCCTACCTGGCCACCGAGATCAAGAAACTCGGGCCCTTCGAGCTGCTGTCGGTCAGCGATCCGGCCACCGGCATCCCGGCGGTGACCTGGCGGATCACCGAGGGGGAGCACCCCGGCTACACCCTCTACGACCTCGCCGACAGGCTCCGGGTGCGGGGGTGGCAGGTGCCGGCCTACCCGCTGACCGGCTCGGTGTCGGACGTGACCGTGCAGAGAATCCTGGTCCGCCAAGGGGTCTCCCGCGACCTCGCCTCCATACTCGTCGACGACTTCGCCGCCTCTGTGGCCTATTTTGCCCACCATCCGGTATCGGTGGCCATGACCTCGGAAGAGGCGGGCGGATTCAACCACCTCTAACCGGGTGACCAGCCCGCCCAACCCTCCCGGCCCGGCCGGCGACAAGGGAATCCGTTCATTCTCGGAGCAGTTCGAGGAGCAGCAGAGCACGCCCTTCCCCTGGAAGGCGGTGCTCAAGCGCTCGATCGTGGTGGTCATCGCCGGGGTGGCGCTCTATCTGGTCGCCCCGAGTGTCATCGCCGTCCTCCACTCCTGGCCGCGTCTGGCCACCCTGAACCGCATCTGGCTGTTCGTCGCCCTGGCTTCGGAGGGCGCCCACTTCGCCTGCACCTTCGCCCTGCAGCGGATCGCTCTCCGGACCAAAGAGTGGTTCCCGGTGGTCACCGCCCAGCTGTCCGGCAACGCCATCAGTCTCATCGTCCCGGGGGGCGCCGCCGCCGGGGCGGCGGTCCAGTTCCGGATGCTCGCCCTCAGCGGGATGGACGCCGCCGACGCCGCCGGGGGCCTCACCGCGTTTTCATTGCTGGGCATCGCCGGCCTCCTCGCTCTTCCCGTGCTGGTGCTCCCGGTCGTCCTGTTCGGGGCCCCGGTCAGCTCCGGGCTCTACACCGCCGCCATCATCGGGGCGGTGGCCTTCGTCCTCTTCACCGGGTTCGGGGCCCTGGTCACCGCGACCAACGCGCCACTCCGGTGGATCGGTCACGGGGTGGAGCGGGTCCGCAACCGGTTGAGCCGAAAACGGAAGCCCCCCACCTCCGGGCTCAGTGACCGGCTCCTCGAGCAGCGAGATCTGGTCTTCGCCGTCCTCGGCAAGCAGTGGTGGCAGGCCACCCTGTTGTCGGCGGGGAGGTTGGGGTTCGACTACTTCTGCCTGTTGTCAGCGGTGCTGGCGGTGGGGAGTCATGCCAGCCCGCCCCTGGTGCTACTGGCCTATGCGGTGGCCGGGGCCATCGGCCTCATCCCCATCACCCCGGGAGGGCTCGGGATCGTGGAGGCCAGCCTCTCCGGCCTGCTGGTGCTGGCCGGCTTGAACACCGGAGAGGCGGTGCTCGCCACCCTCACCTATCGGCTCGCCTCCTACTGGATCCCCCTGGCGTCCGGGCCGGTGGCCTATTACCTCTTCAAGCGCCGGTACCCCCCGATGACTCCCCAAGTCACCTGAGGTCCACCACCCCGGCGTCCCGCACGGTGCCCAACCGGCCGCAACCCTCTTCGGTGACCAGCACCGCCAGTTGGTCAGGGTCGGCAGTGGTGGCCCAGGCCCGCCGACCGTCGACCGTGCGGCAGGCCACGATCGCCCGGGAGGGGGTCCCGTCGCGGTCGTAGATGACCGAATAGGTCTCCACGGTGACCTCGCCCTTCGCCTCGGCGTCCGGGGAGCACTGGGGAAGGATGGAGACCGCCCCGGACGGATTGGCCCACCGGTAGCCGCCCGCCTCCTCCACGGTGGTGAGGTCGGGGACACCGTTCCCGCTGGCCCCGGTGGCCGGTTGGGTCCCGTAGATCCCGACGCTGTGCTCGGTCATGCACCAGCCGACTCCGGTGACCATCCCGGTCGATCCCGGGTCCTCCCGGAGGGCGGCGGCCATGGAGGCGACGGCGTGGGTCCCGTAGTTGCTGCCGGGACCCCCGCTGAAGGTGAGGCCGCCGGTCACCGTGAACGGCCGGTCCGGGTCGTCGGTCGCCACCCCGAGCTCGAGGGCGGCGATCTCCACCGCCGAGGGGAAGGGCGAGAAGAGGTCGAGATGGGCGACGCCGTCGATGTCGGTGCCGGCCAGGGCCAGGGCCGCCGTCCCGGCCAGCCGGATGGCGGGGGAGGAGTGGAAGTCGGCCCGATGGGAGAGGAACCAGTGGTCGTCGGCGTCCGCCCCGGCCAGCGGGAACACCCACCGGTCGCGGGGCACCCCGGCGGCTTCGGCGACCTCGGCCGAACACAGCAGCAGGGCGGCCCCCTGGTCAACCTGGCCGTTGGCGATCAGCAGCTTGGTATACGGGTAGGCGACCATCCGGTTGGTGGGGGCCGGGGCGGCGATCTGCTCGGCGGTCATCGGCTCGCGGAGCCAGGCGTAGGGATTGGTGGATGCCACCTGGGAACACTCCGCCCACCGTCCGGCGATCAGGGCCCGGTGCTCCTCCGGCCGCCGGCCGGCTTCGGCCCGGAGGGCCATCTCGAAGAGCGGGAAGACGTTGACGGGTAGGTCGAGGCCGCGCTCCGCCTCGGCGTCGGTGGTGGCCCCCCGGCTGCTTCCGAACGGCGCGGGTTTGGGGGTGTCGGCGCCCTGACCGCTCCAGGCGAGGACCGGACGGTGGGGGTCCCGGCGGGCGGCGGCCACCGAGTAGCCGCAGTCCCCCCCGGCGATCACCGCCATCCCCAGGTCGCCCCGGCCGATGTCCATGGCGGTCTGGTTGATCAGCCGTTGGGGGTTGTTGCCCCCGCCGGTGGTGAGTACGACCTGGCGGGGCGCCATCCCGGTGTGGGCGGCCACCAGCTCCCCGGGATTGACGTAGGCCCAGCTGCGGGGATTGATGATCCGGAGCGACTCGGCCCGTTTCAACAACCGGTGCCCGACCCCGGCCGGACCGCAGTCGGCCGCCGCCGCCTGCACCGCCTCCACCATCAGGTCCACCGGTTCGGGTCGGGCCGCCACCAGGCCCCCGTCAGGCCGGTTGGTGACCTGGCCGATGCCCACGATGACCGGGGTTCGGGGGTCGACGACCATCAGAATCCGGAGCGTACCCCGGGGACGCTCGGCCCGATCCGGCGTCAGTACACTTCTTCTATGCGTATCGCCATCGGGGCCGACCATGCCGGCTTCGAGCTCAAATCCGCCCTGGGTGAGCACCTGGCCGGCGCCGGCCACGAGGTCATCGACCTGGGCACCGATTCGCCCGACGTCTCCGTCGACTACCCGGTGTTCGGGCTGGCCGTCGCCCGGGCGGTGGCGGCCGGGGAGGCGGAGCGGGGACTCTGCGTGTGCGGGACCGGCATCGGCATCGGCATCGCCGCCAACAAGGTCGACGGGGTGCGGGCGGCGCTGGTCCACGACGTGACCACCGCCAGCCTGGCCCGGCGCCACAATGATGCCAACATCGTCTGTTTCGGTGGCAGGATCACCGGGCTGGCCGAGGCGACCGACGCGGTCGACACCTTCTTCTCCACCGCCTACGAGGGCGGTCGCCACCAACAGCGTCTGGACGAGATCTCGCAGTACGAAACTTCCCGCTCCGGGGACGACCACGAAAGGCAGCCACCGTCATGAGCCCGTCTTGGACCGCATCCCCGTTCGACGCCTGGTTGGCCGATGACCCCGAGGTGGGCGGGCTGCTCGACAAAGAGGCCGAGCGCCAGTCGACCACCTTGCAGCTCATCGCCTCGGAGAATTTCACCTCGACCGCGGTGCTGGCCGCCACCGGGTCCGTCCTCACCAACAAGTACGCCGAGGGCTATCCGGGTCGCCGCTACTACGGCGGCAACCAGATCATCGACGAAGTCGAGGACCTGGCCCGGGAGCGGGCCACCTCCCTGTTCGGGGCCGACCACGCCAACGTCCAGCCCCACGCCGGGGCCAACGCCAACCTGGCCGTCTACCAGGCCCTGCTGGAGCCGGGCGACACCATCCTGGCCATGCGGCTCGACCACGGCGGCCACCTGACCCACGGGTCGCCGGCCAGCATCACCTCGAAGATCTGGCGCTTCGTCTCCTACGGGGTGTCGCCGGCCACCGGCGACGCCGACAAGCCCGGCGAGATCATCGACTTCGACCAGGTGGCCGACGTGGCCCGCCGGGAGCGCCCCAAGCTCATCGTGGCCGGCTCCACCGCCTACTCCCGGATCATCGACTCGATGCCGTTCCGGGAGATCGCCGACTCGGTCGGCGCCCTGTTCATGTTCGACGCCGCCCATCCCGCCGGCCTCATCGCCGGCGGCGCCCACCCCTCCCCGGTGGGGGTGGCCGACGTCGTGACGTTGACCACCCACAAGACCCTCCGCGGCCCGAGGGGAGGGGCCATCCTCTGCAACGCCGAGTTCGCCAAGGCCATCGACAGCGCGGTCTTCCCCGGGCTGCAGGGCGGACCGCTCGAGCACGTCATCGCGGCCAAGGCGGTGGCGTTCGCGGAGGCGGCCCGCCCCGAGTTCCGCACCTATGCGGCCAACGTGGTCACCAATGCCGCCGCCCTCGGCCGGTCGTTGACCGCCAGCGGCTTCCGGATGGTGTCCGGCGGCACCGAGAACCACCAGGTGCTGCTCGACCTCCGGGCCTTCGACGAGGAGCTGACCGGCAAGGTGGCCCAGGAGACCCTCGACCGGGCCGGCCTCACCTGCAACCGGAACACCATCCCCGACGATCCCCGTTCACCGTTCATCACCTCCGGCCTGCGCCTGGGCACTGCCGCGCTGACCACCACCGGGATGGGGGAGGCGGAGATGCAGCTCATCGGCGAGCTCATCAGCCGCACCCTCCGCAGCCGGGACGACGATGGCGAGATCACCGCCATCCGGGCGGAGGTGCGGGAGCTGTGTGCCGGCTTCCCTCCCTACCCCGCCCTGGGGACCGCGTGATCCGACCGGAGTCGGCACGCACGTGAACTCGAGCGTGCCGCTCAACTGGTACGGCGTCCTGCTGATCGTGGCGGCGGTGTCGGCCTGGATCCTCACCTTCCCCACCCGCCGCCTCGCCACCCGGGTCGGCTACGTCGCCCAACCCGACGAGAGGAAGATCCACCAGCGGGTCACCCCCCAGGCCGGTGGGGTGGCCATGTTCCTGGCCCTGTTGGTGTCGGTGGCGGTGGCGGCGTCGATCCCGGCCCTGCGGTCGCTGTTCCAGGGCTCCTCGGAGCCACTGGGCCTGGTGCTCGGGGCATTCGCCATCTTCGTGGTCGGGGTGATCGACGACATCCGGGACATGTCGGCACCGGCGAAGATGGCCGGCCAGGTGCTGGCGGCGATGATCCTCTACTTCCTCGGGGTGACCTGGTTCCAGTTCAAGGTGCCGCTGGCCGGGTTCGTGGTGCTGGGCTCCGACTACACCCCGTTGCTCACCGCCCTGTGGGTCATCGCCATCACCAATGCGGTGAACCTCATCGACGGTCTCGACGGCCTGGCCGCCGGGGTGGTGGCCATCGCCTCGGGGGCGCTGGCCGTCTACGGGCTCCACCTCCAGGCGGTGGGCAACCTCCCGGCCGACAACATCGGCCCGCTGGTGGCCGTGTTGACCTGCGGGATCTGCCTGGGCTTCCTGCCCCACAACTTCTACCCGGCGAAGATCTTCATGGGTGACGCCGGAGCCCTGCTCCTCGGCCTGCTGATGGCCGCCTCCACCATGCTCATCGGGGGCCGGGCGGCCGGCGACGTCCGCAGTGGGCAGACCTATTTCTTCTTCGCGCCCCTGTTCATCCCGTTCTTCATCCTCGGGGTCCCCATCTTCGACATGGCCTTCGCCTTCGTCCGCCGGACCGCCAATCGGACCGGGTTCGCCACCCCCGACAAGAACCACCTCCACCATCGCCTGCTCCGGCTCGGCCACGGCCACCGCCGGAGCGTGCTGATCCTGTGGGCCTGGACGGCCCTGCTGTCGGGGTTCATCCTGTTCCCGCTCTATGTGTCGAGCGTCAACGCGGTGATCCCGTTCGGGGCGGTCGCCCTCGGGGTGCTGCTGTTCGCCACCTTCCATCCCGGGCTGCGGGGCGGGGAGCCCGATCCGGAGCCGGCCGGGGTGGAGGGGAACGGGAGCCGGGCCGACAACGGTGCTGACCAGGGAGTCGATGCCAGCATCCCGTTACCGCCGGTCGACCTGGGGGTCTCCCGGCATCCGGGCTGAGCCAGCCGGGCCAACCCCCCCGTTTTGCCGATGGGGGTTCAAAAGTGCGATGATGTCGCCCGTGAATTGCAGGCCTCTCGCCTCCACCGGGCCCGCCCATCCGATGTCCGCCATCTCCGGCGGCGATGGACGACGGTCTTGGTGATTTCTGGAAACTCTGTTGAAGCACCTCCTCTCCACACCGCCTGACGCGGCCCGAGCCGACCTTGGTGGAAAACTCTCATCTTCCCAAGCCGGACCCCGAGGCTGCACCGGGGCCCGACCCGGATTCCGGGCGGCGTTCTGCGCCCGGGATCATCGACTTCCTTTCCATGGGGGTGGCCAGCGCCCTCTGCCTGATCCTGGGCGGGGGCATCGGGGTGGGGATCGACGCATTGGCCCACACTTCTCCGCTCTGGACGTTCGTCGGCCTGGGGTTCGGGGTGGTGTGCGCGGTGGGGGTCACCGTGTCCCAGGTCCGCAAGTACCTGTAACGCCGGTGTTCGCCCGCCGTACCGGCGGCGGCCAAGGCCGGGTGCGCTGATGTTCGCCCGCTTCTCGCTGCCCGACATCCCCGCCGTCTCCCGCCGAACGGTGACCGCCGCCCTCATCCTCGGAGTCGCCGGCCTGGTCGGATGCATCTCGTTCGGCAAGCCGATGGTCGGTCTGGGCGCCTGCATCGGGCTGGCCCTCGGCACCCTCAACTTCCGCCTGGTGGGGGCGTCGGTCATCAAGGTGGGCAAGCGGGAGGACGAGAACAAGCGCCGTCCCCTCGCCCTCAACACGGTCGGCCGGCTCGGGGTCATCTCGGTGATCACCATCGGGTTGCTGCTGCTCTCCTTCCAGCTCGGCTTCGGGGTCCTGGTCGGGCTGGCCGTCTTCCAGCTGGTGCTGCTGGCCAACGTGGCCCGTTCGATGATGAAGTTCGGGCCCCAGGGCGACGGGCTCGACGTCGGCCTGCTGGACATGGGCGACCCCGGCGACGACCGGCCGGGCGGGGCCTGAGTCGATGGGCCTCTCCCAGACCCTGATGGGCATCCACGGGATGCTGGCCGACGTCACCGTCGGCGACCACATCACCCGGAAGCTGTTCGGGCTGACCATCGACGCCGACCTGCTGTGGTCGACGGTGGCTGCCGGCGTCATCACCATCCTCCTCGGGCTCATCGTGCGCCATCAGGCCACCTCAGGGGTCCCCGGCAAGTTCCAGCTCGCCTGGGAGATGGTGGTCGGCTCCACCCAACGCCAGGTGGAGACGTCCATCGGGCCCCGCGGCGCCCGGGTGGTGCCGCTGGCGGTGACCCTGTTCGTCTTCATCCTCATCGCCAACTTCTTCACCGTCGTCGGACTCGGGGCCACCTACGACTTCCTGCTGCCACCGGCCGCCGACATCAACCTGCCCCTGGCGATGGCCCTTTTCGTGATCGTGCTGGTCCATGCCGCCTCCATCAAGTCCCGGGGCATCGTCGGCTACGTGAAGCACTACGTGACCCAGCCGTTCCCGATCTTCCTGTTCCCGGCCAACATCTTCATCAACTTCGTGGAGGAGCTGGCCAAGCCGGTCACCCTGGCCCTCCGTCTCTTCGGCAACCTGCTGTCGGGGGGGCTGATGCTCGCCCTGCTGGCCTTCCTGGTCCAGTGGAAGCTCGGGGCCATTCCGGTAGGCGGCATCCTGTTCATCGTCTTCGACCCGATCTGGAAGCTCTTCGACCTGGCCATCGGGGTCATCCAGGCCTTCATCTTCGCCCTATTGACCATCCTCTACTTCGACACCGCCATGGCCGATGTCCATTAGCCGGGCGACCCGACCCCACCTCTTTCTTTCCACCCAACGATCGCCGTACTGATCACAACCCAAAGGAGAAGCACCAATGGCAGACACAACGATGGCGGAGGCAGTAAAGCTTGCCGGCGCCATGGTCGGCGGAGGCATTGCACTGGGCGGGGGCGCGGTCGGCGCCGCCATCGGTGACGGCCTGGCCGGCAGCCAGACGATCGCCGGGGTGGCCCGTCAGCCTGAAGCCCAGAGCCGGCTGTTCACCATCATGTTCCTGACGGTCGGCCTGGTGGAAGCCATGTACTTCATCAACCTGGCCTTCACCGCGCTGTTCGTCTTCTCGCTGTACAAGAAGTAGGCCAGTGTCCTCGGCCGGCCGCTCCCTGATCCATCCGGCGACCGCCGACTCCGGCCCGCCGGGCCGGGACGGTACCGACCCCTCGACGAAACAAGGTTGAGACATGCCCATCGCCGCCAACAGTAATTTCCTGGTTCCGAACGGCACCATCGTCTACGAGCTGATCGCCTTCATCATCGTGCTCGGGTTCATCGGGTGGAAGGTGGTGCCCTACCTCAGCCAGGCGTTGACCGAGCGCCAGGACCAGATCCGGGGGGAGCTGGAGGCCGCCGACAAGGCCAAGGCCGACGCCGAAGTGGCCGACGCCGAACGCCGGCAGGAGCTGGAAGAGGCACGCCGTCACGCCCGGGAGATCGTGGCCAATGCCAACGCCACCGCCGAGCAGGTGGTGGCGGCCGCCCAGACCCGAGCCCAGACGGAGCACGACCGCATCGTCAGCTCCGCCGAGGCCGAGATCGCCGCCGCCCGCCAGGCCGCCGTCCAGCAGGTCACCGCCCGGGTGGGGGAGGTCATCGTGGCCGCCGCCGAACGGGTCATCGGCCGGGAGATCCAGGCCGCCGACAACCAGGACCTCATCGACGAGGCGGTGGCGGCCATCACCGCGGCCGGATCCGGCAGCCCCACCGACGCCCCCGGGGTCGCCCGGTGAACCCAGCCCTCCAGGGCTACTTCGCGGCGGTCAGCGAACAGCTGGCGGCCGACGGCACCCTCGCGCAGTCCGCCGACGACCTGGCGGCCGTCTCCTCACTGGTCGACGGCAACAACCAGCTGACCCTGGCCCTCGACGACGGATCGGTTCCGGCCGCCTCCCGTCGGGCCGTCCTCGACGACCTGCTCGACGGGAAGGTGCTCCCCGAAGTCCGCCGGATGGTGAACCGGGCGGTGACGGTGGTCCCCGCCTCCGAGGTCACCGCCGCGCTGCACTGGTTGGCCCATCAGAGCGCGGCGGTCGCCGCCCGGGCCGCCGATGGCACGCCCGAAGCCGACGCCTCCCTGCTCGGCCGCCTGGCCTCCCGGAACCGGGTGGCGGGTTATGCCGCCGCGGTGTTCGAGATGGTGGAGACCAACGAGATCGAAGAGATCGAGGACCAGCTGTTCCGGTTCGCCCGGACCGTCGAGTCGAACCCCGCCCTCCGGACCGCCCTCGGCGACCGCGACCTGCCACCCACCCTCCGCCAAGAGGTGGTGACCGACCTGCTGGGCGGCAAGGCCAACCCGGCCACGGTCCGCTTGGCCGCCTACTCGGTGAAGGCCGGGCGGCCCCGGGACATCGTCGGCACCCTCGACGCCCTGGTCGAAGCGGCCGCCCGTGCCCGTGGGTGGCGGGTGGCCCGGGTGGTGTCGTCCGACGAAGTGGCCGACGCCCAGCGCCAAGGATTGAGCGAGGCGCTCGGCCGTCTGGCCGGGAACCCCGTCGAGCTGCAAGTGACCGTCGACCCCAGCCTCCTC
>DATARI010000040.1:0-11637 GCA_036264255.1 Acidimicrobiales bacterium | reverse complement strand
GAGGAAGGCATAGCCGACCAGCTCCTCAGCCTCACCGCCCGCCCTCGCCACCGACTCGACGGCGGCCAACGCCCTTTCCAGCACCGGTCGCTCGGCCTCGATGGTGACCAGGCGCTCGGCCACGAAGTCGGCCAGTTCGGTGAAGACCGCCGGTCCGCCCGGATCGTCATCGAACATCTCCACTAGCGCCAAGAAGGAGGGCCCGAACTCCGGCACCCCCTCCAGCAACACCGCCACCGATGGGTCTTCGGCGTAGCGGGTCGGCACCGACGGAAGGTACTGCCGCGATCGGCCGTTGTCGGCGGGGTCGGCGGGGTCGACGGGGTCGGGGGCAACGGACGGGTCGGGCAAAGGGCGGGCGTGACGGTCGGTAGGCATGGCTGTCTCCGTGGGCAGGGAACGATGGAGCGGTGCCGTCCTCCCGAGGCCCAGCGCGCCGCGAACCGGGTTTCCTTCGACGGTACCGAGGTAGCCGGCGAGGGTCAAGGGTCCCGTCCCATTCCGAGAAGCCGGGTCCGTCGGGCCCCCCTGATCTCCGGAAGATGCCCTTCGCCACTCAGCGGCGCAACAGCGCGTTGAGCCGCGAGGCCTGTCGCATGAGGTGGTCACGCTCAGGGAGGCTGGTCGCCGATCGGGCGGCTTCGGCGTAGAGCCGGGCTGCGGTCACCGGGTCACCATCACGCTCGTGGAGGTACGCGCCGACGGCGGCGTAGCGGGGCAGGGCGGGGTCGAGCCCTGCCAGGGCGGCGAGGCCGGCCCGCGGGCCGTCGGCCTCGCCGACCGCGACGCCCCGGGTGAGGCGGGCCACCGGGCTGTCGGTGAGGCGCACCAGTTCGTCGTACCACTCGACGATCTGCACCCAGTCGGTTTCCTCGACCGTCCGGGCGTCGGCGTGGAGCGCGGCGATGGCCGCCTGGGCCTGGAACTCACCCAGGCGGTCGCCGGTGAGGGCCGTCTGGAGGACGTCGACGCCCTCGGCAATCAGGCGGGTGTTCCACAGGCTGCGGTCCTGCTCGGCAAGAGGCACCAACCTGCCGTCAGGGTCGATCCGTGCCGGTCGCCGGGCGTGGTGGAGCAGCATCAGCGCGAGTAGGCCCCCCACCTCCTCATCTTTGGTCCTGGCCGCCAGCTGTCGAGTGAGCCGGATCGCCTCGCCGGCGAGGTCGACGTCGCCGGAGTAGCCCTCGCTGAAGACCAGGTAGAGCACGCGCAGCACCGTGGCGAGGTCACCGAGCTGGTTGAACCGGACGTCCGAGACCGTCCGCTTGGCCCGGCTGATCCGCTGGGCCATGGTCGCCTCCGGCACCATGTAGGCCTGCGCGATCTGCCGTGTGGTCAGGCCGCCAACCGCCCGCAGCGTGAGGGCGACGGCCGAGACCGGTGTCAGGGACGGGTGGGCGCACAGGAAGTACAGCTGGAGCGTGTCGTCCATCACCTCCCCGGGGCCGGAAATGGGCTCGCCTTCGACACGCGCCTCTCGGTGCCGTCGGGAGGTGTCGGCGCGGGCGGCGTCGAGGAACTTACGCCAGGCCACGGTGACCAGCCACCCTTTGGGGTCCCCCGGCGGGTGGCCCGGCCACACCCGTACGGCCTCGACCAGGGCGTCCTGCGCGGCGTCCTCGGCGGCCGCGAAGTCAGCTCCGCGACGGACGAGGACGCCGATCACCGTGGGGGTGAGAGTCCGCAGTTGGGCCTCGTCCACCTTGCGTCACTCCGTGATGGTCGGGGGCGAGCCCAGGAACTGGCGCACCTCAAGCCACTCGTGGATCGGCTTTCCGCCCGCACCCGGAGCCGCGGACAACTCGGCCGCCAGCTCGAGGGCCCGCTCGTAGGTCTCGACATCGATCACCATCCAGCCGGCAATCAGGTCCTTGGTCTCCGCGAACGGGCCGTCGGTGACCGGCGGGCGCCCGTCGCCGTCGTAGGCGACGAACGTGCCCTCCGGGGAGAGCGCCTGACTGTCGACGAACTCGCCGGTGCCCTCGAGTCGAGCCGCGAAGTCCTGCATGTACTTGATGTGGGCCGAAACCTCCTCCGGCGTCCACTGGTCCATCGGCACATCGTTGACCGGTGCCGGCGCGCCCCGGTAGTGCTTGAGCAACAGGTACTTGGCCATCTTGTTCTCCTTGGTGCGGTACGGCCCATTGTGGCCGTGTTCACTCCGGGGACGGAGCCGCGAGCGGATTCTCGACATCCCCCGTGACATTTCCCGGATGACCTTCGAGTCTCGCCATTGCATAAACATGCGTAGTTGTGCATATACTTGCGGGATGAGGGAAGCGACGGGTGTCCGGTGAGCATGACGGTGGGGGTGGTGGGTGCTTCCGGCTATGCCGGGAATGAGCTGCTCCGGTTGTGTGCCGGCCATCCCGACCTCGAAGTGGTGGTGGCGACGGCCGGCAGCCACGCGGGGGAGAGCGTGGCCACCCACACCCCGTCGCTGGCCGCCGCCTATCCCGGGTTGCAGTATGTCGCCACCGATCCCGACGTCCTGGAAGGTCTCGACCTGGTCTTCTTGGCGCTGCCCCACGGCGAGTCCCAGCGGCTGATGCCGAAACTGATCCCGAGGGTGGGAGTCATCGTCGACCTGGCCGCCGACTTCCGGCTCCAGGATGCCGACCTCTATCCGGTCTGGTACCGGGCCGACCACGAGGCGCCGGAACTGCTGGAGCGGTTCGTCTACGGACTCCCCGAGCTCCACCGGGACGAGATCCGCAACAGCCGGCTGATCGCCGCTCCCGGGTGCTACCCGACGGCGGCGATCCTGGCGCTGGCCCCGTTCACCCTGGCCGGGCTGGTGTCCCCGACCGGGATCATCGTCGACGCCGCCAGCGGGGTGTCGGGCGCCGGCCGGGTCCCGAAGGCGAACCTCCACTTCGGCGCGGTCGACGAGGACTTCACCGCCTACGGCCTGCTCGACCACCGGCATACCCCGGAGATGCAACAGGCGCTGGACGCCGAGGTGCTCTTCACTCCCCATCTCGCCCCGATGGTGCGGGGCATCCTGGCCACCTGTTACGCCCGGCCGACCCCGTCCGAGGACCGGGCCAACCCCCTCACCACCGACGACGCGCTGGACGTGCTGGACAGCTTCTACTGGGACGAGCCGTTCGTGGTGGTCGGCGACGCCCCCCCGTCGACCAAGGCGACCGCCGGGTCCAACTGCGCCCACCTCACCGTGCGGGTGGACTCCCGCACCGGTTGGTTGGTGGCCATCGCCGCCATCGACAACCTGGTGAAGGGCGCGTCGGGACAGGCCATCCAGTGTGCCAACCTGGCCCTCGGGCTCCCAGAGGGAGCCGGACTACCGATGGCGGGGATCTATCCATGAGCATCACCACCCCCAAGGGATTCGTCGCCTCCGGGCTGGCCTCGGGGATCAAGGCGTCCGGCGCCTTCGACCTCGCCCTGGTCGCCACCGACGACGCCCGCGCTGTCCCCGCCGCCGCCACCTTCACCACCAATCTGGCCGCTGCCGCTCCCGTGCAGGTCAGCCGCGACCACCTGGCGGCCACCGGGGGCCGGGCCGCCGCGGTCGTCGTCAGCAGCGGGAACGCCAACGCCGCCACCGGCGCCGAGGGCAAGAAGAACGCCGTCCGGATGTGTGAGCTGGTGGCTTCGGGCCTGGCGGTCTCCCCTGAGGAGGTGCTGGTCTGCTCCACCGGTCTCATCAGCTTCCAGCTCCCGATGGAACCCATCGAATCGGGGATTCCCGACCTGGTGGCCGCCCGGTCGGGATCGGCCCAGTCGGCCGAGGACGCCGCCACCGGCATCCTCACCACCGACTCCGGGCGGAAGGAGGCGCTGGTCCGGGGGTCCGGGTTCTCGGTGGCGGGCATGGCCAAGGGAGCCGGGATGATCGCCCCGCACATGGCCACCATGCTGGCTTTCCTCACCACTGACGCCGAGATCGAACCCGGGCCACTCGCCGATCTGCTCCGCATCGCCGTCCGGGACTCGTTCAACTCGCTGACCATCGACGGTTGTACCTCCACCAACGACACCGTCACCCTGATGGCGTCGGGTCGCTCCGGCCCGGCCGACCCCAACGTGGTGGTGGACGCGGTCACCGAGGTGTGCGCCGATCTCGCCGCCCAGATGGCGGCCGATGCGGAGGGGGCGTCGAAGATCGCCCACGTGCGGGTCACCGGGGCCGAGACCGACGGCCAGGCTCACCAGGCTGCCCGCAAGGTGGCGGAGTCGATGCTGGTGAAGTGCTCGCTGAACGGCGCCGACCCCTACTGGGGGCGGATCGCCTCCGAGCTCGGCTCGGCCGGGGTGGCTTTCGACATCGACAAGCTGACCATCGCCTATGGCGGCGTGGTGGTATGCCGGGGCGGCCTGACCATCGATCACGACTCGGCGGCGGTGACCGCCCACCTCGAAGGGTCGATGCTCGACATCCACTGCGAGCTCAACCTGGCCGACGGCAACGGGATGGCCATGACCGTCGACCTCGGCTACGGCTACATCGACGAGAACCGGACCACCTCATGAGCGCCGCCAGCCCCCACCCCGACACCAACCCCAACCCCAACCCCAACCCCGGCCCCGCTGACGCCGGCGGCGGCAACGGACTGCCGCCGGGGGCCAAGGCGGGCGTCCTGGTCGAGTCGCTTCCCTATATCCGTCGCTTCTGGGGGAAGGTGGTGGTGGTCAAATACGGCGGCAACGTCATGCAGGCCAAGGCCGGCGGGGTCGCCGTCGACGATGCCGCCGCCCTGGCGTCGTTCGCGGAGGACATCGTGCTGATGCGGTCGGTCGGCATGCTCCCGGTGGTCGTCCACGGGGGTGGGCCCCAGATCGGCGCACTGATGGAGCGGGTGGGCAAGGTCACCGAGTTCCAGGATGGTCTGCGGGTGACCGACTCTGACACCATCGACCTGGTCCGGATGGTGCTGGTGGGCAAAGTCAACCGTGACATCGTCAGCGCCGTCAATGTCCACGGCGCCCTGGCGGTCGGCCTCTCGGGGGAGGACGCCAACCTGATCACCGCGGTGGCCCGGTCGGAGGCGCTCGGTTACGTGGGGGACGTCGTCGACGTCGACCCGGTGATCGTCAACCAGCTGCTGGCCCAGGGCCTGATCCCGGTGGTGGCCACCATCGGCACCGATCACACCGGGCAGGCGTTCAACATCAACGCCGACTCCGCCGCCGGGGCGCTGGCCGCCGCCCTCGGGGCCGAGAAGATCGTCTTCCTCACCGACGTCTCCGGAATCCGGGCGGTGCCCGACGATCCGTCGACGCTGATCAAGCAGATCACCGCCGACCAGCTCGATGCCCTGGTGGCGTCCGGGGCGGCCAACGGGGGGATGATCCCCAAAGTGGAGGCCTGTGCCCGGGCGGTGCGGGGCGGGGTCGGACGGGCCCACATCCTCGACGGGCGGACCCCCCATGCCCTGTTGTTGGAGATCTTCACCGACGAGGGGGTCGGCACCATGGTGAGCCTTGGCGCCGGGCCCGAAGCCGGGATGACGTCGTGACCACCATCGACCGGTCGGCCCTGATGAACACCTACGGGGAGCCCCCGGTCACCTTCGTGCGGGGAGAGGGGAGCACCCTCTTCGACACCGAGGGGAAGCCCTACCTCGACTTCCTCGGCGGCCTGGCCGTCACCTCGTTGGGGCATGCCCACCCGGTGGTGGCCGACGCCATCGCCACCCAGGCAAAGACCCTCTCCCATGTCTCCAACCTGTTCGGGAACACCATCGGGCCGGAGGTGGCGGTCACCCTCGATCGGCTGATCAGCCAAGGCTCCAGCCTGGAAGGGGAAGGGGGTCAGGTCTTCTTCGCCAACTCCGGGGCCGAGGCCAACGAGTGCGCTCTGAAGCTGGCCCGGCGGTGGGCCGGTCCCGACCGCTTCGAGGTGGTCAGCACCTGGGACGCCTTCCACGGCCGGACCCTGGCGGCGCTGGCCGCCACCGGCCAGGTGGAGAAGCAGCTCGCCTTCCGGCCGCTGCCGGAGGGATTCGATCACGTCCCCTACGACGATCTCGACGCCATGGACGCCGCCTGCGACCCGACCCGGGTGGCGGCGGTCCTGGTGGAGCCGATCATGGGGGAGGCCGGGGTGGTGATGCCGTCGTCTGACTACCTGGTCGGCCTCCGGCAGCTCTGCACCGACCGCAACATCCTGTTGATGGTGGACGAGGTCCAGACCGGGCTGGGCCGGACCGGTCGCTGGTTCGGCTTCCAACATCTGGGTATCGAGCCGGACGTGGTGACCATGGCCAAGGCGCTGGGCAACGGGATGCCGGTGGGAGCGTGCTGGGCGCGCTCGGAAGTAGCGGCCGCCTTCGTCCCCGGTGACCACGGCAGCACCTTCGGCGGCCAACCGCTGGCCATGGCCGCCGTCCGGGCCACCCTCCAGGTCATGGAGTCCGAGGACGTCCCCCGGCGGGCGGCCGCTGCCGGTGCCCGGCTGCGGGCCGGATTGGAGAAGCTCCCCGGGGTGGTCTCGGTGCGGGGGGAGGGCCTGTTGCTCGGGGCCATCCTCTCCGGCCCCTACGCCAAGGACGCCTTCGCCGAATCGCTCGCCGCCGGCCTGGTCATCAACCCGCCCCGCCCCGACGTCCTGCGGTTCGCCCCGTCGCTGTTGGTCTCCGAGGCGGAGATCGACCGGGCCCTCGACACCCTCGGACCGATCCTCCGCCGGTTGGCGGCCGCCTTCGAAGCCGAGGTGCTGGCCGGCACCGATCCCGACCAAGCCGGCGTAGGGAGGCAGCCATGACCGAGGAGCTGAGGCACGTTCTCGACATCGACGACCTCGGGGTGGAGGGTCTCGCCGCCGTCCTCGCCCTGGCCGCCGCCGACCCGGGCTCGTTGCCCCGCGCCCTGGAGGGCCAAGGGGTGGCCATGGTGTTCGAGAAGCCCTCCAACCGGAGCCGGAACAGCACCGAGATGGCCACGGTGTCCCTCGGCGGCCACCCGGTCTACATCCAGGGTCAGGAAGTCGGCCTCGACACCCGGGAGACGGCCGCCGACGTCGCCCGCACCCTGTCCTGCTACCACGCGGTGCTCTGCGCCCGGGTGATGGATCACGCCTCGTTGGTGCGGATGGCCGACGCCCTCGACGATGCCGACGTCGGGGTGCCGGTCATCAACCTGCTCTCCGACCTGGCCCACCCCTGCCAGGCGCTGGCCGACCTGCTCACCCTCACCCAGCTCTTCGGGGCCGAGGCCCTTCCCGAACACTCCCTCGCCTATGTCGGCGATGCCAACAACGTGTGGCGTTCATTGGCCATCGCCTCGTCCATGGCCGGCCTGCCCACCCGGATCGCCTCCCCGGTCGGGTTCGGGCCGACCGACGCCGACCTCGAGCTGGTGCGGTCGTACGGGGGCGAGGTCCTGGTGACCACCGATCCGGTTGAGGCGGTGGCCGGCGCCGACGCCGTCTACACCGATGTGTGGACCTCGATGGGACAAGAGGCCGAGTCGGCGGCCCGCCTCGAGGCCTTCCGGGGCTTCGAGGTCAACCAGGAGCTGATGGAAGCGGCGGGGAAGGGGGCGGTGGTGCTCCACTGCCTTCCTGCCCACCGCGGTGAGGAGATCAGCGCGGGGGTGGTCGACGGGCCCCAGAGTGTGGTCTGGCAGCAGGCGGCCAACCGGATGCACGCCATGCGGGGGCTACTGGCCTGGGTGCGGGGGGTCGACCCCGGCACCCTCGGACTCGGCCTCGGCCTCGGACTCGGCCACCCCCAAGCCGGAGGAGCGGGTCGGTGAAGATGACCAAGCATCAGCGCCAGCACCGGATCACCAAACTGTTGGAGACCAAGGTGGTCGGGAGCCAGACCGACCTGGTCGAACTGCTGGCCGGCGAAGGGGTGGAGGCGACCCAGACCACCGTCTCCCGCGACCTCGAGGAGTTGGGGGCGGTCAAGGTCCGGCTGCCCGGCGGCGACACCGCCTATGCCCTCCCGGAGCTGCCGTCCCAGCAGGTGGCTCCCGAGGACCACCTCCGTCGGGTGCTCGGGGAATGGGTAGTGGAGGCCGACTACTCCGGGAATCTCATCGTCCTCCGCACCCCGCCGGGCTCGGCCCATGTCGTAGGCTCGGCTCTCGATCGCAGCGGATTCCCCGGGGTCATCGGCACGGTGGCCGGGGATGACACCGTGCTGGTGGTGGCCTCCGAGGCCGCCGGCGGCCCGAGTGTGGCCAAGCAGCTGGCGGCGGTGTCGGGCATCGAGCCGGCACGACACGTGAAGAAACAGGCAAGGAGATAGTCATGGCGCAAGCGCAACGAGTGGTCCTGGCCTACAGCGGGGGACTGGATACCTCGATCGCCGTCCGGTGGTTGATGGAGAACCACGGCGTCGAGGTGATCGCGGTGGCCGTCGACGTCGGTCAGGCCGCCGAGGCCAAGAACGAGGACTGGGACGCCATCCGCAACCGGGCCCTGGCCGCCGGCGCGGTGGAGGCCATCGTGGTCGACGCCCGGGCGGAGATGGCCGAGGACTTCTGCATGCCCGCCCTGCTGGCCAATGCCAAGTACGAGGGGAAGTACCCGCTGGTCTCTGCCCTGTCGCGGCCGGTCATCGTCCGCCACCTGGTTGCCGAGGCCCGCAACCACGGTGCCACCGCGGTCGCCCACGGCTGCACCGGCAAGGGCAACGACCAGGTCCGTTTCGAGGTCGGCACCCGGGCGTTGGCCCCCGATCTCGAGGTCATCGCCCCGGCCCGGGTGTGGGGCCTGACCCGGGAGGACAGCATCGAGTACGCCGCCAAGTGGGACATCCCGCTGTCGGTGACCAAGGAGAAGCTGTACTCCATCGACGAGAACCTGTGGGGACGGGCCATCGAGTGCGGGGCCATCGAGGACCCCTGGAACCAGCCCCCCGCCGACGTCTACACCATGACCCGGCCCACGGCCACCGAGCCGACCGAGATCGTGATCGGCTTCGAGTCGGGGATCCCGGTGTCGGTCGACGGTCAGTCGTTGTCGCCGGAGTTGCTGATCGCGGAGATGAACCGGGTGGTCGGCTCCTACGGTTGGGGGCGGCTGGACATGGTGGAGAGCCGGCGGGTGGGGATCAAGAGCCGGGAGACCTACGAGTGCCCGGCGGCGCTCGCCCTTCTGCTGGCCCACGCCGACCTCGAGGACCTCACCCTCGAGCGGGACCTCCTCCACGAGAAGGCTCGCCTCGAGCCCCGTTGGTCGGAACTGGTCTACGACGGGCTGTGGTTCTCGCCGTTGAAGCAGGCGCTCGACGCCTTCTTCGTCGAGTCGCAGCGCCACGTCACCGGTGAGGTGCGGCTCCACCTGGATGCGGGCCAGTGCTACGTGGTCGGGCGGCGGAGCCCGATCGGCCTCTACGACTACGGCCTCGCCACTTACGACGCCGCCGACACCTTCCGGCACCAGGACGCCGAAGGGTTCGTGCGGCTGTGGGGCCTCGGCGTCGCCACCTGGTCGGCCCGGCAGGAGGCCGGCCGGGCCGGGGACTCGCCGGGCACCCCCCCGGACGGCGGGGCCCGATGACCCTGTGGCACGGCCGGCTGACCGGGGGGATGGCCCAAGAGGTCATGGCCCTGTCGGTCAGTCTCCACTTCGACCGGGAGCTCGCCGCTGACGACCTGGCCGGCTCCCGGGCCCATGTCCGCGGCCTGGGCCGGGGCGGGATCCTGGCTGAGGACGAGGTAGCCACCCTGCTCGCCGCCCTCGACCAGGTCGAGCGGGAACTGGCCTCCGACACCTTCAAGTTCGCCCCCGACGACGAGGACATCCACACCGCGGTGGAGCGACGGGTCACCGAGATCGCCGGCGACGTGGGGGCCAAGCTCCACACCGGCCGCAGCCGCAACGACCAGATCGCCACCGACCTCCGGCTGTTCACCAAGCGGGCCATCGCCGGGATCGCCACCGACGTGCTCGCCCTCCAGGAGGTGTTGCTGGCCCGGGCCCGGGAGGCCGACGGTGCCTACCTGCCCGGCTACACCCACCTCCAGCGGGCCCAGCCGGTGCTGTTGTCCCACCATCTGCTGGCCCACGGCTGGGCCCTGGCCCGGGACGTCGACCGGCTGGTCGCCACCTCGGCCCGGCTGGACGTCTCCCCGCTCGGCGCCGGGGCGCTGGCCGGGTCGTCGCTGCCCCTCGACCCCGACGGGGTGGCGGAGGAGCTGGGCTTCGGGTCCCGGTTCGAGAACTCGCTGGACGCGGTGTCCGACCGCGACTTCGTGGCCGAGGCCCTGTTCGACCTCGCCCTCCTCGGGATCCACCTCTCCCGGATCGGGGAGGAGCTGGTGGTCTGGTCGACCGAGGAGTTCGGCTTCGCGGTCCTCGACGACGCCTTCGCCACCGGCAGCTCGATGCTCCCGCAGAAGAAGAACCCCGACGTCGGCGAGCTGGCCCGGGGCAAGACCGGCCGGCTGGTCGGGAACCTCACCGGGTTGCTGGTTACCTTGAAGGGCCTCCCCCTCTCCTACAACCGGGATCTCCAAGAGGACAAGGAGCCCCTGTTCGACTCCGTGCACCAGGTGCACCTGGTCCTGGTGGCGCTCACCGGCCTGTTGGAGACGGTGACCTTCAACACCCACCGGATGCAGTCGGCCGCCGACGGCCCAGCCGCCGCCGCGGTCGACCTGGCCGAGTGGCTGGTAGAGCAGGGGATGCCCTTCCGGCAGGCCCACGGGGTGGTCGGCAGCCTGGTCCGGGACTCGGTGGAGCGGCACGTCCCGCTGGCCGAACTGGTGGAGGCCCATCCTGCCCTCGGGGCCGAGGCGGTCGCGCTGCTCGAGCCCGGAGTGGCGGTCACCCGGCGGACCACCCCGGGCGGAGCCGGCCCGGCACCGGTAAAACGGCAGATGGACCGCTTCGTCCTCCGCCTGCAGGCGGACCGGAGCCGGCTGCCGAAGGTCGAAGACCCCGGCCGGGCTTAGCTGACGGCCGGATCGAGCCGGGCGATAGCCTGGGCGGTGGCTGGCGATCGGGGTCAGGCCGGTCTGGCGTGCCCAGGCACGTTGACACGGCCGGCTGGACCAGGTACAGTAATCAGTCCCGGCGAACGACCCGTAAGGGCGTCGCCAGGCAACTACAGAGCAAGGCTTCGGCCGAAACCTGTGGAAACTCCGGCACCAACGCCTTTACGGCGCGTGCCCGGTCGCTCCTTGAAAACGGAATAGTGATAGCCAAAAGTCAGTGCGGGTGGTCGCGTCTCGAATCGCGATCACTAAGTAATTGAAGCATTGAACGGACAATGTCTGTTCTTTGCCAGTAATCAGTCGATGGAGAGGATCAGTGTCCTCGAAGTCGGCTCTCCGATTTCGGTCCGGCCTTCGGGTTGGGACGAGGTCTCAATGGAGAGTTTGATCCTGGCTCAGGACGAACGCTGGCGGCGTGCCTAACACATGCAAGTCGAACGAGGTCCATTCAGTAGCAATACTGGAGAAGACCAAGTGGCGAACGGGTGAGTAGCACGTGAGCAACCTACCCCGAAGACCGGGACAACACCGGGAAACCGGTGCTAATACTGGATATCCCCAGCGGATCGCATGGTTTGATGAGGAAATGGATTCCGCTTCGGGAGGGGCTCGCGGCCTATCAGCTAGTTGGTGAGGTAACGGCTCACCAAGGCTTCGACGGGTAGCTGGTCTGAGAGGACGATCAGCCACACTGGGACTGAGACACGGCCCAGACTCCTA
>DATARI010000037.1:0-21465 GCA_036264255.1 Acidimicrobiales bacterium | reverse complement strand
CGTCGCTTTCTTCACTGAGCTCGGCATGGAACTGGAAGGCAGGCTGCCGATCGAAGGAAGCTGGGCGGGAAGCGTCGTCGGGCTCGACGACATGCGAAGCGAGATCGCGATGATGCGGATCCCAGACGCACCGGGCCGGCTCGAACTGGCGAAGTATCACACGCCGAAGGCGATCATCCCCAAGCCGGAGATGGCCCCGGCGAACACCCTGGGCCTGCACCGCGTCATGTTCGCCGTCGACGACATCGAGGACACCCTCGCCCGCCTCCGCCGGCACGGCGCCGACCTGGTTGGCGAAGTGGCGCGCTTCGAGGACAGCTACCTGCTCTGCTATCTCCGCGGGCCGAGCGGGATCATCCTGTCGCTGGCCGAGCAGCTCAGCTGATTCGGTTCGAAGCCGGACACCACCCCGACGACAACCCCAATCATCGGCGAGAGCGGCGTTCTCGCCGGCTGGCTACCGTGTGGCCCATGGATGACAAGGCACGTATCGCCCTGGTGACCGGAGCATCATCGGGAATCGGGGCCGCCACCGCCCGGGCGCTGGCCGCCAACGGATTCACCGTGGGCATCGTGGCCCGACGGGCCGACCGGTTGGCCGAGGTGCTGGCCGACTGCCGGGTCCGGGCGCCGGATTCGCGCTCGTTCGTGGCCGACCTCGCCGACCCCGACCGGGCGGCAGCGCTGGCCACCGAGGCGTGGAACGCCTTCGGGCACCTCGACGTCCTGGTCAACAACGCCGGCATCCCGATGCGCCGGCCGGTGCCCCGGCTCACCATGGAAGACGTCGAGCGGGTGATGCGGGTCAACTACCTGTCGCCGGTGGCGATGACGCTGGCGGTGCTGCCCGCCATGATCGAGCGGGGCGGCGGCACCATCGTCAACGTCTCGAGCCTGGGCGGCCGGCTGGGCATCACCACCGAGGCCGCCTACTCGGCCTCCAAGTTCGCCCTCTGCGGCTTCAGCGAGGCGATGGCCGCCGACATCGACGGAACCGGGGTGAAGGTCCGGCTGGTGCTCCCCGGGGCGATCGACACCGAGATCTGGGACCAGCCGGGCAACGACGCGCCGTTCTATTCCGGCCCGTTGACGCCGGCCCAGGAGGTGGCCGACGGGATTGTCGAGGCCATCAACGGCGATGGGTTCGAGCACTACCTCCCGGACATGAAAGCGGTGGTCGAGCTCAAGACCGCCGACTTCGACGGTTTTCTGGCCGGGATGCTGGCGGTGCAGAAGCAACCACCGGGATCGTACGACGCCACCCAGGTGCCGGACCGCGGATCGCTCGGATGAGGGCACTGGTGTTCGGGCTGGCGCCCGACACAGCCGGGCGAGCCGAGCCGATCGACGACCTCGACCGGCGGCTGGCCTCGCTTCCCTTCGGTCTTCATGAGGTCGACGAGGCCAAGCTGGTCCGGCCCGACTGGGTGATCACCCGGCCCCTCCTCTCCGGGGTCTGCGGGTCGGAGACCAAGCTGGTGCTCGGCGATTTCGACTCCGGAGACATCGACAACCCGATGGCGGCGTTCTCGTCGATCCCCCACATCCCCGGCCACGAGGTGGTGGCCGAGGTGGTGCGATTGGGACCGGAGGCCAAGGGGCTGGAGGTGGGGCAGCGGGTGCTGTTGAACCCGTGGCTGACCTGCGGGCCGCGGGGGATCGATCCCCCTTGCCCGGCCTGCCGGGCCGGGGACCTGAACCTGTGCTGGAGCTTCACCTCGGGGGCGCTCGGCCCCGGGGTCCACGTGGGGGTGGCCACCGACGCGCCGGGTGGATGGGCCGACTTGATGGCCGCCCATGACTCGATGCTCATCCCGGTTCCGGACTCGGTCTCCGACGAGGTGGCGGTGCTCGCCGACCCGTTCGCGGTGTCGCTCCACGCCATCGTCCGCCACCCGCCCCCGCCGGGAGGCAAGGCCCTCATCTACGGGGCCGGCGCCCTCGGGGTGACCAGCGTGGCCGTCCTCCGGGCGTTGTACCCCGATGTGCAGATCGCAGTGGTGGCCCGGTTCGAGGCCCAGGCCGACCTGGCCACCGCCTTCGGCGCCCAGCTGGTCCTGGCGCACGAGCCTCGGCTCGAGCTGGTGGAGGCGCTGGCCGACTGGTCGGGTGGGGTCCTGCACACCGCCTACGACGGTCTGCCGATGGCCCATCCCGGCGGCATCGATGTCGTCTACGACACCGTGGCCCGCCCCGAGACCCTGGAAGTGGGGGTCCGGCTCCTGGCTGAACGGGGCACCCTGGTCCAGACCGGGGTCCACACCCCCGGGCGCTGGGAGTACACCCCGATCTACTTCAAGGAGCTGAGCCTGGTCGGCTCCAACGCCTTCGGGATCGAAGACGTCGAGGGGGTACGCCAGCACGCCATCCGCCACTATCTCGATCTGGTGGTGGCCGGCCGGGTGGACCTGACCGGGATGCTCACCCATCGGTTCCCGCTCGACCACTGGCACGATGCCCTCCGGGCACTGGCTGCCCAGGACGTCAGTGGGGCGGTGAAGGTGGCCTTCGGGCCCGCCGGTCAGAACTAGGGGCCGGAACCGACTCCAATCTGGACCGCCTCAGCGGCGTCAAGCCCCTCGAGGGTCTATACTGCAGACAGAACGGTCTGTTTAGGCGCTGGCGCCCAGCACCAGTGGAGGCTGGAGAACGGCAGTTCACCGGGGAAAGGACACGACGTGGATAGTCAGCGAGATCTCGAAGGACTGAGCGCCCTGGTCACGGGAGCCACCTCCGGCATCGGCAAGGCCGTGGCCGAGGAACTCGCCCGGCACGGCGCCGAGGTGATCGTGCACGGTCGCGACCCTGGCCGCGGTCAAGCGGTGGTTGACGCGATCAGCCGAGACGGGGGAAAGGCCCGCTTCGCCGCCGCCGACCTCAGCGACCCAAGGGAGATAGCCCACCTCGTCGAGGAGGTCGGCGCCGTCGACATCCTGGTCAACAACGCCGGGTTCAGCCACTTCGGGCCGACAGCGGAACTCGATGTCGCCACCTTCGACCTCCTCTTCGCCGCCAACGTCCGGGCGCCGTATTTTCTGGTCGCCGCCCTTGCCCCCAAGATGGCCACCCGGGGCAGCGGCAGCATCATCAACGTGAGCAGCATGGCTGGGCAGATCGGCATGGCCGGCAGTGCCGCCTACGGCGCCACCAAGGCCACCCTGGCGTCGATGACCCGGTCATGGGCGGCGGAGTTCAGCCCAGCCGGGGTTCGGGTCAACGCCATAGCCCCTGGCCCCGTTTTCACCGGGGGCGCCACCCCCGACCGCATCGAAGCGTTGGGTGCCACCACCCTGCTCGGCCGGGCGGCCCAGCCGAATGAGATCGCGGACGTCATTGCTTTCCTGGCCTCACCGAAAGCCAGTTACGTGACGGGAGCGGTCATCGCCGCCGACGGCGGTCGCACCGCGGTGTAGCCCCAGGGGTGGGTCGCAGCCATCGCTCGAGGGTGAGTCGACCGGCAGACCTAGAGACCGGAGCCGAGGGCGGCGAAGCGTCGGTACCGGGCATCGGTGGCTTCCCGCCAGGCGGGGTCCGGCTCGACCCGCCGCCCCGCCGAAGCCCATCGGGCCGAGCCTTCCAGCGACGGCTCCAAACCGGCGGCCATCCGGGCCAGGAAGGCTGCCCCCAGCGCGGCGCCCTCTGGCACCCCGACGGTCTCCACCGGAAGGCCGGTGGCGTCGGCCACCGCCGCCATCCAACCTGGGACCTGGGTCCCGCCCCCGCTGGCCACGATCCGGCCTCCGGCCACCCCGGCCCGCTCGAGGATGCTCCGCACCACGAAACCGCTCGCCTCGTAGGTCGCCCGGGACAGGGTGTCGGGTCCGTCGGTGAGGTCGAGGTCAAAGAGGGCGGCCCGCAGCGAGGTGTCGTGGAACGGCACCCGTTCACCTCGGACGTAGGGCAGCCATACCGGGACTCGCCGGGGATCGCCGGCCCGACCGTGATCGGGGTGCCCGGAGCCACGAAGAGGCCGAATGAGGGATCGGGCCCAGTCGACGAAGAGGGCGCCGGCGTTGCTGGGCCCTCCGACCAGGACCCGGCCCGCCACGGTGTGGGGGACCGTCCACAACCCGGGCGCCTCCAGCCAGCTGTCGGTGACCACCCACACGATCAAGGTGGCTCCGAAGATGACCAGGACGTCCCCCACCTCCCCGGCACCGGCCACGATCTGATCGCAGAAGGCGTCGATGGTCCCCCCGGCCACCACCGTCTCGGGATGGTCTGGGAGCCGGCCCGGACCTTCGCCATTGTTGGCGCGGAGGCGCGGCCGCAAGGTTCCGGCGGGCTGGGCGGTCAGCACCACGGACGGGAGCTGATCGGCGTCGACCCCGAACCGGGTCAAGAGCTCCTGGTTCCATTGACCCATGGTGTGGAGTCCGCCGAGGGTGGAGGCCACCGCGGTGTCGATGGTGGCCCGGCCGGTCAGCCCGTGGGTGGCGACGGCCTGGGCCGGCCAGAACCCGAAGGCATCGGGCATCTGCTGGGAGGTCCACTGGAGGAACCCCTCCGCATCCGGCATCGGACCGGCCGACCCGTCGGAGGCGGACGGACCCGTCTGCCGCCCGCGGACGTCGCCGTAGAGCAGCCCGGGGGTGTGGGGGACGCCGCGCCGGTTGACGGCGGTGAGGGAGGGGACCATACCGGCCACGCACACCCCCGCGATGTAGGTGGGGGCGGAGGCGCCCGGCCCGTCATCGGCATCGGCGAAGCGCATGGCGTCCCGGACGGCGGTGAAGGCTTTCTGAGGTCCGCGCCGCCAGGCCGCCCCGGCGTCGTGTTCCATATGTTCGGCCGAGGTGTGGATGACCCGATGCGGCACCCGGGCCCGGGCCAGCACTTCGCCATCCTCGGAGACGGCCAGCGCCTTGACCGAGGTGGTGCCGATGTCGATCCCCACGGTGATCGGCACGTGGTCGCCGTCTGCTGTCATGATGCTGACGCAACCGTCATGGACGCAGACTAGCGAGGACCCACCCACCGAAGGGAAGCTGCATGGGAAACGATCGCCCCAAGGCACTGGTCACCGCACCGGTGCGGGGACCGGGACTGGAGAAGCTGAACGAGCTGGCCGATCTAGTCGTCGACCCCTGGATCGACCACCGACCGCTGCGCATCTACAACGCCGAGCAGCTAGCCGAGCGAGTGGCCGCCGAGGAGGCCACCATCGTGGTGGTGGAGTCGGACACCTGTGGGGGACCCCTGTTCGAGCAACCGCTCATCGCGGTGGCGAGCTGCCGGGGGGATCCGAACAACGTCGACGTCGAGGCGGCGACCGCCGCCGGAGTGCCGGTCCTGCGGGCGCCGGGGCGCAACGCCGACGCGGTGGCGGAGCTGGCCGTCGGTCTGATCATCGCCGCCACCCGCGGATTGATCGACGCCGACCGGGACGTCCGGACCGGAGAGATCTACCGGGACGGGACCATCCCCTATCAGCGGTTTCGGGCCTGGCAGGTCGCCGGCCGG
The DNA here is from genome assembly GCA_036264255.1 of Acidimicrobiales bacterium. Taxonomy (GTDB): domain Bacteria; phylum Actinomycetota; class Acidimicrobiia; order Acidimicrobiales; family RAAP-2; genus DASZIT01. The sequence goes on along the minus strand of DATARI010000037.1, from coordinate 16,002 downwards.
ACCGCCGGGCTGGTCGGCCTCGGCGCGGTGGGCCGCGCCTTGCGTTGGCGGCTCCAGGGATTGGGCATGGAAGTGGTGGCCTACGACCCTTATGCCGAGGACGCCACCTGCTCGCTGGAGGAGTTGCTGGCGGTGGCCGACGTCATCTCGCTGCATGCCCCGGTCACCCCCGAGACCACCGGCATGATCGGCACCCCGGAGTTCGAAAGCATGAAGGACGGGGTGGTGTTCGTGAACACCGCCCGCTCCCAGCTGCATGACACCGACGCGCTGGTGGCGGGCTTGGCTTCCGGAAAGGTGGCGGCGGCGGGTCTCGACCACTTCGTCAACGAGTCGCTGCCGGTCGATCACCCGCTGACCGGGTTCCCCCACGTGGTGCTCACTCCCCACATCGGCGGTGCCACCTACGACACCGAAGCCAACCACACGTCGATGGTGGCGAACGATCTCGAGCGACTACTGCAGGGAGAAACCCCGTTGCACATCGTCAACCCCGAGGTGCTGATCAACAAGAGTTAGATCGCTGACGGGGTAACCAGTCGTTGTCATCCCCGAGCCGCCGGGCGGCCGTGGTTACCGTCTTGTCCGATGTCGAATGAGTAGGAAGACGACGACAAGATGATCTCAACTCCGGGGGTCAGTGGGTTGGTGCTCTGATTCGAACTCGCGGCACACGTCGATCATGGCCTGGTGAAAGGCGATCCCCATTCGAAGGGTCAGGCCGGGAAGCGTGTTTCCCTGCTCCGCGACGGACTGGGCGGTCGGCACGATCGACCGCAGGGTGGCCACTCGTTCTTCGCTCCGATGTCGTATCGAATCGAGGAGGGCGAGCGCTTCATCGCGGTCCAACACGTCGGCGAAGAAAAGTTTCACCATCCCGATGTCGCGCAGCTCGAAGGGCATCGGTTCGTCCCGCTGCAGCCACTCTTGCAGCGCCGCATCTCCGGCTTCGGTGATCTGAAAGGTCCGCCGTTGGCGCCTGCCGGCCGGTTCGGAGGTGCCTTCGACCAGGCCTGCCTCTTCGAGCCGTTCGAGGCTCGGATAGATCTGCGCCCGGGAGATGGTCCAGAAGAAGCGGATCGAGAGTTCGACCGCCTCCTTGATCTCGTAGCCGGACCGGACCCCCAGCCGGATCATGCCAAGTGCCACGTAGTCGGGGCGGCTGAGCTCGGAGGTCCGGCTCGACACCCCGTTTGAGGTTGCAATTTGCATATGTGTCAGTATAACATGTCACTCTGACATATAGGGGAGGTCTCGATGCCCGAACTGGAACTCACACCGGTCAAATCCGCCCTGCGAATGGCCATGGAGGCCCGAGACCTTCCGGCGATCGTGGATGCCTTCGCACCCGACGCGGTGTTCAGGTCGCCGCTCACTTCGAAACTGAAGTTCGAGGGCCGCGAGGAGATCACCGCGATCACCACGGTGATCCTGGACGTCTTCGAGGGTTTTCATTACACCGATGAACTCATGGGTGATAGCACCGGGTTTCTGGTGTCTCGCGCCCGGGTCGACAGTGTTGACATAGAGATGGTCGACCACATTCTCTACAACCGGGCCGGCAAGATCGCGGAGTTCACGGTCTTCTTTCGACCGCTACCGGCGGCAGCCGTCGCACTACGGGTGATCGGGGGCGCACTCGGTCGGCGCAAGAGCCCAACCCGAGCGGCTCTCATCTCCAACCTGGCCCGTCCGCTCGGTTTCATGACCAAGATCGGCGACGAAATCGGGGTCCGGCTCATCCGTTCGGCGGCTTAGTCAAGGGCAGGCAGGATTGGCTGCCCCTCCTTCCGGAAGGCAATCGGTCAGCCACTGCCCCGGTAGATGACCGACCCGTCGACGACGGTGGCCAGCACTACCGGGTCCTGGTGGCCGGCGAGCAGGGTGTCCAGCGGCTCGGCCAGCACACAGAGGTCAGCGACCGCGCCCGCCTCGACTCGCCGGGGAAGCGCCGGTCGGTCGGGCGACCCGAGGAACAGGTCCAACGCTTGGATGGCGGTCGTCCGTTCATCCGAACCCAGCAACTGGCCGGTGGCGGTGCGGCGGGTGGTGGCGGCCCGGATTGCCACCCAGGGGTCGGAGGATCCGAAGGGCGCATCGGTGGAGCCGGCCACCGCCACCCCGGCCGACCGCAGGGAGGCGAGTCGCCACAGGTCGCCGAGATCGGTGGGCTCGACGTCGATGAGGTACTCGTCCCCCCGGGTGAAGACGAAGCCGGGTTGGGTGACCACGGAGACCCCGAGCTGCCGGAGGATAGGGAGCAGGTCGGCACCCAGGACCGCTCCGTGCTCGATGCGATCGCCGGCGCGGCTCCCGGCTTCGCGGAGGGCGGCCACGGTCAGCACCGCCTGCACCCGGGTCACGCAGTGGACGGCGACAGACCGGCCCGCCGAGTGGGCGTCTGCGATCCGCGCCGTCAGTTGGTCGAGGGTCGGGAGGGTGGTGTCATCGAGCAGCACTTTGACCGGCCCTCGGGTGACCAATCGCGAATCGGGGGTGCAGACGCCGACCGGGGTCATGAGATGGAGGCGTTGCCGGATGACTCCGGAGTCGCTGAGCTCGACCAGCGCGTCGACGTCGCCTACCTCCCGGTCGGGGGTGGCGTCGGTGAACCCGGTGATCCCGAGCGATGCCGCCCGGCGGCTGACCGACCCGAAGTCGGGAGGCGGGCTGGCGATCCGGGTGGCCAGCCAGGCGTCCTGGCGCCAGATCCTCCCGGTGGGCTGACCGTCCGAACCCCGCTCCACCCCCGGTGGTGCGTTGTCATCGATGTGCAGCGCCTCCAGCCCCGCCGAGTTGACGATCCATTCCGCCCCGCTCCGGTGTTGGACCCGGACCGGGTGGGAGGAGAGCAACCGATCCAGCGACCACCGGTCCAGATCGCCGGCCACCGACTGGTGGTAGCCGACGGCTCGTACCCACTGGTCCGCTCCCCGGGTGGCGGCGGCCGCCCTCAGCCGATCGGCCAGCGCCTCCGAGGTGGCGGTGTCGGGTGGCCCGGCCGGAACCGAGTCGGCGGCGGCGGCCAGGGCCCGCAGGTGCAGGTGGTGATCGTGCAGCCCGGGGATGACTGCGCCGCCGTGAGCCTCGATGATGTCGTCCCCGGGGTTGGTGCCGAGGTTGGGGCCGATCTCGACGATACGCCCGTCGTCGAGCCGGAGATCCGCCCGACCGGTCCCGGGGATCTCGCCGTCGCGGATCAGTACCGGCATCAGCCGGCGGCGACCAGGGCGCCGGCGCACCGGGACATGGCCAGGTCGATGAGTTGGCCCCCTCCCGCCTCCGCGGCCTGGAACACCGCCAGGGCACCGAAGAGACCGGTCACCGGGTCGGCGATGGCATCGCCGATGAAGACCGGGTCGCCTTCCGGGTCCTTCCCCACCAGGCCACCGGCCACCGCGGCGTCGTCACCGAAGGCGACCCAGTCGCGGCCGGGAGTGTCCCGCCCGTAGCCGGTGACGCTCAGCCAGATGCGGCCGGCCCGGGGGGACAGCGCACCGGGACCGACGCCCAACTGCTCGAGGGCCCGCGGCCGGGATGCCTCGATGACGATGTCGGCCGTCTCCAACAGACTTCGGAGGCGTTCCCTCCCGTCCGGACGTTCGAAGTCGAGGACCTCCGTGCACTGGTCGCCGGGATGGAGCCACCGGTAGAAAGCGGGAACCCCCCGGGCTCCGTCGGGACGAGAACGGCTTTCGACTTTCACTACCTCGGCTCCGGCCATGGCCAGGATCTTGGCGGCGAGCGGGCCGGCCCACATCGACGAGAGGTCGACCGCCCGGAGACCCGTCACCGGGCGAGGAGGCCCGGGCGCCCACCACCGGGACACCACCGAGGCGCGGATGCCGGGCGGCGGGATGTTTAACGGGGCAGCCGGAAGCCCGAGCAATCTGGCCTCGGCTAGCAGCGGCGCGGTTTCGCGGACGGCGGCGTGATCCTCGATCTCCGGCCACGGATCTTCGCCGACCGGGTGTCCGACCAGCGCGCTGACGACGGCCCGGTCGTCAGCGCGGGCCAGGTTGATCGCCACCCAGCCGTCGAGGGTCCTACACAAGCGGCAGCTTCCATTGGCCGACGTGCGTCCCGGCGGAAGGAGGTCGACCAGACCGGCGCGGGCCGTGAGCATCGCCGCCCACTCGATGGGATTCGGCCCAGGACCGCCGAGGTAGCCGTTGAGGTCGCGGGCCAGGGCGTCGAGGCGGAGGGCGGCCAGCGCGGAAGGGACCAGCCGGCGGCGTTCGGACCAGGAAGCCGGCCGTCGATGGCTCGCCGGCGCCACGACCAGACCCTCATGGCTCAGCACGGACCACACGTTACGCTCGGAATATGGCGGACACCGATGCAGCCAGGTTCGACCTCGCGGTGTTGACCGACCTGCTGCGAGCGGCGCGAGAAGGTTCCACCGAGGTGCTCGGGGCGCTGGTCGAGCGGCCGTTGCTGGTGGTCGATCTCGATTCTCCCGGTGAGCTCGACGGGGTCGACGTCCCGGCCATGCTTCCCGGCATCATCGTCGGGGTCAGTCGGACCGCAGGGGTGGAATGCCCAGTCGAGGGCGTGGACGTGGCGTTGACCGCCGGGCCCGATCCCGGCACCCCATGGGTGTCGGCGGCCGACCTCGACGCCGGGTTGGAACAGCTGGTGTCGGCGGTGAGACCCTCGCCGATGGCATCGGTCGCCCTGGTCCAGGTGCTCCGGTCCAGTCGACCTGATTCACTCGAGCACGACCTGCTCCTCGAATCCCTGGCCTACTCGACCCTCCAGGGCGCCCCCGAGTTCCGCCGGTGGCTGGACGGACGCCCCCCGGTGGCCCATCGCCCCGAACCCGGCAGCTCCGTGATCGTCGAACGTGCCGGTGATCAGCTGTCGATCACCCTCAACCGGCCTCGGGTCCGCAACGCCTACGACGCAGTCATGCGGGATGCGTTGTGCGAGGCGTTGTGGATGGTCGGGGCTGATCCTTCCCTTGCCGAGGTGAACCTCAAGGGCACCGGTGCCGACTTCTGCAGCGGGGGAGACCTGAGCGAGTTCGGGACGGCCGCCGATCCGGCTGCCTCGCACCTCATCCGGACCTCACGGAGTGCCGCCCGGTTGCTGGGGGCGGTCGGAGATCGGGTGACCGCCCACCTGCACGGTGCCTGCATCGGGGCCGGCATCGAACTGGCCGCCGCCGCCGGCCGGGTTATCGCCGATCCCGACACCCGCATCCAACTGCCCGAAGTCGCCATGGGTCTCATCCCCGGGGCAGGCGGCACCGCCACCCTGCCCCGGCGGATCGGTCGGCACCGCACCGCCTGGCTGGCGCTCACCGGGCAACCCATCGACGCCGGCACCGCCCTGGCCTGGAACCTGGTGGATGAGATCAACCGCTCGTAGCCGTGGTCCGGCTCCTGCCGGTGTCCTACGGTGGGCCGATGATCCGTTACTCAGTGGGGGAGGACAGCGTCGCCCGTTTGGTCCTCGACCGTCCCGAAGCCAAGAACGCCCTCACCGTCGAGATGCGGGACGAGATCGTCGAGCGGGTTCGGGAGGTCCGGGCCGACGGCGAGGTGCGGGCCTTGTTGATCACCGGGGTCGGGGACGCCTTCTGCGCGGGGATGGACCTCCGGGCCTCCACCGTCTCCCATGCCGGTAGCGCCGAGTTCGACGCCCGCACCACCAGCGAAGCACTGCGACGCGGAGTCCAGGCCTTCATCCGCGAGCTGTGGGAGCTCGACAAGCCGACGGTGGCCGCCGTCAACGGCACCGCGGTCGGACCCGGCGCCCACCTGGCCCTGGCCTGTGACTTTGTGTTGGTGTGTGACGACACCCGGTTCGTCTGGTCGTTCGCCCGGTGGGGGCTGGTGGTCGACGCCGGCGGCGCCTACCTGTTGCCCCGGCTGGTCGGCCTGCCTCGGGCCAAGGCGATGGTGATGTTGGGGGAGGGCGCCAAGGGGGCGGAAGCGGTCGACATCGGGCTCGCCTACCGCTGCCTCGCCTCCGCCGACCAGCTGGACAAGGAAGCCTCGGCGCTGGCGGCCAAGCTGGCGGCCGGGCCGACCCGGTCGCTGGGGCTCTCCAAGCAGCTGCTCAACCGGACATTCGAGAGCGACCTGCCCGGCACGCTCGACCGGGAGGCGCACTTCCAGGCCTTGGCGGCGACGTCTTCGGAGATGGCCGAGGGGATGGCCGCCTTCGCGGAGCGCCGCACCCCCGAGTTCCGAAACCGTTCCTGAGCCCTCCAGCCTGTGGCCCCGGGTGCCGACGGGCTACAGTTGCTGAAAAGCTGGTTCTCACTTCAGCATCGGCCGGGCCGGCAGGGTGCAGAAACGCCGAGGAGGAAGACAGATGTCCCAAACGGAAGAGTCGACCGTCTACGACCCCATGGGCTTCATGGATCCGGCCGTCGCCGCCGATCCGCAGCCGTTCTACCGCCTGGCTCGGGAAACCGGCGCGGTCGTCCCGGGTGCGTTTGGCCCCCAGATCGTCCAGCGGGCGGCGGCTGACTACGCCCTGCAACACCCGGAGGACTTCTCTTCGGGCATGGGCTCGGTCGATCTCGGGCAGTCGGTGCCCCTCATCCCGTTGCAGGTGGATCCGCCCGAGCACCGGAACTACCGCCGGCTGCTCGACCCGATCTTCGCCCCCCGCCAGATGAACGTGCTCGAGCCGGAGATCGCCCGTCTGGTTAACGAACGGATCGACGCCTTCATCGACCGCGGCCAGTGCGAATTCGCCGAGGAGTTGGCGGTGCCCCTGCCGTCGTCGGTGTTCCTGGCACTGGTGGGACTCCCGCTGTCCCAGCTCGACCTGTTCCTGAGCATGAAGGACGGGATCCTCCGTCCCGCCGGTTCCGATCTGGACGAGATCCAGGCCAATCAGAAAGTGGCGGCCCAGCAGATCGAGGCCTACTTCACCGATGCGGTGAACGATCGGAAGAAGAGCAAGGGCGAGCACGATGACATCCTCACCCTGTTTCTCAATGCCGAGATCGACGGCCAACGACTGACCATGGACGAGATCGTCGGGATCTGTTTCCTGTTCATCCTGGCCGGGCTCGACACCGTGACCGACAGCCTCGAGTGCTTCTTCGCCTACCTCGCCCAGCACCCCGACCAGCGGAAGCGCATCGTCGACGACCCCTCGATCATTCCCGCCGCGGTGGAAGAGCTCCTCCGGTGGGAGACCCCGGTCACTGCCGTCCCACGGCTGGCCACCAAGGATCTCGACCTCGGCGGCTGCCCGATCAAGAAGGGCGACAACATCGGGGTGAGCATCGGTGCGGCCAACACCGATGACGAAGGCCTTCCGGATGCCGCGGTGGTGGACCTCACCCGGAACCCCAACAAACATCTGGCGTTCGGGGGCGGCATCCACCGGTGCCTCGGATCCCACCTGGCCCGTCTGGAGCTGCGCATCACCTTGCGGGAATGGCATCAGCGGATCCCCGACTACTCCCTCGCCCCGGGCGCCGAACTGGTCTACATGCCGGGCCTGCGCCAGATCGACGCGCTGGAGCTGGTCTTCCCGTCGTCGCCGGCAAAGTAGGTCGCGGGTGGACCTGCGATTGACTGACGATCAGCAGCTGTTTCGGGAGACCACCCGAAAGTTCCTGGAAACCACTTCCCCGCTGGTGACGGTTCGGCAACTCGCCGATGCCGAAGCCGCCGGATTCGACCGGAAGTGGTGGAAGCGCGGTGCCGAGCTCGGCTGGGTCTCGATGTTGGTGCCCGAGGAAGACGGGGGAGGGTCGGTCTCCGGCCACGGCCTGCTGGATCTGGTGTTGGTGGCCGAGGAGATGGGCCGGCTGGTCTCGCCCGGACCGTTGGTGCCCACCAACGTGGTGGCCGACGCCATCGGCCGTTCGGGCACCCCGGCCCAGCGCCGACGGCTGCTGCCCGACCTGGTGAACGGCGACGCGGTGGCGGCCTGGTGCCTGGGGGCGCCGGTGGCGGGGGTCGGCACCGGTGGTGGCCAGGTCGGGGCCAGTCCACAGGGGGACGAATTCGTCCTCGACGGCGCCACCGGACCGGTGGAAGCCGGGGGTCAGGCCGATCACTATCTGGTCACCACCGGTGACGGCGACGGGGTGACCCAGTTCATCGTCGGCGCCGACACCCCTGGGGTGACGGTGGTCCCGGCCCATGGGCTGGATCTGGTCCGGCGCTTCGCCCAGGTGCGGTTCCACCAGGTGGCGGTCCCGAAGGACGCGGTGCTCGGGGAGCCCGGCGAGGCGGGCGCCGATGCCGAACGGCAGTTGCAGATCGCCGCCGTCCTCCAGTGCGCGGAGATGGTCGGAGCCATCGACCGGGTCTTCGAGTTCACCGTCGCCTACGCCTTCGACCGCTATTCGTTCGGCCGGCCGTTGGCCTCCTACCAGGCGCTGAAGCATCGTTTCGCCGACATGAAGACCTGGCTCGAGGCTTCCCATGCCACCGCCGGCGCCGCCGCCCGGGCGGTGGACTCCGGATCCCCGTCGGCGCCGGAGTTGGTCAGCGTGGCCAAGTCCTACGTGGGTGAACGCGGGCCGGCCATCCTCCAGGACTGCGTGCAACTCCACGGGGGCATCGGGGTGACCTGGGACCACGACCTCCACCTCTACCTCCGCCGGGTGGTGACCGACAGCACCCAGCTCGGGACCCCGGCCGACCACCGCGAACGGGTGGCTGTCGCCATGGGAATGTAGGAGCCGTTCATGAGCACAACCGATACCGACGGCATCGCCGAAGCCGGGAGTGACAGCGGTGAGTCCGTCGACGCCTTCCGGGCCCGCGCCCGGCAGTGGTTGGCCGACACCATGCCGCGCCTCCCCGACGGCACCACCAACCACCTTCTCTCCCGGGACGATGAATCCGGGGAGCACGCCCGAGAGCTCCAGCGGATCCTCTTCGATGGGGGCTTTGCCGGCATCTGCTTCCCGGTCGCCTACGGCGGTCAGGGTCTTTCGCTGGCCCACCAGCAGGCCTTCACCCAGGAATCAGCGCCGTACCAGATGCCGACGGTGTTCAATGTCCCCACCTTTTCCATCCTGGCCCCGACGTTGCTCGACTTCGCCACCGAGGAGCAGAAGGTCCGCCACATCCCGGCCATGCTCCGGGGGGATGAGTTGTGGGTGCAGTTCCTCTCGGAGCCTAGCGGCGGTTCCGATCTCGCCGGCCTGGTCACCCGGGCCACCCGGGACGGGGACGTCTTCATCCTCAACGGTTCCAAGATCTGGAGCTCGGGCGCCTTCCGGTCCGACTACTCGCTGTGCCTGGCCCGCACCGACTGGCAAGTCCCCAAGCACCGGGGCCTCACCATGTTCATCCTGAAGATCCACCAGCCCGGAGTCGAGATCCAGCAGATCAAGATGGTCAACGGGACCGCGGAGTTCTGCCAGGAATTCTTCGACGACGTCCCCATCCCGGTGGCCGATGTCATCGGGGAGGTGAACGACGGGTGGACGGTGGCCTCCCGGCTCCTCTATCACGAGCGCAACGCGGTGGGCGGCGGTTCCCCGTTCGTCAGCGGGCTGCCCAACGCCGGCGGAAACCACGGCGGGCAGCGCACCGACTTGTTGGACCTGGCCCGGGCCACCGGCCAGGCCGACGACCCCCGGGTGCGCCAACTGGTGGCCGAGGCCAGGATCAACGACCGGGTCCAGGGCCAACTGGTCGACCGGGTGGCGACCGGCATCCGCTCCGGGGCCTTCCCCGGCCCGGCCGGGGCGCTGCCCCGGCTGTTCGCCGCCACCAACGGCGAGCGACACTTCGACATCGGCCTGGAGATCGCCGGTTCCCGCGCCGGTGCCTGGCTGGAGGGCGATCCCGACAGCTGGGGTGTGGACTACCTCATCCGCCAGGGCTTCAGCCTGGGTGGGGGGAGCAACGAGATGCAGCGCAACATCATCAGCGAGCGGGTACTGGGTATGCCGAGGGAGTACGCCGCTGACCGGGACAAGCCCTTCGATGAGGTGCGCCACAATTAGCCCGGCGCCACTCCCAGCCCGGCACGCCGACATTCCCGGCCCTTGGCTCTGAGCCCGGGTAAACTTGTCCTATGCATCGCAGGACGGTCGCGCGGTGGCGATCACTCGGGGGGGCGGCGCTGGCGGCGGTGGTGCTGGCGGCCTGTTCGGCGACGCCGTCCACCACGTCCACTACCTCATCGCCATCCGCGACACTCTCCGCCGCGCTCCGAGCGCTGGTGGCCACCCCCGGAGGACCTCCGGGGGCTATCGCCCTCGTCGACGTCGGAGGCCACCCGCAGGTCCTCACGGCCGGGGTCGGGAACGTCGCCACCGGTCGGGTCATCGACAGCAACGACACCACCCGCTTGGCCAGCGTCGCCAAGGCGTTCAACGGCGCGGTGGCTCTGGCCCTGGTCAGCCACGGGAAACTGTCCCTCACCGACACCATCGGGAAGTGGCTGCCGAGCCTTCCGGCCTGGGCATCGGTGACCCTGGCGCAGCTGCTCCAACACACCGGCGGGGTTCCCGATTACATCAAGAACCCGCAATTCCTCAGTGCGCTCCAGGCTGACCCCCAAGCGGTGATGACCCCCGCCCAGCTCCTCGGGTTTGTGGCCGCCGAGCCGCTGGAGTTCCCACCCGGTTCCCGCTACAAGTACTCGGACTCGGACAACATCGTCGTCGGCCTCATGATCGAGGCGGCCACCGGCACCTCCTACGAGTCGGCGCTGGCCACCTACGTGACGGCGCCGCTGCAGCTCACCAAGACGAACCTTCCGGTCAACGCCCAGATGCCGGATCCCTACGTGCACGGGTATGCCGTCGAGGCCGGGAAGGCCCCCGTGGACGACAGCAGCTCCCTCAACCCCGGGCTGGCCTGGGCGTCGGGGGGGATGAACTCGACCATCGCCGAGCTCAATACGTTCATGCGCGCCTACGTGGGCGGAAAGCTGTTCGACGCCGCCACCCAGCAACAGCAACTGCAGCTGATCCCGGGCGACTCCGGACCGCCCGGGCCCGGGACCAACTCCGCCGGGTTGGCCGTCTTCCGTTACCAGACGTCCTGTGGCACCGTCTACGGCCACTCGGGCAACTACCCCGGCTACACCGCCTTCTCGGTGTCGAACCGGCAAGGAACCCGGTCGGCGGTCGTCGTCGTCAATGAGCAGATCAACTCGGGTACCACCACCACCGCCTTCACCCAGCTCCGGCATGTCTGGGAGCTCGGCGTCTGCGCGGCGTTGCAGGGCTAGCCGCGCCGCCGCCGACCGGGCAGAACCGATCGCTAGTCGCGGTCGAGCTCATGGTGCATGCCGAGGGAGACCCACCAGTCGCATCCCTCATCGTCGCCCTCCTCCTCCCGGCGGACGAGGGCGAATCGGCTCATGGTGCGCTGTCCTCCCTCGCGGTCGCGGTAGAGGACGTCGATGGTCACCGCCCCGTCAGCCACCGCTTGGCGGATCGCCTCGAAATACTCCTCGGCCGGGTCCCGCAGCGCGCCTTGCCAGAACGCCACGTCACCGGGGGGGATCCACAGGGAGCGGGTCTGGGGACGGAAGTGATCGACGGCGCCCCACTCGTCGGCACTGGTCCTCTGGCCGGCGATCGGCAGCCAGGAGTCGATGACGGCCATGCCGTTCCCGACGTTCCTGACCATCATGGCGAAGTAGATGACCCCATCGGAGAACTCGACGGCCGCCCGACCCCCTTTGAGGGTCACCCAGTGGCGGTCGGCGAACATGATCCGCTCCGGCGGGTCCTCCAAGCGGGAGGGGGCCAGGCTGGGGCGCAGACCGATCAGGAACGACCGCTCGGCGATCCGGGCCGACCGGTTGGCCGAACGCACCGAGGAGAAGGTGGCGACCGCCAGCACCAGGGTCCCGGCCGCGGTGGCCAGCGACGAGATCGTGGCCCAGTCCGTCACGGCGAAAGCTTAACCAGGCCGGGCCCCACCAGCCGGGGAGGCGGGGTCAGGCGGCGGCGCCGAAACCCATCAGGTGGTTGAGATTGCCGCCCATGATCTTGGCCACGTCGGCGTCGGGGATAGAGGTCAACTCGTCGACGAAGCTGAGCGGGTCGGCCAAACCCTCCGGATGGGGGTAGTCGGATCCGAACAGCACCCGGTCCGCCCCCAGTAGCTCGATGAGCCCGACCGGGTCCTCCTCGTGGAACGGATGCACGTAGACGTTGCGCTTGAACACCGCCACCGGGTCCTCGTCGAAGGAGTGGGGTGCCGAGCTGTAGGCCTGCTCCATCTCGTGAAGGAGGTAGCGCACCCAGTTGCTGCCGTTCTCCACCGGCGCGAAGCGCAGGTCGGGGAACCGGCTGCAGAGGCCGTGTCCGACCAGCGAGGCCATGGTGTCCACGATCGGGCGGCCCATGTGGCCGACGATGGCCATGAACCCCGAGCCGCCCTTGAACGGGGTCATCTCCCGGCTGATGCCTTCCCATTCGTTCATGTAGCGCTGGTAACCGCTGTCGGACGCATGCATGCCGACCGGGATGCCGGCTTCGACCACCAGCTTCCAGAACGGGTCGAATTCCGGCAGGGCCATGGAACGGGGACCCATGTACCCGGGTACCGGGGCCGGCCGGACCAGGATGATCTTCGCCCCGTGGTCCAGCACCCACTCGAGCTCCTCGATCCCTTTCTCCAGGATGCCGAGGTGGATGACCGGGGTCGGGAAGATCCGGTTCTCGTAGTTGAAGGTCCAGTGCTCGAACATCCACTCGTTGAGGGCGTGGACGACCGCGTGGGTGGCGGGCGGATCGCCGCGGAGGCGCTCCTCCAACAGGCTGGCCAGGGTCGGCCACATCAGGGCCCGGTCGATGCCCAGCTCGTCCATCAGCTTGATCCGGGGCTCGGGGGAGCTGAAGCCGGGCAGGGAGCGGATCGGCTTGCCCATGATCTCCCGGCGGGATTTCCCCTCCGGGTTCCCGTTCCGGAAGTACTCCTCCTGGGCGCCGGGGGCGGCCACCACTTCGAAGGTGGGGTTCGGGATGTACTCGCTGATCATCCCGCCCACCGCGATCTTGGTGCGGCCGTTGAGCTCCACGTAGCGGACGATCCCCTCGTACTCCTTCGGCAGGAACTTGGTGAACGCGTCGGTGGTCTCGTACAGGTGGTTGTCGGCATCGAAAACCGGAAAATCCAACGTTCGTGGAGACATGGCCCTCGCCCCTTTTTCTGGTCACCGGCGCCGCCCGCTCCCCGCGGTCCGGGTCGGCGGCAGCACCGCGATTCCCCCTAGTGGAATGCAGTCTGGGCCCAATGTTATCAGCGCCGGGCGGCGAGCGGAAATGGCATTTGCAGTCCGGATCGAGTCTGGGAGAAGGTGGCTGTGGTGAAACCCACTCTGTACACTCGGCCCGGTGCGCGTGAAGGTGGACTGGGACCGGTGCGAATCGAATGCGCTGTGCATGGAGGCCGCCCCCGAGGTCTTCGAGGTGCGAGACGACGACCTCCTCTACGTGCTCGACGAGGAGCCGGGCGAGGAGCTTCGCGCCAAGGTGGAGCTGGCGGTGCGCTCGTGCCCCCGGACCGCCCTCCGCATTGTCGACTAGCGCCAGGTTGCCCGGGGGGGAGCTCCGGTCTTTCGCCGGAATCGACGGGAGTGGAGAGATGACGACGTCACCGGGGGTGGGGGTGGAACCGGTCGAGGATGCGGTTCCCTACGGGACCCGGCTGCACCAGGTGGCCGGGCCCCGGCGCGATGAGGTCGCCATCATCTTCGTCTCCGAGGCCGGTGACGAGCGGCTGGTCACCTGGGGCGAGGTCGACGACCGGTCGACCCAGTTGGCCCGGGTGCTGGCCGACGAGGGGCTCAAGGCCGGGGACTACCTGGCCATCTCCCTGAAGAACTCCCCCGAGCATCTCTTCACCTGCTTTGCCGGCTGGAAGGTGGGGGCCACCGTGGTGCCCATGCGCTGGGACCTCCCCGACTGGGAGCTGAGCCGGCTGTTGGGGGTGGTGAAGCCGGCGGCGGTGGTGGGGGCCGACCAGGCCGACTGGTTGGAGAGGAGCCGGGCCGAGTCCACCGAGCCGCTCCCTGACGCCATCGCCCCCCACGGTTGGGGCATGTGCAGCTCGGGATCCACCGGGTCGCCCAAGATCATCGTCCAAAAGGACCCGGCGGTGTTCTCCTCCGCCATGGCCGTCACCTCGACGGTGGTCGAGTCGTTCGGACCGTTGCCCAAGCCGCAGCTGGTCCTGGTACCGGCCCCGCTGTACCACACCAACGGTTTCACCGCCGTCCGCAATCTGATGTCCGGCGACCCCATCGTGTTGCTCGAGCGGTTCAACGCCGCCCTCATCGTGGACCTCATCGAACGGCACCGGATCACCGGCTTCATCGCCGCCACCCCCATGCTGCAGCGCCTGGCCCAGTTGCCGGACATCGGCGAGCGCGACCTCTCCAGCCTCACCTGGGTCCAGCAGGGGGCCGCCTCCCTCCCCATCTGGTTGGGCCGGTTCTGGATCGACCTGGTCGGCCCCGAGCACTTCTATCTCTCCTACGGATCCTCGGAGAACGCCGGCCTGGTGATCTGCCGGGGTGACCAGTGGCTCGAGCACCCCGGCACCCTCGGCCGGGGGTTCACCGACACCGAGGTGCGGGTCATCGGGCCGGACGGCCAGACCCTGCCGACCGGCGAGATCGGTGGGATCTACCTCCGCCGGCCGGAAGGCCCCGGCGCCATGTACGTCGGCGACGTGCCCCCGATGGAGACGGCGGCGGACGGCTTCGTGACGGTGGGGGACATGGGTTGGGTCGACGAGGACGGCTACCTGTTCATGGCCGACCGGCGGGTGGACATGATCGTCACCGGTGGCGTCAATGTCTTCCCGGCCGAAGTCGAGGAGGCACTCAGCGAGCACCCCGGGGTGGCCGACGTGGTGGTGGTCGGCTTGCTCGACCCCGAATGGGGACGTCGGATCCATGCCATCGTGCAGGTGAGCGATCCCGCCGTCGACGCCGACCAGGTGATCGCCTTCGCCAAGGGCCGGCTGGCCGCCTACAAGGTGCCGAAGACCGTCGAGTTCGTGGACGCCATACCCCGGAGCGAGGCGATGAAGCTCAACCGGGCCCAGCTGACCGCAGAGCGCGACACCGCGGCCGCCGCCACCGAAGGCCGGTGACGGGATCGTTCGAAGTGGGTGAGCGTCACGGAGTGAGCTATACCGTGGCTCGGTGGGGGTGCCACCGGTACCACTGGTGCGACCAGAAGAGGAGAACCGGAAAATGACCGACTACAAGTACGTCACCTACGAGGAGTTGGAGGGCGGCGAGATCGTCCGCATTCTCCTCAACCGCCCCGAGACCCGAAACGCCCAGAACCGGGGCCTGCTGGTCGATCTGGATGACGCCATGGGCCGGGCCGAGGAGGACGACCGGGTGCGGGTGATCATCCTCGGCGGGGTCGGCCCGCTGTTCTCCTCCGGTCATGACATGGGCTCCAAGGAGGCGAGGGCCGAGCGGATGCCGGGGCCGGACCAGCACCGCACCGCCACCATCAACGGAGCCACCCGCCAAGGAGCCGAGGCCCGCATGCTCCAGGAGTGGCACTACTACTTCCAGAACACCCTGCGGTGGCGGAACCTCCGCAAGATCACCGTGGCCCAGGTGAACGGGACCGTCTATTCCGCCGGGCTGATGCTGATGTGGGCCTGCGACCTCATCGTCGCCGCCGACGACGTGCTGTTCGCCGACGTGGTCGGGACCCGGCTCGGGATGTGCGGGATGGAGTACTTCGGCCACCCCTGGGAGTTCGGGCCCCGGCGGACCAAGGAGATGATGCTGACCGGTGATGCCATCGACGTCCAAGAGGCGCACCGGCTGGGCATGGTGTCCAAGATCTTCCCGGAGGCCGAGCTGGCCGACCAGACACTGGCCTACGCCAAGCGGATTGCCCAGGTTCCGACCATGACCGCCTTGATGATCAAGGAATCGGTGAACCAGACGGTCGACAACATGGGTTTCTACAACTCCCTCCAGGCCTGTTTCACCCTCCACCAGCTCAACCATTCGCACTGGGCCGAGATCCACGAGAGCAAGTACCCGGTGGCCGAGCCCGACGAC
>DATARI010000024.1:0-9624 GCA_036264255.1 Acidimicrobiales bacterium | reverse complement strand
TGAAAGGGTCAGGGTCGAACTGAGCCGGCGCGGAGCAAGACCCCGCTGCCCGAACCGGTTTCCGTTACAACGCCACCGCGGCTGACAGGCCGTGGTCGGATGCGGTGATGCCGGACCGGGCCACCCACACCCGGTCGCCGGAGATCAGATTGAGCTCGTTGGCTGCCCCGCGGCTGAGCTGAACCCAACAGGACCCTCCGGCCGACAACTGGAGGTCCACCCGGACCTCGAAGCCGAGATGGGTGACCCGCTCGACCGTGGCTGCCTGCCCACCCAAGTTGGAGTCCCGGTGGATGACCAGGTCGTGGGGTCGGACCCATTCGCCGTCGAGTTGGGTGGCAGGGCCCAAGAACTTGAGGACGAATTCGTTCTCCGGATGGTCGTAGATCTCCGCCGGGCCTCCGACCTGCTCGAGCCGGCCCTCGTTGATGATGGCGAGCCGGTCGGCCACTTCCATGGCCTCTTCCTGGTCATGGGTCACCAGCACGGTGGTGACGGAGATCTTCTCGTGGAGCTCCCGGAGCCAGACCCGGAGTTGCTGGCGGACCTGGGCGTCGAGGGCGCCGAACGGCTCGTCGAGCAGCAACACCCGCGGCTCGATGGCGAGAGCCCGGGCCAGGGCCATACGCTGGCGCTGGCCGCCGGAGAGCTGCGCCGGCAGCCGATCGGCGAGGTGGGCGATCTTCACCAGGTCGAGGAGCTCGTCAACCTTCTCCCGGATCTCGGCCTTGGGGCGGCGGCGCACCTCCAGACCGAAGGCGACGTTCCGGCGCACGGTGAGGTGGCGGAAGGGGGCGTAGTGCTGGAAGCAGAACCCCACCCCCCGCTCCCGGACCGGTACGCCGGTCAAGTCTTCGCCGTCGATGTCGACCGAGCCAGTGTCGGGCGCCTCCAAGCCGGCGATGACTCGGAGCAGGGTCGACTTGCCGCCGCCACTCGGGCCCAACAGCGCGGTCAGTGAGCCGTCGGGGACAGCGAGGCTGACGTCGTCGAGAGCGACAGTTCCTCCAAATCGCTTGGAGACTCCTCTGATCGTGATCGCCATCTGTGGTTCCTCCCTTCGTTCTTCTCTCTGCCTAGTACCACCAGGACGAGCAGCGAGAGCAAGGCGAGAATCACCGCTCCCGCGTAGGCCCCGACGGGATTCAGGTTTTCGATGCTGTCCGAAATGAACAGCGTGAGGGTCTGGGTCCTCCCGGCGATGTTGCCCGACACCACGATCACCCCGCCGAACTCGCCCAACACCCGGGCGGTGGTGAGGGTGACTCCGTAGGCCAGACCCCGTCGGATGGACGGCAGGGTGATGCGCCAGAAGGCGGCCAACGGGGATGCGCCCAGCGTTGCCGCGGCTTGCTCCTGCTCGGTGCCGATCTCCTGGAGGACCGGCAACACCTCCCTGACCACGTAGGGCAGCGCCACCACCGCCGAGGCCATGACGATGCCGGGGAAGGAGAAGATCACTTGAATGCCCCGGGCGGCCAGCCAGTTCCCGAACCAGCCCGTCTTGCCGTAGACCAGGATCAGGGAGAGGCCGACGATGACCGGGGATACGGCCAACGGGAGGTCGACGAAAGCATCGAGGAGCCAGGCTCCGGGGAACCGGCGGCGGGACAGGATGAGGGCCACCCCGACACCGAAGGCGGTGTCGAGCGGGACGGCGATGAGGACCACCAAGAGGGTGAGCCATAGGGCGTGGAGGGCGTCGGCGGTGGTCACCGCGTGCCAAGCCACCAGGAAGCCGTGCCGGAAGGCCTGGTAGAACACCGCCCCGACAGGGATGACGATGAGAAAGGCTACGTAGCCGAGGGCGACGAACCGGATCGGGAGCCTCCATTTGCCGGTCATATCGCCTCACTGATGTCGAACCGGCGGCGCAGCATCCCGATGGCGAAGAGGATGATCAGGGCGATGGCAATGAGGACCACCGAGATGGCGGCAGCACTCCCGAAGGCGTCACTCTGGGAGAGGCTGTAGATCCACGACGAGGCAACCTCGGTCTTGAACGGCAGGTTCCCGGAGATGAGGACGACCGACCCGAACTCGCCGACGGCGCGGGCAAAGGCCAAGCCGGCGCCGGCCAGCATCGCCGGGGCGATGCTCGGGAGGATGATCCGGCGGAGCACCCCCGCCGACGAGGCCCCGAGCGAGGCGGCTGCCTCCTCGGTCTCCCGATCCAGCTCGGCGAGCACGGGTTGCACCGATCGGACACAGAACGGCAGGGTGACGAAAGCCAGGGCCAACGTGATCCCGATACGGGTATCGGCCACATTCACCCCGAACGGCCCACTGGGCCCGTAGAGGGTGAGGAGGGTGAGGCCGGCGACCACGGTGGGAAGCGCGAACGGGAGGTCGATGACGGCACCGACCAGCCGCTTTCCCGGGAACTCGTCACGGACCAGGACCCAGGCGATGACAACGCCGGCGAGGGAATTGAAGACGGCCACGATGAGCGAGCAGATCAATGTCAGCTTCAGGGCCGCCACCGCTTCGGGCTGGGTAACCGCTTTCCAGAACGATCCCCACCCGCTGTCGAACGCCTTGCTGACGACGGCGGCGAGAGGCAGGAGGACCAGGAGGCTCAAGTAGGTGACGGCCAGCGTCGGCCCACCGGCTCGATTGAGGATTCGCTTCAGCGTCCCCGGGAGGCCGTGGGGACGCGGCGGGACCCGGGAGGCCGATTGTCCGGCTACGCCCGGGTGCCCGGCCAGGACGGCGGTGCTGTCAGGCACTCGATGTCGAGACGCCGAGATTCTGTTCGATCTTGGCCACCACCCCGGCCGCCGGGTCGAAGAACTTGGTGTTCACCGCCGTCCAACCGCCCAGGCTGTCGATGGTGAAGAGCTTCTGGGGAGTGGGGAAATTGAATTGGGCGGCAACGGACGCCAGCACCGGCCGGTATCCCTGCTGGCCCCAGACTTTCTGGCCGGCGGGGGAGAGCAGGAAGTCCACGAATGCCTTGGCGGCTGCCGGGCTGGAGGCATTGGTGGTCACCGCGATCGGGTTCTGGATGAGGATCGTCTGCGGGGGGGTGACGATGGAGATCGGCTCTCCCTGAGTCTGTGCATAGAGCCCGTCGTCCTCGTAGTCGAGGAGCACGTCTCCCTGGCCGCCGATAAATGTCTGGAGGGCGTTGCTGGCGCTGCTCGGTTGGGCGACGGTGTTCTTCAGGAGCTGGGTCAGGTAGGTGGTGGCCTGCGCATCCGTCTTCCCCAGGGCGATCTCCGCCCCGTAGGCGGCCATCAGGTTCCACTTGGCGCTCCCGGAGCTGAACGGGTTGGGGGTGATGACGGAGATGCCACTCTTGACCAGGTCCGCCCAGGTCTTGATGTTCTTCGGGTTCCCCTTGCGGACGATGAAGGAGACGATGGAATTGGTGACCATGCCCTTGGTGGCGTTGCTGGCCCACGACGCGGAGACGTCGCCGGCCTTGGCGACCTTTTGCATGTCGAGGGCGGTGGAGAAGTTCACCACGCTGGCCGGCAGGCCGGAGGTCACCGAGGTGGCCTGGGATCCGGACGCCCCGAAGGACTGGGTGAACGTGACGTTCTTGCCGATGGCGGTGGCTTGAAACGCCTTGATGAGGGCCGCGTAGGCCGGCTTGGGCGTCGAATACGCCACCAGGTCGACCGAGCCGCTGACCGGCGCTCCCGACGAGCCACTGGTGGTGCTGGTCGTGGTGGTGGCGGAGGTGGCGCTGTTCGATCCGCAGGCCGCCAGGGTGGCGGCGATCGAGAGGATGGCGGCGGCAATGCCGAGGCGCCGGGCCGCGCGGGATGGTTGCGGGAGGGGGATTTGCATGGGCAACATTCCTGACCTAAGAGGTCGTATTTGTCAAATCACTAGGTTTACTAGGCATTGGGGAGGAATATAGCCGGGGAGGGCCATCCATCGGGCCGCGGTCATGGCCCCTCGGGGGGTCCGGGGTTGCCACCCAGTACGACCGATTCCGGGGTCAGACGGGTTCCGACCGCCGGTTCCGTGCCTGCTCCCGTCGGTCCCTGGGGAGCTCGGACCTGGGTGGACCCGATCCACGGCTGCCCGCCCTTCTGAACCCCGGACGCCCGAGGCGGCCAGCCAACCGACGTACCATTCACCCAGGCCGTGGCCAACCAGACGGGAGTCCGATGAATATCGAGGAGTTTTACAGTGCCGACGAGCGGCGGCGTCAGTCAGCCGAGATCGAGCTGGGGACCAACTGGTACGACGCCGCCGGGAGCCGGTACGAGCTGAGCTGGGTGGAGGACACCGGCGAGCTGTACGTGATGCTCGAGCGGTCATCGGGGGCGGGTTCGTTCACCCCGTTCGGGGATATGGAGGTCGAGTCGGTGCCGCTCGACGAGGTGATCGTCACCGTCGTCGGCTACATCCCGGCCCGGGAGGAGTTGGAGAAGGTGCTGGCCGGCTGGGAAGACGAAATGGCCAAACCCGATGGGATCACCTGGGTGGCGAATCGCCTCCGTGAGAACGGCGTGCCGACCTCGGCACCGGCTCCGGCGGCTGACCCGAATCCGTCACCACCATCCTGACGGGACGGGCTCAGGCGCCCGGTGCCGGCAGATCGAGCATGGTGGCCAGTAGCTGGGTGGCCAGGTTGTTGGTCTCGAAGTCCGAATCGATCGGGAGGATGTCCGAGTCCTTCAACAACCCGCCGAGCCGGGCCAGGACGAGGGCGAACCGGAAACCGGCGAATACCTCGTAGTACTCGACGTTCTCCATCTCGCGGCCGAGCAGTTTGCCATAGCGGGCAATGGTGTCCTCCCGGCTGGGGAAGCCGGCCGGCCGCTCGAGGTTGATGGTCTCGGTGAATTGGCGGTCGAAGTACAGCCACCACCCGAGGTCCATCTCCGGTTGGCCGAGGCAGGTCATCTCCCAGTCGAGGACGGCCACGCAGCTGAAATCGTCGAAGATCATGTTGCCGATGCGGCTGTCTCCCCAGAGCAGGGCCATCGGCGCAGCTTCCGGGGGCCGGTTCGACTCCAACCACTCGAGGGTGGCGGTGGCCACCGGGATCTCCCTCCCTTCCGCCGCCCAGGTGTAGAAGTCCCGGTAGTACGACAGTTGCTGGTCGAGGCCGGTGGAGCCACGCCGGGTATCGTCGAGGAATCCGAGCCCGAGAGACTTCCAGTCGGCGGAGTGGACCTTGGCCATGGCCTCCAGCCCGCTCCACCACAACCGTTCCTGGTCTTCGGGGGGAGAGTCCATCAGCCACCCACCGGAGGCATACGGCGGGTTGTCGGTGGGGATCTGTCCGTCGATGCACTGCATCACCGCGAAGGGAGCCCCGAGCAGGGTTGCATCCTCTTCGATCCCGAGCACCGAGGGCATGGGGACGTCGGTCTGTTCGGCTACCGTCCGCATCACCCGGCATTGGCCCACGAAGTCCGGGTCGAGGAAGACCGTGTACCCGGTCGGGGCTATCCGGGCCACCAGACGGTGCTCGGTTGCCGCCGCCCCGGCCTCGTCCCAGGAGGCGTCGAACAGGATGGTTTCACTCGAGAAGCCGTTGGTCGGGGGGGCTTCGAGATTGCTGACCCGGACACCGGCGGCCCCGTCGACATGGGCCTCCAACCAGGCGGCCAGGGTGGCTCCGGTCTCCGCGGGGTCACGATGGGTGGTCTCAGGCATGCGGAAAGTATGGCCCGTCGGGATGGCGAATGTTCGTTCCGCCTCCGCCATGTCCGCCGCCGCGCCGGTGGCAGGTGCCCGGCGAGAAACTGTCCGGGCTCATACCCCGATGACCTCCAGCACGCCTTCCAGTCCCCGGAACTCGCCGGGCCGGCGGGTGTACAGCCGGCATCCGTTGGCCAGCGCAGTGGCGGCGATGAGGCGAGCCATGGTCTGGGAGGGGTGGGAATCCTGGCTCTGGCCGACAGTGGCGGCGATCCGGCCATAGGCGATGGCTACGCCGGCGTCGAGGGGGAGCGGATCGTAGAGGGCCACCAACGTCGTCAGCCGGCGAAGCCGTCGGGCCCGATCGCCCTCGTTGGATGCCCCCAGCACTGCGGCGTGCAATTCGGCGAAGGTGATGGCAGTGACAAAGAGGTCGTCGTCGCCGAAGGTGGGCGGATCGGCGGAAACAACCACCGACGTGTCCATGACCGCGTTCACGGGGAGACGGCCCCCCCGTCGGTCACCGGTGGGTGAGCGCTGTCCTGAAGGTCGACGAAGAAAGTCGGATCGGCTTCGCCATCCCAGAGACCGGCAATCTCCTCGAATCGGTGGGACCGGGAGCGGACCGCCGGACCTAGCCGGGCGGCCAGGCGACCGGACACGGTGACGTCGAAGGTCTCGCCAGCTTCTACTTCCCTGACGATTTCGCTGGCGTTCTGTCGGAGTTCGCGCAGTCCGATCCTCTTGGTCATGGGCCCACAATTGCACAATTGCTACCCGAGCCGGGGCACGGATGGCGAAGCTCCCCTTCGGCCATGCCCTGTAGGGTCCCATGAGCTAACCGGCAGAATCGGGAAATGGGGGGACGATGGAAGTGGTGGTTGACCTGGGGACGGCAGGCATCGTCCTCCACCAACCCGAGGACGTGGCTCGATTCGCGGTGCGGGCGGTGTCCGCCGAGAACCGGGCGACCGACCGGCCGTCGCCGGTCGCCCTCGAGGCCCTGGCCTCCGCCCTCCGTCTGCACCAGCTCGGTCGGGTCGACCCGGACGGGACGGTCTTCATCCCCCCCGACAAGGTGAGAGCCTTGGCGGCCGAGGCGGCCACCGAGACGGGTGATCCGTTGCCTGATTCGTGGGAAGCCCAGTTCTCGTCGATGCTCGACTTCGCCGCCTCGAAGGGCTGGATCGGCAGCGACGGTGCCATTGCCGCCCACATCGAATGGAGCTACGCCTGATGCGATTCTCATATGCCGAGTCGATGATCGACCCCACCATGTACCTCCCGCTGGCCCGGGCCGTCGAGGAAGCCGGATACGACGGGATGGTGGTGCCCGACAGCATCTGTTACCCGGAGGTGTCCGATTCGACCTACCCCTTCTCACCCGACCACACCCGGGAGTTCCTGGAGGACAAGCCGTTCATCGAACCCTTCTCCCTCATCCCCGCCATGGGGGCGGTGACCGAGCGCATCCAGTTCATCACCTTCGTCCTCAAGCTCCCGATGCGCCACCCGTTGCTGGTGGCCAAGCAGGCCTCCTCGACCGCGGTGATGACCGGGAACCGGCTGTCCCTGGGAGTGGGCTCCAGCCCGTGGCCGGAGGACTACCAACAGACCGGAGTCCCGTGGGAAGGCCGGGGGCGGAGGATGGATGAGGCCATTGCCATCGTGCGGGGCCTGACCGCCGGCGGCTACTTCAGTCACCACGGCGAGGCCTACGACCTCCCGTCGGTGAAGATCGCACCCACCCCGACCAAGCCCATCCCGATCCTGGTCGGCGGGCACGCGCCGGCGGCGCTCCGACGGGCGGCCCGGGCCGACGGCTGGATGCACGGCGGAGGCGATCCCGCCGACCTTCCCGGGCTGCTCGAACAGCTCGAGCGGATCCGGAACGAAGAGGGAACCGCGGACAAGCCGTTCGAGGTGCACGTGATCTCCATGGAGGCCTTCTCCGTCGATGGCGTCCGTCGCCTCGAAGAACAAGGCGTCACCGACGTGATCGTCGGCTTCCGCTGGCCGTACTCGGTGGGAGCCGATACCGAGACCCTCCAGACAAAACTCGACAACCTCCGTCGCTTCGCCGACCAGGTGATCAGAAAGGTGGACGCATGACCACGGCCCAAGACCTCGGAAAGGCGTCCATGGCGGCGGTCGAGGTGCATGACCGGGAAGCCTGGCTCGCCCTCTTCACCGAGGACAGTGTCGTCCAGGACCCGATCGGCCCTTCGGTGTTCGATCCCGAAGGGAAGGGTCATCGAGGGCTCGAAGCCATCGCCGCCTTCTACGACAACGTGATCGCCGCCAACGAATCGATCAAGTTCACCATTCACCAGTCGTTTCTCTGCGGCGACGAGGTGGCCAACGTCGGGGTCATTCGGATCACCTTCGCGGGGGGTTCGGCGGTGGAGGTGGACGGGGTTTACACCTATCGCCGCTCGCCGGAGGGGAAGATTGCCGCGCTGCGGGCCTACTGGGAGGTCGACGCCGTCCGCTCGGCCTGACTTCGGGCGACGCCGGCCCGTGGGGCCTGTCTTCGGTAGCGACGACGCCGCGGCGGTACTGGGACTAGCTTGAGGGCCGCCGGCAGGGGAAAGAGGATCTTCACATGAAGTCGGATGAGACCTGGCGATACATCCACGCCGAACGGGCGGAGATGGTCGAGACCCTGAGCAGCTTGACGGCCGAGCAGTGGGCGACGCCTTCGTTGTGCACCGGTTGGTCGGTGCAGGACGCCACCGGCCATATTCTCGCCGCCGCCGAACAGACTCCCCTGAACTTCTACAAGGAGTTGATCTCGGCCGGGTTCAAGTTCGATGTCTTCACCGATCGAGCCGCCAAGCGCCTCGGGCAGGTAGGTCCGGATGAACTGGTTCGGCGTCTGCAGTCCCGGACGACGACCACCAATCACCCCCCGGCCCCGGTCATGGCGATGCTCGGCGAGATCATCGTCCACGGGGAGGACGTCCGCCGGCCCCTCGGCCTCCAGCATCGCGCTCCCGAAGCGGCACTGGTCGCGGTGGCCGACAGCTACAAGAAGTCGAACCTCCTGATCGGCGCCAAGCGGCGGATCGCCGGCCTCAAGCTGCGGGCCACCGATTGCGACTGGGTACACGGCGACGGCCCCGAAATCTCGGGACCAATGATCTCGCTGATCATGGTGATGACCGGCCGCGGTGGGGTCGACAACGACCTCACGGGTGAAGGGCTGGCCGTCCTCGCCAGTCGCGCCTGAACCGAGGCCGGCGCTCTGGTAAGCCTTCTTACGCCGGCTGACGTCGAGGTTGGACGACAAGAGCTCCGTCCCGTCTCGCTCAAACTGACCGCGGCGACCGGATGTGCGGGTTCGCTGTGTGTGCTGGTCGGAGTCACCCAGGCCGGATCGCCCTTTGCGGTGAAATCCCCGGGGGCCTGGTTCTTCGGCGTCGCCAGCAGCCCGTCGTCAACGGCCGGCAGCACCAATGCCCGGTTCTTGGCGATCCTGTTGGTGTACCTCGGCATTGTGGTGATGCTCGGATCCTGGTTCGAGACGGTGCGCACCCTGCGCCGACAGCCGAACCTACCGATGAGGAGCCTGGTGCCCATGCTGGTCGCCTGGGGCACCCCGATTGTCTTGATGCCTCCGATCTTCAGTCGTGATGTCTACAGCTACGCCGCACAAGGTGAGATGGTGAATCGGGGCATCAACCCCTATGTCCACGGACCCAGCAGTCTCGGAAGCGGGCCGTTCCTCAATCTGGTCGATCCCCTGTGGCGGCACGCCCCCGCCCCCTATGGCCCCGGATGGGAGCGTCTGTCCGGCTTGATCGCCGGCCTGGCCCGCCACGATGTCCTCACTACCATCCTCGGTTTTCGGATCGTCGCTCTGGTCGGCGTGGTCCTGATCGCCCTCAGCACTCCCGTCCTGGCCCGCTCAGTCGGTCGGAGCGGGACGGTTGCCTTCGGGCTTGGGGCGCTCAATCCGCTGGTCCTGTTGGTGCTGCTGGGTGGCGCCCACAATGACGCCTTGATGCTCGG
>DATARI010000018.1:0-14934 GCA_036264255.1 Acidimicrobiales bacterium | reverse complement strand
CGAGACCGGATGCTGCTTGAAGTCGCCAACACCCTGAGAACGAATCTGCGCGCTTATGACCTGATCGTCCGATTCGGGGACGGCGAGTTCATCTGTGCCATCCCGGGTCTCACCATCGCCGACGCGCCCAATTGCTTGTCTTTCATCGCGACGGTCTTGGATGAAGCCCCCGAGCCCGGCTCGGTGACCGTCGGTTATGCAGACCTGCAACCTGACGATTCCAGCAATGACCTCATCGCCCGGGCGAGCCGCGCCCGCCACCGGGAAGGACAGAAACGCAACGGTCGTGCCGCCGCCCAGATCTGGGAGTGTGGCAACCTGGTTGTCGACGAACGGAATTGGTCGGTGACCAGGGCCGGTTCGTTGGTCCCACTGACCACCACCGAGTTCAACATCCTCACCGTGCTCATCCGCCAAATCCCCCGGGTGGTGACGAAAGACCAACTCTTCGTCGAGGTGTGGCCACACGGCGCCAACCGTCACGTCCTCGAGGTCCACATCTCCTCTCTGCGCCACAAACTCGAGGTTCACGGCCCGCGCATCATCCACACTGTTCGGGGGAAGGGGTACATCCTCCGGCCCTGAACCTCTCCGGTGATGTGGGGGGTGCCATCGGTGCGCCACAATGGACTGTTGACATGACCAACCGCCGGGCCGTCCTCTTCGACATCGATGGTGTGCTCACCGTCTCGTGGCAGCCGCTCCCCGGGGCTGCCTCCGCGGTCGAACGGATTCGAGACCTCGGCTGGAAGGTGGCTTTTGTCACCAACACCACCTCAACCCCTCGGAGTCAGATCGCCGAACGCCTCGAGGGGGCCGGATTCGCGCTCCACCCCGACGAGATCTTCACCGCCCCCCTCGCCACCGCCACCTACTTGCGGGCTCACCATCCCGGGGCGCGCTGCCTCCTGGTCAACAGCGGGGCGATCGAAGTCGACCTCGAAGGCATCACCACCGCGACTGATGAGGTCGAGGTCGTCGTCACCGGGGGTGCCGGCCCCGACATCGGCTACGACGTGCTGAACAAGGCGTACCGAGCCCTCGTCGAAGGCGCCCCTCTGGTGGCGATGCACCGGAATTTCAATTGGGAGACAGCTGACGGGTTACAGCTCGACATGGGGGTGTTCATCGCCGGGCTCGAGCAGGCCACCGGCACCGAGGCCTCCGTGGTGGGCAAACCGTCCCGAGCCTATTTCGAGGCCGTCCTCGCCCATCTCGACGTGGAGGCCGGCGAGGCGGTCATGGTGGGCGACGACATCGAAGCCGACATCGGCGGGGCCCAGGCCGTCGGCATCGGCGGCGCCCTGGTGAGGACCGGGAAGTTTCGACCCGACGCCCTCCGGGCTTCGCCCGTGAACCCCGACGACGTCATCGACTCCGTCTCGGATCTTCCCGATCTGCTCGGCTCGCCCTCCTGAAGATCTCCACCGTCCTGCCGACCCGGCCGCCTCGTCAACCCAACGAGATGGCGACCTGCTCGAGGGCGTCCATCTGCTCCTGCATGCCGGCTTCCATCCCCGAGGCGAGGATCATGTCCCGGGTCTCCTGGTCTGGGCACTGGGTGTGCAGGGTCAGGATCGTGCCGCCGTTTCGCTCGGTGAAGGTCACGGTGTCCAACACCCCGGACTCGTCGGGCATCGGCTCGAACACGTCGGTCGTGACGATCCGCTCGTCGGGGACGATCTCGCGGTAGTCGCCGTGGAAGGCCACCTCGAACCCGCCATTGGCCACCATCACGTAGCGCCACCTACCGCCGACCCGCAGGTCGATCTCGGCGCTCGTCACCTCGCCGCGCTTCCCGCTCCACCAGCGTTGGACCAGCTCGGGCGTGGTCCACGCCCGGTAGACCAGCCGTCGGGGGGCACTGAATTCGCGGGTGATGAGAATCTGGTCATCCGCCGGGAGGGTCACGGTGGCCGATTCGCTACTGGTCCTTGCCATGGGTCTTCTCCTTCTCTATGAGTTCCTCCAACACGACATCCAATTGCTCGAACCGTTCCGACCACGAACGCTCGTACTGCTTGACCCACTCGTAGATGGGTTGGAGCGGGGTGCCGTTCAGCCGGTACAGCCGTTGCCGTCCTTCGTCCCGCACCGCCACCAGGTCCACTTCCTTCAGCACCCGGAGGTGCTTGGACACCTGCGGTTGGGCCAGCTCGAGCAGGCGGGCCAGGTCGTTCACCGGGCGTTCCCCCTCGGCCAGGGCATCGAGGATCTGCCGCCGCCGGGGCTCGGCCACCGCATTGAACGCATCGGCGGTTGTCGCGGCCCGGGCCATGGGTGTCATTGTATTCCCATATGGGAATGTGTCAAGCCTTATCGCCCGACGTGGCGGCGCTGACCCGAGGGGGTGATCCGACGACAACCCGTCCCGGTAGGTTCGGCACCGGCGGCAAACCCATCGCCGGCGGAGTCGGGCGGCACCTCCGGCGCGTGGCCAGAAGGACGAGGAGCACATGAAGCGCAGGACGCTTGGAGGCACCGGCATTTCGGTGAGCGAGATGGCTCTCGGGACGATGATGCTCGGGGCCATGGGCAACCCCGACCATGACGAGTCGGTACGCATGATTCACACCGCGCTGGATGCCGGCATCAATTTCGTGGACACCGCCGACGTCTACTCGGGGGGCGAATCCGAAGAGATCGTCGGCCGCGCACTCAAAGGGCACCGGGACGAAGTGGTGTTGGCGACCAAGTTCGCCCTCCAGATGGGGCAGGACCCCAACCGAGGAGGCGGATCCCCGCGCTGGATCAAGCGCGCCATCGAGGACAGCCTCCGGCGGCTGGACACCGACTACATCGACCTCTATCAAATGCATCGGCCGGATTGGACGACCGACATCGACGAAACCCTTTCGGCACTCTCCGATCTGGTCCACGCCGGCCAGCTGCGCGCCATCGGCTCGTCCACCTTCCCGGCCGAGTTGATCGTCGAGGCGCAGTGGGCCGCCGAGCGGGGCGACCACCACCGGTTTCGCACCGAGCAGCCCCGATACTCGATCCTCACCCGGACCATCGAGACTGCGGTGCTCCCGACCGCCCAGCGGTACGGCATGGGAGTCCTCACCTACGGGCCCCTGAGCAGCCGCTGGCTGTCCGGCCGGGCCGACCCGACCAAGAGCCACCGGGCCCAGGGTCGGGGCGCCCGGGCCTTCGAACTCTCGGTGCCGGCCAACCAGGCCAAGGCCGAGGCGGTGGCGCAACTCACCGCCCTGGCTGCCGAGGCGGGCATGCCGCTCACCCACCTGGCCACCGCCTTCGTCCGGTCCCACCCGGCGGTCACCTCGGTCATCATCGGCCCCCGTCAGCCCGACCAGCTCGACGACCTGCTGGCTGGCGCCGAGGTGGAGCTGAGCGATGAGGTCCTCGACCGGATCGACGAGATCGTGGCGCCGGGCACCGAGCTCAATCCCGCCGACAACATGTTCGCCTCCCCCCCGGCTCTCCTGGACGCCCGGCTGCGGAGGCGGCGGTGACCGCCCCCCACTTCCCCCATCGCCACCTCGACGTGGCCTGCGAGCTCGAGGCGGCCGATGCCGGGGCCCGGACGGAGGAGTGGCGGCGGCTCCGGGAGGAGGCCGGCCTGGGCTCGGACCCGATCGACGGCGGGACCCGTCTTTGGCTTCGGCCCGACGCCCGGGAGGCGGCGGAGGATCTGGCCCGCCGGGAGGCGACCTGCTGTGGCTTCCTGGATCTCGACGTCGCCGTCGACGGCGATCGACTCCACCTCGACATCACCTCGTTGGCTCCCGAGGCCGCTCCGGTCATCGCCCTCCTCGCCGGCGGTGGTGAACGCGGGTAGACCTATACAGTTGGCGCGGTGTCCGTGGACGACGAGCGGCTGGTAGAGGTGGCAGGGCGGGAGATTCGGATTTCGAGCCCGGAGAAGATCTACTTCCCGGCGCTGGGTGCCACCAAGTCCGACCTCGTCTCCTATTACCTCGAGGTCGGGGAGGCGCTGCTCAACACCGCCGGGGGCCGTCCCGCCATGCTGCAACGGTTTCCCAACGGAGCCACCGGTAAGTCGTTCTTCCAGAAGCGGGTTCCCTCCGGCGCCCCGTCGTGGCTGGAGACCACCACCGTCGCCACTCCCAACGGCACCACCTCCAACGCGCTGGTGGTGGCCGACCTCGCCCATGTCCTGTGGGCCGTCAACCTCGGCTGTCTCGGTCTGCACCTGTGGCCCTACCGGTCCGCCGATCCCGACCACGCCGACGAGCTCCGGATCGATCTCGATCCCCAGCCGGGGGTCGATTTCGACGGGGTGCGGGAGGCCGCCTTCCACTGCCGCGATCTTCTCGACGAGCTCGGCATGGCTTGTTACCCGAAGACGACCGGCAACCGGGGCCTGCACGTCTACCTCCGGCTGGAGCCCCGCTGGGACTCCACCGAGGTGCGGGCGGCGGCGGTGGCGGTGGCCCGAGAACTCGAGCGGCGTCACCCCACGCTGATCACCGCCAACTGGTGGAAAGAGGAGCGGGGAAAGAAGGTCTTCGTCGACTTCAACCAGAACGCCCCCCACAAGACGGTCTTCGGCGCCTGGTTCGCCCGGCCCCGGACCGGTGGCCAGGTTTCGACGCCCCTGTCGTGGGAAGAGGTCACCACCGTGGTGCCCGACGACATGACCATCATCTCGGTCCCGGATCTGTTGTGGCAGCGGGGAGATCCCTGGTCGGAGATCGGCCAGACGCTGCAGTCGCTCCAACCCCTGCTCGAGCTCGTCGAGCAAGACAAGGCAGCGGGGTTGCACGACGCCCCCTGGCCACCGGAGTACCCCAAAGCCCCTGACGAGCCGACCCGCGTCGCCCCGAGCCGGGCCAAGAAGGCGTAACCGATGGATCCCGTCTCCACCCTCCGAAGGATCTCCTATCTCCTCGAACGCAACGGAGCCGACACCTACAAGGTCCGCGCCTTCCGTCACGCCGCCGCCGCTCTGGAGGGGATGCCGGAGCCGGAGCTGGCCACCCTGGCCAAGGCGGGCAAGCTCCAGACCATTCCGGGGGTGGGAAAGTCAACCGCCCAGGCCATCAGCGAAGCGCTGGCCGGCGAGGTCCCGGCCTACCTGTCGAAACTGGAGTCCGACCCGGCTCCCGTTGAGCTCGATCCCGCGGCCCAGGCGCTGCTCGACCAGCTCCAGGGGGACTGTCACTCCCACTCCGACTGGTCGGACGGGGGCAGCCCGATCCAGGAGATGGCCGAGGCGGCCAGGGATCTCGGGCGCCGGTACCTGGTCCTCACCGATCACAGCGCCCGACTGACGGTGGCCCATGGGCTCGATGCCAAACGACTCCGGAGCCAGCTCGAGGTGGTGGCCGGAATCAATGCCGAGCTCGCCCCGTTCCGGATCCTCACCGGGATCGAGGTGGACATCTTGGAGGACGGAACCCTCGATCAGGACGAGGACCTCCTCGGCGAGCTCGACGTGGTGGTCGCCAGCGTCCACTCCAAGTTGCGGATGGACGAACGGACCATGACCAAACGGATGCTGGCCGCCATCGAGAGCCCCCACACCGACATCCTCGGCCACTGCACCGGCCGGCTCATCACCGGCAAGGGACGCCCGCCGTCCACCTTCGACGCCGAGGCGGTGTTCACCGCCTGTGCCCGCACCGGCACCGCGGTGGAGATCAATTCCCGTCCTGAGCGCCAAGATCCCCCCGACGAGCTGTTGCGACTGGCCATCGAGCTCGGGTGTCTCGTCTCGATCGACACCGACGCCCACGCCCCCGGCCAACTCGAGTGGCTGGGCCGGGGGTGCGTCAACGCCGTCCGTGCGGAGGTGCCCGAGGAGCGGGTGGTCAACCGCGGTTCGGCCGACGATCTCCTGGCCTGGACAGCCACCCACGCAGCCTGAAGCCGTCTCTCAAACCTGGATACGATCAGCGGGTGAACCTTCCCGTGCAACCGCCGGTGGCCCCGATGCTGGCCAAGCTCTCCCGGGAGCTCCCCCGGGCAGAAGGGATGTTCTACGAACCCAAGTGGGACGGCTTCCGCTGCATCGTCTTCCGGGACGGCGACGAGGTCGAGCTGGGCAGCCGGAACGAGAAGCCGCTCACCCGGTATTTTCCCGAGCTGCTCGAACCCCTCAAGCGAGATCTCCCCGACCGGTGCGTGCTCGACGGCGAGATCGTGATTGCCGGTCCGTCCGGCTTGGACTTCGACGCCCTGTCTCAGCGGATCCATCCGGCCGAATCCCGGATCAACCTGCTCGCCTCCACCACCCCGGCGTCCTTCGTGGCCTTCGACATCCTCGCCCTGGCCGACCGCGACCTCTGTGAAACCCCCTACGCCGAACGGCGCAAGCGGCTGGAAAAGGCGCTCAAATCGGCAACCGCGCCGGTGCATGTGACGCCGGCGACCACCGACCCCGAGGTGGCCGGCGACTGGTTCTCCCGCTTCGAGGGAGCCGGTCTCGACGGGGTGGTGGCCAAGGCCGGGGATCTGCATTATCTCCAGGACAAGCGGGCGATGTTGAAGGTCAAGCACGAACGCACCGCCGACTGTGTGGTGGCGGGTTTTCGCTGGCACAAAGACGGCGGCATCGTCGGCTCGCTGCTGCTCGGCCTGTTCGACCAGGACCAGGTCCTCCACCACGTCGGCGTCGCCTCCGGGTTCACCGCCGCCCGACGCCGGGAGCTGGTGGAAGAACTCGAGCCCTACCGGTCGGGGGCGGCCGAGCACCATCCCTGGTTGCAGGCGGCGGCGGAGTCCAGCCGGCTCCCGGGAGGCACCAGCCGGTGGAGTGCGGGAAAGGACATGAGCTGGGAACCGCTCCGGGCCGAACTCGTCTGCGAGGTGGCCTACGACCACCTCCAGGAGCAACGCTTCCGCCACGGCACGGCCTTTCGCCGGTGGCGGCCGGACCGCCAGCCCGACTCGTGCACCTACGCCCAGCTCGACGCCCCGGTCCCGACCGAACTCTCGCTGGTCTTCGACGCCCTCACGTAGCGGCGATGGCCGCCGCCCGCTCGGCCAACGCCGGTGAGCGCAGCTGGCGGCTCACCTCCTCGAAGGCGGGGGTGGGCCCGCGCCATTGCAGGTCGGCGACCCGGGGCAGGAGCGACCGGTCGATCCGGAGCGTGGCCAGGGTGCGGAACAGCTCGACCAGTTCGCGCTGGCCGGCCAGGGTGGTGGCCAGCCGGTCAGCCCCCCGCACCGTCTTGCGGAGGCTTGGCTCCCAGTCGTTGACGTTGTCGGGTATCGCATCGATGTGTTCGTAGTGGGCCAGCACCACCGCCGCCGAGCGCTTCCCCCACCCGACCAGACCCGGGAACCCGTCAGCGGAATCGCCCACCAGGGCCAGCCAGTCGGGAATCGACCGGGGGGACACCCCGAACTTCGCCCGGACCCCGTCCTCGTCGGTGACCACATCCTTGCGCCGGTCGAGCTGGACCACCCGGTCCCCCACCACCGATTGGGCCAGGTCCTTGTCGGGGGTGCAGATGACCACCTGCTCGACGCTCCGGTCGTCGGCGGCGACCGCCGCCGCCGAGGCCAAGGCATCGTCGGCTTCGACGTCGACCATCGGCCAGACCACCACGCCCAGCGCCACCAACGCCGCTTCCAGCAGGTCGAATTGGGACCGCAGGGGCTCGGGTATCCCTTCCCCGGACTTGTAGCCCGCCCACAGCTGGTTGCGGAACGATTCGATGACATGATCCGTCGCCACCCCGAGGTGGGTGACGCCCCCCGAGAGCATGGCCAGCACCGAGGTGACGACGCCGTAGGTGGCACCGATCTCGGTCCCGTCATCCGACGCCCGGGGCGGTTGACCAAAGAACTGGCGGAACAACTCATAGGTCCCGTCGAGAAGATGCACACGCATGAGGTCCCGTCCTTCAGAGTCGGCTCCGCGTCATCATCCCATGGCGTCAACCGGGGGCGCCGACTCCGGCCGCCAGGTGTTCAGCCGGCGGCGGCCGGGACGTTCTGGAGTCGCACCTCTCCATGGGCGACGAGCTTCCCGGACTCGTTGCTGACATCGACCTGCCACAACTGTTGGGTGCGCCCCTGGTTGAGCGCCACCGCCTCGACGTCCACCCGGCCGGAGGAGACCGACCTCAGGAAGTGGGTGCTGTTGGTGAGCCCGACCGCCACCATGCCCCGGTCCTTCACCGCCAGGCTGGCCCCGATGCTGGCGGCGCTCTCGATGGCGGTGGTGTACACCCCGCCGTGAACGATGCCCCACGGGGTGTGGTGCTCGGGCCCGAGATCGATGTGCCCGGTGACCCTCGATCCGGTGGCCTCCTCGGGGATCAGCCCGGCCGCCACCACGAAAGCACTGGCCTGTTCGAGGGAAGCCGCCTCGAGGCTGGGGGCTCCCGGGGTGGTGGTTTGGCTGGTCATGATCCTCCCGTCGTCGAGCCGAGGGCCGGGCCGACGGCTCTTGGGCTTCCTTGCTAAGACCGAAGGTAGCCTGTTGCGTTCTATCACGCAACCCACTAGATTGCTGTGGGTGGAACGCAAGAGCTTCTCGGATATGAACTGCTCGGTGGCCCAGTGCCTGGAGGTCGTCGGCGAGTGGTGGTCGATGCTGATCATGCGGGACGCCTTCCTCGGGGTGACCCGGTTCGACCAGTTCCAACAGCGGCTCGGCATCTCCCGCAACGTGCTGAACCAGCGCCTCTCCCACCTGGTGGAGGCCGGGGTGCTCACCAAGGTCCCCTACAGCGACCATCCCCTCCGCCACGACTACCGGCTCACCGACAAGGGGCGGGACCTGTGGCCGGTGCTCACCACCATGCGCCAGTGGGGCGACAAGTACGCCGCCCCCAACGGTCCCCCCCTCGAGGTGGTGCACAAGGATTGTGGTGAGCCCTCGGTGGCGGTGCTGACCTGCTCGGCCTGCGGGGAGCCGATGGGGCCGAGGGACGTGCGGGCGGTGCCCGGTCGCGGGGCGGTCGAGCCCCTCGTCACGACGGCGCCGTCGGGCCGACCATGACGACCGCACCGAGCACTGACCAGTTCCCTTTCGCCGACGTCAGCCGGGTGACGGCCAACCCCGCCGGCTACTTCGACGCCACCATCAACCCGGAATGGACCATCGTCGGCAAGCCCAACGGCGGCTATCTCCTGGCCATGCTGGGCCGGGCGGCGGCATCGGTGAGCGCGCAGCCCCACGTCATCGCGGCCAGTGCCCACTACCTGCAGGCGCCCGACCCGGGGCCGGTGGTCATCGAAACCGAGGTCCTGCGGTCCGGACGCTCGGCCAGCCAGGTCCGGGGCCGGATGAGCCAGGACGGTCAAGCCTGTGTCGAGGTGTTGATGACCACCAGCCAATTCGGTGCCACCGCCCCCTACTGGGACCGAGGCGTGCCGGAGTCCGGTCAGGTGGCCTATGAGGAGTGCGTCCGGCTGACCCCGCGCACGCCCGACGGGACCCGGGTGGCGATCATGGAGCAGGTCGAGGTGCGGCTGGAGCCCGAGTCGGCCGCCTTCCGGAGCGGGCAACCGAGCGGGCGGGGCGAACTGCGGGGCTGGCTGTCGCTCCCCCACGGGGAACCCTTCGACCCGACATCGCTGCTGTTTGCCGTCGACGCCTTTCCCCCGGCGACCTTCGACATCGAATACTCGGGCTGGGTACCCACCCTGGAGCTCACCGCTTATGTCCGGGCGCTGCCCGCCCCCGGCCCGGTCCGGGTGTTGCACCGGGCCCAGCTGATCGACGCCCAGCGGGTCGACGAGGCGTGCTTCGTCTGGGACGCCACCGGGCGGTTGGTCGCCCAGAGCACCCAGCTCGCCGGCATCCGGATCGGTTGAGCCCGCCGCCGTAGAGCTCCCTCCGGCTGGGGGCGGGGGCTCCCGCCACTACAGTCGTGAATTGATGCCGTCAGTCGCTGGTCGCCGCGATCGCCGGTGCCGTCCTTCCTGTTCACCGGATCGGCATCCTCGCCGGTTGGGCGACTGCGGCCCGGGAGCCGCTGACCTCAGTAACGCCGGATTCGACTCGATGGTGGTGCCGGCCGGGGCCCGCGTTCGGTGAGCCAGCCTCCGGAGCCGAGCCCACTCGATCAGGGAGCCGAGCCGGCGGCCGAGACCGCGCCGACCGTCATCCGGTGGTGGCGAAAGCCGGGACCGAGGCGACGGATGGCCGTCGGCGGGATCCTGGGGGTCGTGGTGATCGCGTCGATCGCCCTCTGGCAAGCGGAGTCAAGCTCCTCGCCGGCGAGTTCGGACCCCCTGGTCGGCCGGACCGGCCAACCGGCGCCGGCGTTCACGCTTCCGAGCCTGTCCAACCTCGGCCAGAACGTGTCGCTGGCGGCGTTTCGGGGAAGACCCTTGGTGGTCAATTTCTGGGCGTCGTGGTGCATCCCGTGCCGAACCGAGATGCCGCTGTTGGAACAGGCCTTTCAGGCCGAACACGGAAGGGTCCAGTTCCTCGGGATCGACGCCAACGATACCCAGGGGGCCGCAAAGGCGTTTCTGGACCAGGTACATGTGACCTACCCGGCCGCCTCCGACGCCAACGGGAGCGTTGCCACCCAATTCGGTCTCTTCGGCCTGCCGACTACGTTGTTCATCTCGGCGTCGGGGACTGTTGTGGGCCGCTACATCGGCCAGCTACATTCGGACACATTGCAGGCGGCCCTCGAGGAGGCCTTCCATGCGTAAGTCGAACGGGGCCTCCGGCCCCTTCATCCGGCGGTCGACCGGGGAGCCGGTGGCGGTGACCTCCACCCGTCCGTCGGAGCGCTACCTGGGAGATCCGACCGTCGATCACACCAGCCGACGCCGTCCCTCTCACATGGAGTGCATCTCGGTGGCGTCCGGGCTCCCGTGCATCATTTTGAGCATCGTGGCGCCTCCCGTCCGGAAGAACCGCCAGATCAGCGCAGCGGCAACGCA
Source organism: Acidimicrobiales bacterium (assembly GCA_036264255.1). GTDB lineage: Bacteria > Actinomycetota > Acidimicrobiia > Acidimicrobiales > RAAP-2 > DASZIT01. The sequence goes on along the minus strand of DATARI010000018.1, from coordinate 4,089 downwards.
GAGGAAGACGATATTGAGGTAGGTGGAATAGTCCCAGCTGATGGTCGGATTCAGCACCTTGGCGTTGCGGGTGACCGGGATCAGGCCGGCGGCACCGAAGATCAGTTCCACCGCGTAGCCGGCCACCACCATGGTGGCGTAGAAGGTAGCCAGGATGAACAACATCATCTTCGTCCCGTAATACTTCCGGTAGATGACCAAGATCGGGAGGATGATGAGGTCGGCAAAGATGAAGCTGATGACCCCGCCGAAGCTGATCCCCCCATTCCAGAGGACCGCAGCCAGGGGCACGTTGCCTATCGAGCAGACAAAGGAAAAGATCGAGATAATCGGTCCGAGGAGCGGGCCCCAGACCCGGGCCAGAACGGGGTGCCCGGTGAAGAAGAGGTGACGCCAGAAGCTGTCGGGAACCCAGGCTCCCAGGGCGCCGGCGATCAGCAACCCCACCACCACATCGCGCAGTACCGCCGCCCACTCCATCACGAAGACGTGGGAAACCGACGTGAACCCCTCGGACGAGGACAGCCGGGACCAAAGGCTGCCTTCCGCCTTCACGCTCATATCCATTGCCGCATGACCTTCCATCGAGCCGGCCAAGCCTCGATCGGCCTGGTGATGAGCGGCGTCGAGGAGCCGCTGCCGGAGGAACAGTCGGAACAAGACGGCGATGGCGACGATCATGATCGGTCCGCCTACGAATTCGGCCAGGGTGAACTGCCAGCCGAGCAACAGGGCCATGATGATCCCGAGCTCGATCACCAAGTTGGTCGAGGCGATCTCGAAGACCATCACCGCCGTGAAGTTGGCGCCCTTGCGGAAGAGGGCCCGGGCCAGCGCCACCGCCGCGTAGGAGCAGGAGGAGCTGGCGATGCCGAGGCCGGTTGCCACCCCGAGGCTCCGGGGCGAGTCGCCTCCCAGCAGCCGTTCGACCGTGCTCCGGCGCACCAGGGCCTGAACCACGGCGGAGAGGGTGAAGCCCAGGACCAGCGACCAGAGGATTTGCCAGGTCATCCCGCCCGATACGGCGAGAGCGTGGCCGACGGCATGGACAAGTCTCACCGGGCTGAGGATCCCGTGGGCCAAGCCCCCCGTGGCAGCCGTGCGCTCAAAGGACCCTCGTTTCTCTCGCGTCGGCGCCGACCCGAAGTCGGCTCGGTCTAGAACCAGTATACCCTATGGGGGTATAGCAAAGGAGACGAAGATGTACGGCTATATCGAACACAAGGACCAGGTGGCCAAGCGGCTCCGGCGCATCGAGGGCCAGGTCCGCGGACTGCAGCAGATGATCGAAGACGACCGATACTGCATCGACGTCCTCACCCAGATCTCTGCAGCCACCAAGGCGCTGCAAGCCGTGGCGGTCGAGCTGTTGGGTGACCACCTGGGCAGTTGCGTGCGGGAGGCGGTCGAAGCCGGCGGCCCCGGGGCGCAAGAGAAGATCGATGAGGCGACCGATGCCATCGCCCGCCTGGTGCGCTCCTAGCGGGGTCGGTGGACCGCCTATAACGGCGTGGGCAGCCTCATCGAGTCAGCGGGGTCAGTCGGTCCGTCGCCCGAACACCGGGCGTCGGTAGGTCGAGGCGCGGACGGAGCAGGTCCCGTCGGCGTCGAACCTGGCTCGGGCCGGGCTCGGCATCACCGGTTGCCCGCCGCCACCAGCCCGCCGGCGAGTGCGCAAAGTCATACCTGGGCATAGCCGCCGTCGACGAAGAGTTCGGCGCCGTTGACGAAGCTGGACGCATCCGAGGCGAGGAAGACGGCCGCCTTTCCGATCTCATCCGGTGCACCGACCCGGCCGAGCGGAACGTTTGAGGCGAAGCGGTCAAGGCGGAGTTGTTGCTCGGCGGCTGGAACCGCCCCTTTCAGCCCCGGGGTCTCGGTCGGGCCGGGGCTGAGGACATTGACCCGGATACCCCGTTCCTTCAACTCGAGGATCCAGCTCCGGGCAAAGTTTCTCACCGCCGCCTTGGTGGCGCCGTAGACGCTGGAACCGGGACTGGCCTTGACCGATTGGGTCGACGCCACCAGGATCACGCGGGAGCCCGAGCCCAGCAGTGGCAACGCCTTCTGCACGGTGAAGAGGACCCCCTTCACGTTGACCGCGAACATGGTGTCGAACTGTTCCTCGGTGACTGAACCCAGGGGGGCAAGCACCCCTCCGCCCGCGTTGGCAACCAGCACATCGATGCGACCCTTGCGGAGCCTTATCGTCTCGAAGAGGCCCTCGAGATCCGCCAGGTCGGCGACGTCAGAGCGGATGGCCTCGACGTTCTCCCCGATCTCAGACACCGCGGCATCCAATTCGGCCTGCCGGCGGCCGCTGATGAAGACGAAGGCGCCCTCCGCTACGAATCGCTTGGCGATACCCAAGCCGATGCCGGTGCTACCTCCGGTGACGAGGGCCACGTTGTCTTGCAATGCGTTGGTCATGATGCATCCCATCTCGTCCGAGCCGCCATTCTTGACCGCCCGTTCCACAACCTAACCATTCTGGACTAGTTAGTCAATAACTGGTAAAGTGCTGGTCGTGGCCAGGCCGCGGAGCTTCGACGAGACAAGGGTTCTGCGTGCCGCCCGAGATCGGTTCTGGTCCTCGGGGTACGCCGGCACCAGCGTCGACGAAGTGGCGGCTGCCACCGGGCTGGGCAAGGGCAGCCTCTACGGGGCGTTCGGCGACAAACGATCCCTTTTTCTCCGTGTCTTCGAGGACCACAGCGCCGACCTGGTCGACTCCGTGCGCCAGGCACTTGAGGGCCCCGACGCCAGTGCCTCCGAACGCCTGAAAGCGCACGTCGGCGCGGTGGCACGCGCCACCGGCAACGACATTACGCGTCGGGGTTGCCTGGTGGCGAAGGGAACCGCCGAGCTGTCCGCCGACGACCCGGCGGTGGCGGCCAGCGCACAACGAACCTTCGACGCCATCGAGAACCTATTGGCTTCTTGCATCGAGGCCGCGCAACGGCACCGCGACATTGACCCCTCCGCCGACCCCCGGCAGCTGGCCAGTCTCCTCCTCGCCGTCTTACGGGGCATGGAGGCGCTCGGTAGAGCCGGCAAATCGAAAGCCGGGCTCATCGACATCGCCAATACCGCAGTCGGTCTCCTCCCCTGGGTCGCACACTGAGCTCGAATCGGCCGAGTGCGACCCCGTCCGGCAGGGTCCCGGTGTCAGCTTCGGTGGGACGCCGCCATCAGGTCGGCGAGGTCGTCGGGTTCGAGCATTGAGGGGGGGACGTCTGGTCCCCAGGCGTAAAGAGCGCGGAGTGACGGTTCCCAGGTTCCCGGTGTCCAGAGCTGGTCGTTCGTGATGGCGTCCATGTCGGAGTAGTACTCGGAAAAATTGCCGGCCGGGTCACGCAGGTACCAGAAGAAGTTGGAGCCGATGGAGTGCCGGCCCAGGCCCCAGGTGTGGCGCTCGGGGTGGCCCTCGAGCATCCGCGAGGCGCCGCGGCCGATTTCATCGACGTCTTCGACCTGCCACGAGGTGTGGTGCAAGAACGCCACTGGGGAGGGCTGGATCAGCAGGTTGTGATGGTCGGTGGAGCACCGTAAGAAGGCGGCCAGCCCGAGGACCTGGTCGCTTATCTTGAAACCGATGCCGTCGACGAAGAATCGCTGTGAGGCTTCGGCGTCGGGGGTGCCGATGACGACATGGCCCAGCTTGCGGGGACGGATCGGTCCCTCCCGGGAGATGGCCGGGGCGCGAGCGTTGTGGCGTTCGACCTGGCCTGGGGCGTTATAAAGAGCGATCGCCGCCGGGACTTGGGAGATACGGGGGGTGACGGCAACCACGACCCGGGCGCCACTGTGGATCTCGACGGCGCTCAGGCTGGCCGGACCTCGCTGGACGGGTACCCCGAGTCTGCCGACTCGTTGAGCGATGAGCTCCAAGTCGTCAGGGTCGTCGGCACCAACGACCAGTTCGATGAGTCGACGGCTGGGGCTCTCGACGATGCGGAGTTGCTCGCCCCCATCGCCGGTCGAAAAGTGGCAACCGTCGCGAACCAGCCCGAACTCGGCGTAGTACCGAGCCGTCTCTTCCACATTGGGAACGCCGATGGTGATCGATGCCAGTCGGTGCAGAGGCAT
>DATARI010000012.1:0-6736 GCA_036264255.1 Acidimicrobiales bacterium | reverse complement strand
GAAGTCCTCGTAGGTCACCGTCGACTTGCCGACCCCGATGGTCTCGGCCAGCGACACACTGGTCGACTCGTGGCACATGTTCGAGCAGTCGGGAAGGTTGTTGGTGCCGAAGGCGCGGACGAACAACTGGTAGACGTAGGCAGCTTCGTTGCTGGTCCGCCCGGAGGTGTAGAAGGTGGCCTGGTTGGGGGTGTCCAACGAGTTCAGCTCGGTGGCGATCGTCGAGAACGCCTCGTCCCAGCTGATCGGCCGGTAGTGGTCGGATCCGGCCGGCTTGTAGACGGGCTCGACCAGGCGACCCTGCTGGCCCATCCAGTACTCGCTCATGGTCTCCAGCGAGGTGAGGTCGTGCTCGGCCCAGAACGACGAGGGGATCCGTCGGAGGTCGGCCTCCCAGGCCACCGCCTTGGCCCCGTTCTCGCAGAACTCCGCCGTCTTCCGATCCGGCGGGTCGGGCCAGGCACAGGACATGCAGTCGAAGCCGTCCTTCTGGTTGATGGCCCGGAGGGTGACCGCGCTGCGGCGCACCCCCATCTCCTCGTAAGCCTGGATGAGCGAGTGGGCGACGCCGGGCACCCCGGCCGCCCAGGTCTCGGGCTTGCCGACGGTCAGGCCGTCTTCGGTGACATCATCCTCCAGCGGTTTACGGGACACCGACCTGGCTCCCGCTCGGTTCCGCCGCCGTTTCGGCGGAGACCCTCGTGTCCCCGGTGTAGACCACCATCGACGGATGGCGGAGGAAGCCGACCAGGGTCAGGCCGGAGTCGGCGGCCAGATCGACGGCCAGCGACGAGGGGGCGGAGACCGCGGCCAGCAGCGGCACCCCGGCCATCAACGCCTTCTGGGTGAGCTCGAACGATGCCCGCCCCGACACCAGCAGCACCGTCCCCCGGAGGGGAAGCCGGTCCTCCCGTAGGGCCCAGCCGATCACCTTGTCGACCGCGTTGTGGCGGCCGACGTCTTCTCGCAGCACCAACAGCTCGCCGCTCTCCCCGTCGAACAACCCGGCGGCGTGGAGCCCGCCGGTCTTCTCGAAGGTGGCCTGGGCGGCCCGCAGGCGGTCGGGAAGCGACGCCAACCGGGTGGGGGTGACCCGCAGCGGATCCTCCCGGACGGAAAAGGCGGACCGGGTACGCACCGCGTCAATGCTGGCCTTGCCGCAGAGGCCACAGGAGCTGGTGGTGAAGAAGGCCCGGGCGACACCGGCGTCGGGCGGAGCCACCCCCCGGCCGAGGGTGACGTCCAACAGGTTGTAGCGGTTCCCCTCTTCGACATCGCTGCCGGTGCAGTAGGTCATCCGGGCCAACTCGTGGCGTCGGGTGATGACGCCTTCGCTCACCAGGAAGCCGGCGGCCAGATCAAAATCGGCGCCGGGGGTGCGCATGGTCACCGCCAGCGACTGGCCACCGACCCGGAGCTCGAGCGGCTCCTCCACCGCCAACAGGTCGGGCTGGCGCACCGGTGGGTCGCCGAGGCTCACCCGTTGCACCAGCCGGCGGGCGGTGACCGGGGTCACCGGACCGTCGCGCCCTGTCGTGACCCGTCCCATCCCGGGGCCATCTCGCCCGCCTCCCACTCGATCCCGAGGCGGCGGAGGTCGTCGGGAGTGTCGGTGTCGGCCAGCAACCGGGAAGGGCCCACCGATTTCCAGTCGTCGGGCTCGACAAAGACGATGTCGAACGTCTCGTACATGGGCTTGAAGGACCGATACCCGCTTTGCTGGAGTTGAACCAGTCGGTCCAGGTCAGGGCCGGACCAACGGGCGCACACCGGTTGCGGCCGCCCCCCGACCATCGGGATCACGGTGCGGTCGACGGGGTGTCCGGCCAACCACTCGAGGAGTTCCCGGGTCATGAGCGGGAGGTCACAGGCAAGTACCAGCACCGGTCCGCGGTGCCCGGCGGCCGACAGCGCCGTCCACCCGGCCGCCACCGCGCTCACCGGCCCCGATCCCGCCGGGTCCTCCCGGACGTGGGGAAGGTGGCAGTGGCTGGGCCCCACCTCCCAGACCGGGTTGGCGACCGAGCCGAGGAGCCGGGCGGCACGGTGGGCCGACGATTCGCCCGCGACCCGGATCGACGCCTTGTCATGACCCATCCGCCGGCTGGCGCCACCGGAGAGGAGCAACCCGGCGACCGGGGTCACGACGACGAGTCGGACAGCTGTTGGGCCAACGCCAGCGCCCGTTCCGGAGCGACGCCGGCTCTGGCCGTCAACCAGCAGGTGATGGGGGCGGCAGTCCGTTCGGAGGCATGGGCGGCGACCCCGGCCAGGGCCAGCAAGGTCTCCACCTCGGCCGCCGACGGCGCCTCGACACCCAGTTCGGCGGCGAAGGCCCGGAGCCACTCGGGAGCGTCCATTGCCATGACGCCGATGTTACCGAGCCGTCCTGCCCGTGGGCAGCTGGCGCCCCGAGCGGATTGCCGGGCCGTCCCGTTATGGTGCATTTCAGTGCTTGAACCCAGGAAAGGGACAGGTGACATGGCAATCGACGCATTCATTCTTGGTGGCGTGCGAACCCCGGTCGGGCGCTACGGCGGCTCCCTTTCCCACCTCCGCACCGACGACCTCCTGGGACAGACCCTGGTGGCGGCCTGCCAGAAGGTCGGAGTCCCCCTCGAGCGGATCGACGACATCGCCGCCGGCTGCGTGAACCCCGCCCATGAGGGCATGGGCGACATCGCCCGCTGGGCCGCCCTCGCCGCCGGCTTCCCCGATTCGGTGCCGGCCATCACCGTCAACCGCTTCTGTGCCTCCTCCCTCAGTGGGGCCATCCAGATCGCCCACGGCATCCGCAGCCAGGAGGTCGAGGTCGGGTTGGCCGGCGGGGTCGAATCGATGTCGAGATCAGGGTGGGCCTACATGAAGGGGGAGGCGCCGTTCATGCCCCGGGGGCCGGTCTTCCTCCTCGACACCATGTGGGCCGGAGCCGGTGGTCCGCCCAACCCGTCGCTACTCGCCCGCAACGCCTATATCGCCATGATCGAGACCGCCCAGAACGTCGCGGACAAATACGGGCTGACCCGGGAGGAGATCGACGCCTTTGCCCTGCGCTCGAACCTCCACGCCGCCGCGGCTCGGGATTCGGGCCGGCTGGCCAAGGAGATCCATCCGGTCGAGATCCCCGGCACCCGCAAACAACCCGGCCGCACCTTCGAACACGACGAGATGATCAGGGGCGATACCACCGCCGAGGCGCTGGCCGCGCTTCCCCCCCAGCCGAACACCACCCAGATGACCGCCGGGAACTCCTCCCCGTTGAGCGACGGCGCCAGTGCAGTGGTGGTGGCCAGCGGTGAAGCCGCCGAATCGCTCGGCATCGAGCCGTTGGCCCGGGTGGTGTCGTCGGCCACCGTCGCCCTCGATCCCCAGCTGATGGGGATCGGCCCCGCTTTTGCGATGCCGAAAGCCCTCCAGCGGGCTCACCTCGCCCCGGAGGACATCGACATCTGGGAAGTCCACGAGGCCTTCTCCGCCCAGGCCCTCGGCGTGTTGCGGGAACTCCCCAATCAGCTCAATGGCTTCGAGGTGCCCGACGACCGTCTCAATCCCAACGGGGGGGCGGTGGCCATCGGCCATCCCTTCGGTTCGTCGGGCACTCGCTACGTCCTCACCCTGGCCACCGAGCTCCGGCTCCGCGAGGTCCGCTACGGGATCCTCGGGGTGTGCGTCGGCTCCGGCCAGGGCGTCGCCATGGTGCTGGAAAACCCCCAGGCCGCCTAGCCCGATGAACTTCACCCGGGGATTCAAGAGCCGAGGACCCCGCGACCCCCGCCTTCCCCCCGGCCAGTACGACGTGGGCTCGGATTGGCCGGTGCTCACCGCCGAGGCCACCCCGAAGCTGTCCACCGACACCTGGACCTTCTCGGTCAAGGGACTGGTGGAGGAGCCGGTGACCTGGACCTGGGATCAGATCCACGCCCTCCCCGCCTCGTCGTATGCCGGGGACATCCACTGCGTCACCACCTGGTCGAAGCTCGGGGTGACCTTCACCGGGGTATCGGTCGATGCCCTGCTGGCCGCCGCCCGCCCCCTGCCCTCCGCCACCCACGTGATGGCCGAATCCCACACCGGGTACACCACCAACCTTCCGCTGGCCGACATCACCGGGGGACAGGCCTGGGTGGCGTGGGACTTCGAAGGGCAGCCCCTGGAGGTCGAGCACGGGGGCCCGGCCCGTCTGCTCGTCCCCCACCTCTACTTCTGGAAGAGCGCCAAGTGGGTCTCGGGCCTCGAGCTCATCGACCACGACGAGCCGGGGTTCTGGGAGCGCAACGGCTACCACAACCACGGCGATCCGTGGTTGGAGCAGCGCTACCAGGGTGACTGACCCGCCGACACCCGTCCCTCCGCCGGGCAAATGGCAGCCGGCCAAGGTGGTGGAGATCCGACCGGAGACCGCGACGGCCAAGACCTTCCGGCTGGGCCTGGACCGACCCGCCGACTACCTGGCCGGACAGCACTTCATTCTCCGGCTGTCCGCTCCGGACGGCTACAGCGCCCAGCGTTCCTACTCGGTGGCCTCGGCCCCCGACGGCTCCGACGACATCGAGCTGACGGTGGAGCGCTTGGCGGAGGGGGAGGTCTCCACCTTCCTCCACGACGAAGTGGTGGTCGGGGACGACCTGGAGGTGCGGGGCCCGATCGGCGGCTGGTTCGTCTGGCGAGGGGACACCCCGGCCCTGCTCATCGGGGGCGGCTCGGGCCTGGTCCCGGTGATGGCGATGTTGCGCCTGGCCCGCCGGACCCACCGGTCCGATCTGGTGCGCCTGGTCGTCTCCACCCGCACTCCCGAGGATCTCTACTACGCCGCCGAGCTCCCGGGCCCCGAGACCACCGTCATCTACACCCGGCAGACCCCCGAAGGCTGGTCCCGGCCCCCCGGCCGGCTCACCGAGGGCGACCTGCCGTTGCCGGTCGGGGACGACACCACCGTCTTCGTGTGCGGCTCGTCGGGATTCTCCGATGCCGCCACCGACATCCTCCGGGGCGCCGGCGTCAACGAGGAGCAGATCCGGGTCGAGCGATTCGGCCCCACCCGCTAGGACGGGGCTTTCAGTCGAGGTCTTTGAGCGCCGCCTCGATGGCCCGATGGAAGGTGGGATAGGCGTAGATCATGTGGCGGAGGGTATGGCAGGGGACTTCGGCATGGACAGCCAGGACCAGGAAGCCGAGGACTTCGCCGCCGACCGGCCCCATCGAGACGGCGCCGACCAGCACCCCCCGGTCGGCGTCTTCCACCACCTTGATGAACCCCTGGTTCCCGGCCTTGTGGATCCAGCCCCGGGTGGAGGACGGGACCGACGCTCGCCCGACCCGCACCTTCAGACCCTGTTGGCGGGCGGCGTCTTCGCTCAGGCCCACCGAGCCGATCTCCGGATCGGTGAACGTCACCCGGGGGAGGGCCCGGTAGTCGGCCGGAGTAACCGCCAACCCCAGGATGTCGTTGACCACGATGTCGGCCTGGTACATCGACACATGGGTGAAGGCGCCCTTGCCGGTGGCGTCGCCGATCGCCCAGACCCCGTCGACCACCCGCAGGTGATCATCGGTCGGGATCTCCCGTGCCTTCGGGTCGATGCCCAGCGACTCGAGGTTGAGGCCCCCGATGTCGGGCTGACGCCCGGTCGCCACCAGTAGCCGCTCGGCCACCACCGGATCACCCTGGTCGAGGTTGACCGAGAAGCCCTGCCCGTCGTGGGCCACCGAGTTGATGTTCACCGCCACCCGGACGTCGATGCCCTCGTCGATGAAGACCTTGGTCAGCATCGCGCTGGCCTGCGGGTCCTCGGGGCTCATGATCCGGGACTCCCGCTCCAGGATGGTGACCGACGAGCCGAAGCGGGAGAACATCTGGCCGAGTTCCACCGCGATCGGTCCTCCCCCGATGATGGCCAGGGATTCCGGCACCTGCTCGGTCTCGATGGCGTCGCGGTTGATCCAGTAAGGGGTGTCGGCCAGGCCCGGGATCGGGGGGACCGAAGCCTTGGCCCCGACCGAGAGGATGATGGCCCGGGAGGCTTCGATGGCCCGGTCGTTCACCACCACCCGGGTGGGCCCGTCCAACCGGGCGAATCCGCGAATGAAACGGCCGCCCTTCTCCTCGAAGCGATCCACCGCCACCTTGTCGTCCCAGTTGTCGGTGGCTTCGTCCCGGATGCGCCTGGCCACCGGCGACCAGTCGGCCCGGACGGTGGTCTCCCCGGCCATCCCCGGAACCCGCCGGGCCTCCGCCAACAGATTGGCCGCCCGGATCATCATCTTGGAAGGGACACACCCCCAGTAGGGACACTCGCCCCCCACCAGCCGGCCGTCGATGCCCACCACGTCGCAGCCGTCCTGGGCCAGCCGCTCGGCGGCGTCCTCGCTCCCCGGCCCCATCCCCACCACGATGATCTCCGCGCGGTCGGTGGCGCTGTCTGTGCTCATCCTGTGCTCCTTCATTCCCGGGGCCCGGGTGGGGGGAAGATTTATGGCTCACCATTGTTGTACTTGGCATGACGATACGTGCAACCTGGAATGGAACGGTCTTGGCCGAGAGCGATGACACCGTGGTGGTGGAGGGGAATCACTATTTCCCCGAGGCCGATGTCCGGGCCGAATATTTCGAGCCCAGCTCCACCCATACGATCTGCCCCTGGAAGGGCGAAGCCAGCTACCGCTCGGCGGTGGTCGACGGCCAGCGCAACGACGATGCCGCCTGGTTACCCCGAGCCCAAGGACGCCGCCAAGAGAT
>DATARI010000005.1:0-20934 GCA_036264255.1 Acidimicrobiales bacterium | reverse complement strand
GCACCGGTGCCGACCACCCGGCTGGTGCCGTTCGACCGGCTGGCCGAGGAGTTGCCGGCGGAGACCCGCCGGGTCTCACCGGGCGAACGGGCCGAAGCCATCGACATCCGCCGGAGGGCCGTCAGTCGGCGGTTCGCCCGATGAGCCTCGAGGTCGAGAGGATCGAGGAGGATGCCCGGGCCCAGACCGGCCTCGACGACACCGGTGGCGATCACTACCGCGAGGGCCTCGACCGCCTGGTGGCGGCGATGAACGACGAGGGTGGCCTCACCGAGTTGGGCGACGTCATGCAGCGCGCCCGGCTGACCGCGCTGCTGGCCGCCCGCCTGAGGGTGGAGGAGACCTACCGGCTCCATCCCGAGATCGACGACCAGGAGATCGGCGGACCGGTGTTCGTCATCGGGCTCCCCCGTACCGGAACCACCGCCCTCAGCCAGCTGGTGGCCGCCGATCCGCAGTTCCGCTCGCTCCGGCTGTGGGAATCCGGATCCCCCGTCCCCCCTCCGGAGGAGGCGACCCAGCACACCGATCCCCGCATCGCCGCCACCGAAGGGAATCTGGCCCTGATGAACGAGGCCTTCCCCCTCATGCAGACCATGCACCACACCGAGGCCACCACCGCCACCGAGTGCCAGGACCTCATGGGCATGAGCTTCCGGACGGTCCACTTCGACGGCTTCGCCCGGGTGCCGTCCTACCTCGGGTGGGTCATCGACACCGACATGAGAGCGACCTACCGCTACCACTGGTGGGTACTCCGGTTGCTCCAGTGGCACTGCCCACCCGCCCTCTGGCACCTGAAGACGCCGGTGCACATGTTCGCCCTCGATGCGCTGGTGGAGGCCTACCCGAACGCCCGCTTCCTCTGGAGTCACCGTGACCCGGTCAAGGTCCTGGGCTCGGTCTGCAGCCTCATCCACTACACCCGCAGCTGGAGCAGCGACCGGGAGGACTCCGTCGAGCTGGGAGCCGAGCAACTGGGCCGCTGGTGGGTGGCGGTCGAGCGGGCGATGGACTTCCGGGCGCGGATGGGCGACGATCGGTTCGCCGACGTCTCCTTCGCCGAGCTCCAGACCGACCCGCTCGACGCCCTGGAGAAGGGCCTGGCCCGGATCGGGCTGCCTTTCGACGATGCATCCCGCACCTCGGTGGCGACGTGGGCCGGTGGCCACGAGCCCGGCGCCCACGGGTCCCACGCCTACCAGCTCTCCGATTTCGGCCTCGAGCCTGATCAGATTCGAGAGCGCTTCGCTCCGTACTACGCCGCTTTCGGGATCGATTCGTGAGTGTCGGGATCGTGGCTCAGGGCAGGCAGTGGGTCACCACCGGCCGGACCTCGCAGGTGCCGGACCAATCCGGTAGGTAGTCCTGGTGGAGTCGCAACATGGTGGACGCAAGGTCGACCGCCTCGGCGAGCGATATCGCCTCGACCACCGCAAAGCCGTGAACCGGCAACCCTGCGTCGCTTTGGAGGATGCCACCCGGGGACAGGTCGACCCGCACACCGTCGACCGGTGGTGCCAGCCCCCCGGTCATGACGAAACCGCCCGCCTGGAGTTGATGCTCAACGAACTCGGTCATCGCCGACTGGAGGTCGGCGGGGGATTCCGAGGTTTGGTTCAGGGTGAGTGTCACGAAGAACTGCATTGCGTCTTCTCCCAACGTGGCTGCGTGCCGAGCCGCCTGGCGGCTCGCGTTCAAACCCGTAGACGGCCACCGGCGGCGAAACTCATCGGTGTCCGGCAGCACCCGCGGCGCTTTCGGGGCAGGAGGTCCAGCTCTCAGGACGAAGGGGCGGCCGCCGACGACAGCGGGACGCGCCGGGCCAGGCTCCAGCTGAAGGTCAAGGGGATCTCGTCGAGGGAGACGGTGGTGTCCAGGTCCGCCACCGACGGCCCCACCCGGTCGGCGACCGCTTGGAGCTGGTTGGTGTCGAACCCGTAGACCCGGGCAGCGTTGAGGCCGAGCATCCGCCGCACATCGGCTTCGGGCAGCCCGCCGAAGACGTGGCGCAGGATCAGCCGGTGCACCGGGGCCGCCCCTTCCAGGTGGGGATAGTCCGCCCCCCACATCAGCCGATCGATGCCGATCTCCTCCCGCATCTCCGCCTCCTGGCGCTTCATCAGCGACCCGCCCAGGAACACGTGGCGTTCGAAGTACTCCGCCGGCCGGAGCTGGAGGTAGGAGCGGACCGGCGCGGCCCCGTGGGTGTCGAAGAAGTTCTCCATGTCCCGGATGAGGGACGGGAGCCACTGCACGCCGTTCTCGGTGACCACCACCTTGAGCTTCGGGTGGCGGTCGAACACCCCGCCGAGGATCATGAACCACAACGGTCGACGGGTGAACACGAACACTTCGTAGAGCCCCAGAAAGCCACCGTGCTCCTGGTCGTAGAGCTGCTTGGCGTCGGTGGCCATCCCCGACGCGCCGGTGTGGAGGTTGACCACCAGGCCGTTGTCCTCGCAGGCGCTCCAGAACGGCTCGTAGTACCCGTCCGCATATCCCGGGAGTCCGGCCTTGATGGACATGGCCGGCAGCATCACCCCGCCGAACAGCCCGGCGGCGCGGGCCCAGCCGACCTCTTCCACGGCGCGGTCCATATCGTGGAAGTCGATGGGGATGCACCCGGCCCGCCGACCCGGGGCGGCGGCACAGAATTCGGCCAGCCACCGGTTGTAGGCGTGGAGGGCCGGCCACACCGGCTCCAGGTTCTTGCTGGTCTGGGAACCGAGATACATGGCCGGTGACAGACCGCCGGCCAGCACCGGACCCGGGTAGGCGACTTCGGCGTGGATTCCCTGATCCTCCAGGACGGCCAGCCGCCGCCCGTCGGCGTCGGAGGCGTGTACCCACTCGGTGCTGTAGTTGGCCAACCAGTCCGCCGCCGCTTCGGTGTCCACCCCCATCCCGGCCAGCCGCCGGGTGGCCACCGCCCGCACCGGGTCCGACTCGTCGATCTTCCCGGGGTCGACCCCACCGAACATCGGGATGGCCACCGAGGAGAGATCCCCGAAGGCGGCCACCGCCTCACGGTGAGCTGGGTCGACGTAGCCGAGGAACTGGTCCATGTCTTCGGGGGCGGCGTGGGCGTCGGCCGACACCACCACGTAGTTCTTGCCGGTGGTGAGCGCCCCCCGGTCCTGGTCTGCCATCCGACTCGCCTTCCCCCCGCCGGTGTGCCGATCCGCCGCTGGAGGCAGGTTAGTTCGGGCCGCCCCGGCCGGGCCGGTGCGGTCCTAGCCGGTCAGTAGTTCGATCAGCTGGCCGTCCGGATCCCGGATGAGGACGGCCACCCCGAGGTTGGTGTCGGCGAGGACCTCGCCCCCGTAGTCCGGCACCCGGTCCACCACCGACGGGAGGTCGGGGACCTTCACCGAGAGGTGGGTGAGGCCGGGTTCGTTCATCGGTCGGTCCCGCCGGGGAGGGTTCCCGTCCCGGTCGAAATGGAGCAGCTCGAGCACGAACCCGTCCAGTCTCAGGTAGACGGCGGTGAGGTTGACGGGCGGTTCCACCTGCAGCAACTGGGCCGTCCCCCCGTCAGGCGGCTTCAGCTCCCGCTGGAAGCTGAAGCCCAGGAGGTCTTCGTAGAAGCGCCGGCTCCGGGCCAGATCGGTGACGGCCAGGCCGATCCAGTTGAACGAAACCTCACTGCCGGTCATCCCGTGCTCCCTTCTTCCTCTTCACCATGGGTGGCCGTAGCGGTCCCGGTGGACACGTTCTTCCAGCGGCAGCCGCCGGGGCGGCCCGGGCGGACGGCTCGGCCAACCCAGCGGAACCACGGCCATGGGCCGGGCCGAGGGGGGGAGATCGAGCAGCTCCCGCAGCTCGTCGGCGAACAGGGTGGCGAGGGTGGTCATCGCCGAGCCGAGTCCGAGGGCGGTGGCCGACAGGAGGAGGTTCTGGGTGGCCGGGTACACCGAGGAGGGAAGGGTGGCCTCCAGGCCGAGGCCGGTGTCGCCGCAGACCACCACGATGACCGGCGCCGACCCGATGCCGACTTCGGCCCCGTGATCGACCTCGTCGAGGAGGGGGGCAGGCAGCCGCCCCTCGGAATGCTGGCGACCCCCCTGGCGCCAGGCCCGTCGGGTCAGGTCCCCGATGCCGGCCCGGAGGGCGTCGTCCCGGACCACCACGAACACCCACGGCTGCCGGTTTTCGGCGCTCGGGGCGTGGGTGGCGGCCCGGAGGCAGCGAGCGACCAGTTCCTCGGCGACCGGCTGATCGGTGAACCGTCGGGTGGCCCGCTGGCGGAGGACGACATCGAAGAACGGGACCGAAGCCGTCGTCTGGTCGCCATCCACCATCTCGCCCCCTGGCCTCATCGGACGTCCGAGCCGCTCGGTCGGCGGTGTGCCGGCCGAAAAGGAACCTAGCCCGCCGGTTCGGAGGGAGGCGGATCCAGGGCCGGCTCAGCGGCGAGACGGCCGGATCACTAGAGTCGCCCCGACCGATCCGGCCCAGCCTCTCGTCCGCCGCCGTTGTGCGCCGGGGGACCACCTGGGCCGGGTCCCATCCCCGAGAGGAGTGGGCATGCAGGACCACCGATTCGACTTCGTGGTGGAAGGGACGCCCGAGGAGGTCTGGGATGTGATCTGGGCCCGTACCCGGGTCGGCATCGAGACCGACAGCGTGAAGATCGAGATCTACCACCCCGGGGACGAGGAAGGGAACGGGCTGGTCCGACACTGTCACTTTCCGGTTCCGAAGTACCTGTTTTCCGGGGGGAGGGCGCAGTCCTGGGAGTGGATCACCGAGGCCCAGCGCCCGGTGTCGTGGAAGTACGACGCCATCGGCAAGCCGCTGTGGTCCAAGGCGTCAGGCTGGACCCGACTGGAGGACCTCGGAGGGGGGAAGACCCGGGTCTACTTCCGGGAGACCTATCACGTCTTCAATCCGGTGCTGCGGGCCCTCCTGGAGAAGCGGGTGCACCACTTCATCTCCAAGGACAACGACAAGTTGATCGAGAGCTCGCTGGTCAGATCGCTCCGGAAACTCCATGAGCGCCAGGAGAAGCGGGCCTGAGGCTCTGCCCCCTGGCCACCCTCGTCACCGTTGGCCGGACCGTTGAACCCGTCGCGACCCGACCGCTACCGTGGTTGGTGGTGGACAAGAGCACCTCTGCTCGCCATACCCTGACCGACGCCCTCCTGGCCTCCGGCGCCATGACCACCAAAGCCGTCGAGGCGGCCATCCGGGAGGTACCCCGACACCGGTTTCTGCTGGACGTGCCGAGCCAGCAGGCCTACGCCGACCGGGCGGTGACCATCAAGTACAACCGGGCCGGCATCCCGATCAGCTCGGCGTCCCAACCGACGATGGTCGCCCAGATGCTCGAGCAACTGGACGTCCGGGAGGGCGACCACGCCCTCGAGATCGGCACCGCCACCGGCTACAACGCCGCGCTGCTCGCCTTCCTGGTCGGACCGGGCGGCCGGGTGGTGAGCGTGGAGATCGAAGCCGACCTGGCCGCCCGGGCGGAAGAGAGCCTCGGCGCCACCGGCTTCCCTCAGGTGCGGGTCGTCCGGGGTGACGGCCGGACCGGCTACCCACCCGGCGCACCCTTCGACCGGATCATCGTCACCGCCGGTGTGCGGGAGGTGGCCCCCGCCTGGCTGGATCAGCTGGCCGAAGGGGGCCGATTGGTCGTCCCGCTGGTCAACCTCACCGGTGAGGGCATGTCCGTCCTGTTCGAGATGGTCGACGGCGAACCGGTGGCCCGCAGTGGTCGACCCTGTGGGTTCGTGCCGTTGCGGATGTCACCCGGCTGACGACTTCGGAGGTTCCGGTCAATGAGGGTGGGACCGGACCGAGCCGGGCGGCGGCATTTTCGCCGGTCCCTGAGCCGAGCAGGCCAGTGACCGGCTGTTCTCCCCCGAGGGCGGCAGGGCGGCGATGATCGAGGGGGTGAAGGTCGGGGTCCCCCGCTGCATGGCGCCGACGTCGAGGAAGTCCATCAGGTCGTTGGCGTTGGCGTCGCGGTAGGTGAGGGCGGGCAGGTTCCATTTGCGCTCCACCATGGCGAGGATCGAGGTGTGGTCGTAGACCTGGTGGCTCACGTAGTTCGGCTTGGCATAGGGGCTGACCACCACCGACGGCACCCGGAAGCCGTAGCGGTTGAACCCCTCGTAGGTGGACTCACCGGGCTGCACGAAGGGTGGGATCAGATCGGGGGCCAGGGCCACCGGCGGGGGCACGTGGTCGAAGTAGCCGCCGTGCTCGTCATAGGTGATGATCAACATCGTCTTTTCCCAGTTGGGAGAGGAGCCGATCGCCTTCACCACCGAAGCCAGAAACGTCTCCCCGACGACGATGTTCTGGGGGTTCTCCTGCGACTGGGTGTCGTAGTTCATGTCGACGATGCAGAACTTCGGCAGCTTGCCCGCCGCGCAGTTGGTGAAGAATTGTTTGATCGGCGTGTTGGCGGCCAACGCCGCCACATCGTCGACGGGATAGAGGGCGGCGGTGCAGCCGAGCGGGTAACTTTCGGCGTAGTCCAGCCAGCTGATCCCGTAGTCGCTGAGGATGTCGAAGATGGTGCCGCCGGGCGGAGGAAGCGCCAGGTTGACATCGGGGATCACATTGCCGATGGAGGTGCCGACGTCGTCGGTCATCCCCATGGCGGTAGCCGCGATCAGGAAGCGGCGGTTGGGATCGGTCTGCCCGAGCAGCGAGCAGAACCAGCGATCGCCGATCGGGAAGGTCTCGGCCAGAGCGTAGGTGAAGGGCAGATCGGCCCCCGTCCAATAGCCCATCGACACCGGTCCGCTGTCGGACTCCACGAAGCCGTTACAGGCCCCGCCGGCATAGGAGACGTGACTCGTCTTCCACTCTTGCCCCGGTCCCCCGGTGTTCTGGCAGGTGGAGGGCATGTGGAAGGCGAGCTGGACGTCCCCGTTGGCGTAGGGGTTGGTGAAGGTCGGGGTGCCGTAGGGGTTGATGGGGGTGGGGGTCGGATCGTCGATCACGAAGCCATCGCCGCGCCGGAGCTGGCCGGGGCCCCGGCCGAGCATGCCGAACAAGTTGTCGTAGGAGTGGTTCTCCAACATGCAGACGACGATGTGCTCGATCTCGGGCAGGGTGTCGGTCCCCGGTGGCAGCTTCGGGAACGGCAGCGACCCGGGCATCCGCAGCGAGGTCTTCCCGAGCGCCGCCAGGGCCTGCTTGTGGACCGGGGTGAGCGAGGACACCGGATTGGCCACTGCCGCCGCCGGTCGGGCCGGTCCCAGCTGGCTTCCCACCACTCCGGCGACCAACGTGCCGGCCCCGGCGGCCAGGAATCGACGCCGGCTCAGCGCCGGAGACGGTGGGGGGTCGGACCGGTCGCGCCCGTTCAGGGGTTCACTCACGGTCATAGAACGGTGGAGGGTGATGGATCTGGCGAGATTGGTCCGGCTTCGGCGCCACCGGGGTCACTTCGCCGTTGCCGACCCCGGAAAGCTAGCGTCGAGGGCCGGGCAACTCGGGAAGGATTCGGTTTGGTGAGAACACGGTTCAGTGCCGCAGTGGTCATCGGGGTGTCGCTGGTGGCGCTGTCGTCGGTGACGGTGGCCGACCCGGCGACCGCCGCCACCGCGCCGTCCCTGCCGATCGGGGGCTCGCTGCCCGCCCAGGTGGTGGCGGCCAGCGCCCAGGCCGGGACCGGGTGGAAGCCGGAGGCGGCGACCTACGGGGTCGGGGAGCGCAACGACGTGCCGGTCACCGCCAGTGACGGCACCGTCTTGAGCACCAACGTCTTTTACCCGACCAGCGCCAATGGCAAGCAGGCTCCCGGCACGTTCCCGGTCCTCCTGACCCAGACCCCCTACGGGAAGGGCACCCTCGGCGCCCTCCCGGGCTCCACCGGCGCTCAGACCGGCGCCAACGACTACCTGGTCCAACGGGGCTACATCGACGTGGTGGCCGACGTCCGGGGCACCGGGTCCTCCGAGGGCAGCTTCGGCCTGTTCGATCCCGCCCAGGTCACCGACGGGGTCACCCTGGTCAACTGGGCCTCCAAGCTGCCGGGCTCCGACGGCAAGGTCGGCCTCTACGGGGCTTCCTACCTCGCCATCAACCAGCTGCTGACCGCCGCCGCCGTCGGCAAGAACAGCCCGCTCAAGGCCATCTTCCCGGTGGTGGCCGCCAACGACATCTACAAGGACACCGCCACCATGGGTGGCCTCATCGACATCGAGTTCGACGCCTTCTATCTGGGCCTGACCGGCGGCCTCAACGCCGAGGGCCCGCTGCTCGACGCCCTGGAGAACCCGTCGAACCTGGTGGCCGACCTGAGCGTCACCGAGCTGGAACACTTGGCCGACCTGGGCAGTTTCGACGCCCCCTTCACCGCCCAGACCCTGCTGGGCGCGGCCAGCGCCTACGACGGTGCCTACTGGCAGTCGCGCAGCCCGGCCAACGTGCTCGGACAGATCGTGGCCAACGGGATCCCCGCCTATCTGGTCGGGGGCGAGTACGACCTCTTCCAGCGGGGCGAGCCCCTCAACTACGTCGGGCTCCAGAACGCCTTCGCCGGCCGGCCGGTCACCGCCCCGATGTCGCCCGGCCAAGCCGTCACCGGCCGCTACCAGTTGCTCGACGGCCCCTTCACCCACCTGAGCGGGGCGACCATCGACTACGGGCCCCTCCAGCTCGAGTGGTTCGACACCTGGCTGAAGGGCGAGAACACCGGGGTGGGGCAGACCCCGACCCCTCTCCACTACTACGACCTCGGCACCTCGACCTACACCGAGCATGCCCAGTATCCGTTCCCGGCTGCCACCCCCACCCGGTTCTACTTCAGTGGCACCCACAGCACCTCGACCCCCCTGTCCTTCAACAACGGGAGCCTGACCAGTGCCCCGCCGACCAAGGCCGGCTCTGACACCGTGGTGTGGTCCCCGGTCGGGAATCCCTGTGGCCGGCCCACCGACCAGTGGGTCGCCGGGGCCCTCAGCCTGGTGACCTCGTTCCTCACCCCCAACGCCCCCTGTGTGAACAACGACGTGCCCGGCGAGCTCGGACCCGACCGACTCACCTACACCACCGGCCCGCTGGCCCATGCCCAGACCATCGAAGGCCCGGTCGACGTCACCGTCTACGCCACCGCCAACACCAAGGACACCGAGTGGGTGGCCGAAGTCGATGACGTCGCCCCCGACGGGACCTCGACTCCCCTGACCGAGGGTGCGCTGCTCGGATCCTTGCGGGCCCTGGATCCGGCCACCACCTGGACGGCGCCCAATGGTCAGCTCCTCCAGGCCGGGCATACCTACAGCCAGCCGTCGGCCCGGCCGGTGGTCCCTGGTCAGCTCACCCGCTACGACATCGAGGTCTTCCCGACCTACGACACGGTGGCTACCGGCCACCGGATTCGGGTCACCCTCTCCACCGACGACACCCCCCACCTGGTGCCCACCGCCCCGGAGCTGGTCAACTTGCTCGGCGGCATCTACACCGTCCAGCACAGCCCGGCCGCTGCCTCCGCGGTCGAGATCCCGCTGGCTCCCGCAGGTTCCTAACCACCGCGGGCCCACCGGGGGGTTCAACCCCAGGATGGGACTTGCTGCACCGACCAGCGGTTGCCGTCGGGGTCGGCGAAGAAGATGAACCGGCCCCAGGGGAAGTCCTGGACCTCACCAGCATCGACACCCCGGCCGGTCAGTTCGGCATGGGCGGCCTCGATGTCGGCGACCACCAGCTGGAGGCCCTGGACCGAACCCGGGGTTGCCTCGGTGAGGCCTTGCCCGATGGAGATCGAACAGGCCGACCCGGGCGGCGTGAGCTGGACGAAGCGCAGGTCGTCGCTCACCTGGTGGTCATGGTCCAGGTTGAAGCCGATCTTTTCGGTATAGAAGGCCTTGGCCCGGTCACCGTCGGAAACCGGCACCGCCACCAGTTCGAGCTTCCAGTCCATGGGATGTCCCTTCGTGATGCCTAGGTCGAGCGGGTCGAGGAGGGCGAACCGCGGTGGAGTCCCCGGCGGGTGGGTTCAGCCTCGCTCGTCGCCGGGGGTGACGGCCTGGCTGGGGATGACCCGGAGGACGGCCCCGCTACTCACGTCGTAGCGCCAGCCCTCCACCCTGACCCCGGCCGGGAGCGCCGCATAGCTGCGCACCGCCTGCACGTCGGCGGCCAGGGCGGCATCGGGGTCGGGCATGGCCAGGAAGTCCAACCCGGCCGAGGCCTCCCGCTGCTCGGGGCTGAGGCCGGCTCGGACCCGGGCGTCGTCACGACCGGCCAGCGCGCAATCGGTGTGGTGCATGACCGCGACGTTCTCCACCCCGAGGAAGGTGGTGGCGAGCACCAACGAACGGAGGACATCGGAGGTGACCCGGCCGCCGGCGTTGCGGAGGATCTTGGCGTCCCCCGGGGAGAGCCCGAGCATCGCCAGGGGCTCGATCCGGCTGTCCATGCAGGTCACCAGCCCGAATTGCTTGGCTGCCGCCGCCGGGATGCCCTGGAGGGTGAAGCCGGCGGCGTAGCGGTGGTTGGCGGCGAGCAGATCGTCGAACATGGGGCCAGTTTGGCAGACGCCCGGGAGCCGGCCGGAGCCGGGGGCATCGGCAGTACCATGCGACTCCGGTCCGGCCGGGGTAAGCCGGCGACCTTGGGAGGATTGTGTGGCGACAGAGCCGGTGGATGTCCCCTTCGAGGTGTTCACCCGAGCGGAATGGACCGCCCTGGCCCAGCCGGCCGAGAGCGGCCTGTCCTCCACCGAGGTCGCCGGCCTGGCCGCCACCGGCGACCCGGTCTCCCTTGACGAAGTGTCGGCCATCTACGTCCCGCTGGCCCAGCTGGTGGCCGCCTACGCCGCCTCCCAACTGGAGACCCGCCGTCAGGTCGACCACTTCCTCGGCCGGGAGAGCCGGGCCACCCCCTTCGTGATCGGGGTGGCCGGCAGTGTGGCGGTGGGCAAGAGCACCACCGCCCGCATCCTCCAGGCGGTGTTGCGGGACCGCCCCGGGCACCCGTCGGTCGAGCTGGTCACCACCGACGGGTTCCTGTACCCGAACGCCGAGCTCGAGGCCCGGGGCCTGATGGACCGGAAGGGATTTCCGGAGAGCTACGACCGCCGCCGGATGATCGAGGTGCTGGCGGCCATCAAGGCCGGTCACCCCCGGGTGGAGATCCCGGTGTACTCGCACGTGACCTACGACATCCTTCCCGGTCGCATCCAGACCCTCGAGCGGCCGGAGATGGTGATCGTGGAGGGGCTCAACGTCCTCCAGGTCAGCACCACCGATGTTCCCCCCGACCACGTTGTCGCCTCCGACTTCTTCGACTTCTCCATCTATGTCGACGCCGACGAGGGGGACATCGCCCGGTGGTTCGAAGATCGACTCCTCGAGCTCCGCACCAGCGTCCTCCGCGACCCGGACTCCTATTTCCACGCCTTCGCGGAGATGTCCACCGACGAGGTGACCGCCATTGCCCACGGCATCTGGACCGAGATCAACCTGGTCAACCTGCGCCAGAACATCGCCCCCACCGCCGGCCGGGCCAACCTGGTGCTCGAGAAGGACGCCGACCACCGGGTCCGTCGGGCCCGGCTGCGGAAGATCTGAATCGGGCCGTTGCCGTGTGCCTGCTGATCGCCGTCACCGGGGTGGTGGAGGACGCCCCGTTGCTGGTCGCCGCCAATCGGGATGAGTTCTATGCCCGGGAAGCGGTGCCGATGACGGTGCTCCGGGAGGCCGGACCGAGGGTGCTCGGGGGTCGGGACCTGGTGGCCGGGGGAACCTGGATGGCGGTCAACCAGCACGGGGTGGTGGCCGCCCTCACCAACAAGCCGACCGACGGCCAGCGCGACCCGACCAAGCGATCCCGGGGGGAGATCCCCCTGCTGCTGGCCTCCCAACCCTCGGCGGAGACCGCCGTCGAGGCCCTCCGGTCCGGGTCCCGGCCGGAGGCCTTCAACCCCTGCTGGGTCCTGGTCGGTGACCGCCATGCCCTCTACTACGTGGACATGACCGGACCCGGGCAGCTGGAGAGCCGGCGGCTCCCTCCCGGCGTCCACGTCCTGGAGAACAAGCCGCTGGGGGAGCCGAGCGCCAAGGTGGACCGGGTGCGGGCGCAGTTGGGCGACTGCCGGTCGCGCCCGGCCGCCTCGGTGATCACCAGCCTGTCGGCCATCGTGGCCGACCACGTCATGCCGCTGACGCCGGTCGACGCCAGCGAGACGGCCGAGCGGCAGGCCCGGATCTCCGCCTGTTGCGTGCACGCCGAGGAGTACGGGACCCGCTCGTCGATGCTGGTCTGCGACCCGGCGTCGTCCACCGACCTGCCCCGGGTGTGGTCGGCAGCCGGGCCGCCCTGCACCCAAGAGCTGTTGCCGGTGGCGTTCGATCTGTCCCCGGCGGCCGGGTCGGCAGCGGCCGGGACCGAGCCCTGAGCCTCCAGGGTCAGGACCCGTGGAGCACGCTCGGGGTCCCCGAGAAGCAGCCGACCGCGTAGGGGTACTCGAGGGTCATGTCGTAGTGGTAGATGCTCACCATCTTCCCGTGCCAGGGCACCACGCTGGTCCGGCCGTGGCAGGCATCGAGGTCCTGGTTGGTGAGCAGGTTGCCGTCGGCCCCGTACTCCACGTAGATGCCGAAGCCGTCCAGCGCCCACCCCACCTGGGTGGTGGTGGTGAGGGCGGTGGGCGACAGCAGGCAGGGGGAGAGCGAGACGTAGTGGTAGCCGGTGTCGCTCGGGCTGCCGTGGCAGGTGTCCTGGGTCTCCACCGCTCCGGCGTCGTTGCCGTTGGCATCCAAGGCGCCATCGAGGATGACACCGTTGGACATGACCCCGACCGGGCCGTCGCCCTCGACGCAGGTGGGGGTGGGGTTCTGGGCCGGGCTGTCCGGCACCTTCAGGCTGAAGTCGAAGGCGGCGACCGGCGTCAGATCGGGGTTGTAGGCATAGGCCGGATCGGCGGGGTCGACCGGGAAGGTCCCCGAGCGGGGGGGCAGGTCATTGCCCTTCAGGACCAGGTTGGATCCGGAGTGGGAGGTCCGGAAGGTGGAACTCCAGGTCACGTCGCCGGCCACCGCCGCCTTGGTGGTCATGTTCCAGGTGGAGGCGGCGGTGTCGACCCACGGCGGGGTCTTGACCGGGACGGAACCGGCCAACGGGCTGCAGACGTGCTCGGCCCCCACCGCGGTGATGGTGGTGGAGTACACCCGGCTTCCGAGGTTGACCGCTTTCAAATCCAGCGACGACTTGGGCATGCCCACCGACTGGTCGGTGGTGGTGCTGGCCGAAATGGACCCCGGCGGCACCGTGGTCGGCGGCGTGGTGGGTGCCGAGGATGAGGGGGTGGTCCCGCACCCCGAGAGCACCGCCCCGGCGATGACGGCAAGCGCGATTCCCGCGGAGCCGATACGGCTTCGATCAGGCCGGTTCAAAGATGGACCTCCAGGTGGCTGCGGTTCATCGTAAACCGTCACCTGGAGAAAGTACTGGCTTTAGAGGACGTCGCGACGGTCGAGGAACCGACTGACCTCCTGGTTGAAGGCATCGGGCTGATCGAGGTTGGCGGCGTGACCGGCGCCGGGGATGACGGCCAGGACGGCACCGGGGATCTTCCCGGCCATGTAGTCGGCGGCGGCCCGAAAGCCGTGGTCGTCGGCCCCCACCAGCACCAGGGTGGGGACCCCGATGGCGGGCAGCGATTCGATGATCCGGGCATCCCGCTGGGTGAGGATCCCCCGGGCGGCCAACGCCAGCCCGGTGGGGTCGTGCCCGCCGGTGCCCACCTCGGGACTGGCCGACAGGGAGGTGAGGCCGTCCCTCTCGAAGCCGGCGGCGGTGGCCTCGGCGTAGCGGTTCCACTTCGAGCGGGCGTCGTCGTTCTTGAAGCCGGGACCGGTGTCGAACAGCAGCAACCCGGTCACCCGGGAGGGATGGGCGAGAGAGAAGGCGAGCGACAGGTACCCGCCCAGCGACAGCCCCCCGACCACCGCCCGGTCGATCCCGCCGGCATCGAGTACCGCCACCATGTCGGCCACGCTGGCGGCTTCGGAGTAGAGCTCGGCCCCGCCCGGCGAGTCGCTCCGGCCGTGACCGCGGATGTCCCAGGTGACGACCTGGCGGTGGGCGCCGAGGGCGGCCAGGTTGGGCTCCCACATGGCGGTCGACGACGAGTAGCCGTGGGTCAGCAGCAGGGGCGCCCGCCCGCCTGGCTCCCCGTGGACCTCGTAGTGGATGGCGACCCCATCCCGGTCGAGCCTGGCCATCCCTCACCCGGCGGCCGAGCGGCGGTCGGCCCTGGCTTCAGCGGGAGGCGTTCTTGGCGACATCGCGGAAGGGTAGCTGGTGGGAAGGGTCGGGCTCCCGGGGCAGGCCGAGCACCCGTTCTCCCAGGATGTTGCGTTGGATCTCGTCGGTGCCGCCGGCGACGGAGACGGCCGGGACCGACACGAAGATCTCGGCGATGGTCCCTCCCGCCGGGCTGTCCGGGCCGGAGAGCATGCCTGACGCCCCGGCGATGTGGGCGTGGACCCGGGAAGCCGCCCGGGCCACCTGGCTGGAGGCCAGCTTCCCGAGCGAGCCCTCCGGGCCGGGGGGACGGCCGAGGGCGCGGGCGGCCCGGGCCCGCTGGGCCGTCCAGGACGCCGATCTCGCCGCCGCCAGCAGCCCGGCGACTTCCTGGCGCACGATCGGGTCTCGGTCGGCCCCGGTGGCGGTCGCCCGCTCGACCACCAGGTCGACCCGACCGGCCCGCTGCGGGTACCACTTGTACGGCTCGTAGACGACGGCCCGCTCGGCCCAGGCCTCCCGGGCGGTCCGGCCGGTGGCCTCGGTCAGCGGTGACGCCCCTCCCATCGCCGCGTACCGGCGCTCATGGGCGAGGGTGGCGAGAGCCACCGGCCAACCGTGACCGACCTCACCGACCAGGTTGGCGGCCGGGATGCGGGCATCGTCGAAGAACACCTCGTTGAACGAGGCGTGCCCGTTCATCTGCCGCAGCGGCCGCACCTCGACACCGGGCTGGTCCATGGGGAGGACGAAGTAGGAGATGCCCTGGTGCTTGGGTACGTCCCAGTCGGTCCTGGCCACCAGCAGCCCGAAGTCGGCGTGGGTGGCGGAGGTGTTCCAGACCTTCTGCCCGTTGACGACCCACTCCTCGCCGTCCCGCACCGCCCGGGTGGTGAGCCCGGCCAGGTCGGATCCGGCGCCGGGTTCGCTGAACAGCTGGCACCAGGTGATCTCCCCGGTCACCGTCGGCCGGAGGAGCCGGCTCTTGAGGTCGTCGGAACCGTGCTCGAGGAGGGTGGGAGCGGCCAGGTGCATGCCGACCCCGTCGGGGACCCCCACCGCGCCGGCCCGGGCCAGTTCGTCGGCTACCAGTTCGGCCGCCGACGCCGGCAGCGACCGCCCGCACCATTGGCCGGGCCAGGACGGGCACGCCCAGCCCGAATCGGCCAACCGGGTGCGCCAGGCGAGGAGGCTCAGGTCCGGATCCCAGTTGGCCTCGATCCACCCCCGCACCTCGGAGCGGACCCTGGCCGCGTCGAGCGGCTCCGACCCGCCGGTCACCGACCTTCGAAGCGGGGTGGCCGGCGTTCGGCCGTGGCTCGGACGCCCTCGGCGAAGTCGGCGGTGGGGAACAGCTTGGCCTGCTCGGCGGCCTCCCGGACGGTGGCGGCCCGGACCCGATCGGCGAGGTCGCCCCGGAGGGTCTGCCGGATCGAGTTCAACGCCAACGGTGCGGAGGCGGCGATCTCGGCGGCGAACGCGCGAGCCACCGGCACCAACTCGCCCGCACCGGCCAACCGGTCACACAGGCCGATCCGGGCCGCCTCCTCCCCGGACACCCGGCGCCCGGTCAGCAGCATCTCCCAGCTGCGCTGTTGGCCGACGATGGGAGGAAGGGTGGCCGTCAGGGCGAAGCCGTGGTGAAAGCCGAGCTTGGCGAAGTTGGCAGCGAAGCGGCTGTCGGCATCCGCCACCCGGAAGTCGGCCGAGCAGGCGAGCCCGAGGCCTCCACCGATGGCGGCCCCCTGGACGGCCGCCACTACCGGGGTCCGGGTCTCGAACAGCCGGGCGGCCTCGGTGTACAGCTGATCGACCCCACCCTGGCCGAGGCCGGGGTCGGGCTCGCCGGGCGGGCTGGAGAAGTTGGCGCCGGCACAGAAGTGCTTGCCCTCGGAGCCGAGCAGGATGGCCCGGCAGGCAGGGTCGGCGTCGAGCGCCTCGTAGGCGTCGGCCAGCGACCGGATGAGGGCGACATCGAAGTAGTTGTTGGGCGGGCGGTGGATCTGGACGGAGGCCACGTGGTCGTCGCCGATCTCCACGGTGACGTCCCCGAACCGGGGGGAGGTGGTCCCGGCGGTGGAGCCATCGGTCGAAAGTCCCGTCGCTCCACCGGCCATGGGGTCATGCTACCGGCCGCCGCTCGCCGGACCCCAGCCCGGCGGCGGGACCCGGTCATCGGCAACCCCCGGACAGTACGCTCCATCGATGCGCACCTCCGACCCGCTTCCCATCCGACCATGACCCATCCCGGGGTCGAGATCGTGACCGCCTTCCTGGCCGAGGCCGGGCTGCTCAGTGGCCCGATCGAGGACCAGCGGGCCGCCATGGACGCCGCCTCGCTCGGCGCCCCGCCCCCCGAAGGCATCTCCGTGGAGACCGCCGAGCTCGGGGGCCGGCCGGCCGAATGGCTGGTTCCCGACGGGGTCGAGCGGGACACCGCGGTGCTTTACCTCCACGGGGGCGGCTACTGCTCGGGGTCGCTCAACAGTCACCGGGATCTGGCCGCCCGGATAGGGATCGCCTCGGGGAGTGCCGTTGCCACCCTCGACTACCGGCTGGCGCCGGAGAACCCGTTCCCGGCCGCGGTGACCGATGCGGTGGCCGCCTACCGGCAGTTGATGGCAGACGGGATCGGTCCCGACCACCTCGCGGTGGCCGGCGACTCCGCCGGTGGCGGGCTGGTGGTGGCCCTGCTGCTCGCCCTCCGGTCCGAGGGAATCCCGCTGCCGGCGGCGGCGGTGTGCCTGTCGCCCTGGGTCGACCTCACCCAGTCGGGGACGTCGTATGAGGAGCTGGTCGACCGGGATCCGATGCTCAGCCAGGAGGACCTCGACGTCCTGGCCACTGCCTATCTGGCCGGGGCCGACCCTCGCACCGAGTTGGCCTCCCCCTTGTTGGCCGAGGACCTGTCCGGGCTGCCGCCGCTCCTCATCGAGGTGGGGGCCCACGAAGTGCTGCTCGACGATGCCACCCGGCTGGCCGAGCGGGTCACCGCGGCGGGGGGCGAAGCGACCCTGACCGTCTGGCCGGAGATGATCCACGTCTTCCAGGCGTTCCCCGGGGCCATCCTCCCCGAGACCGACCTGAGCGTGGCCGCCATCGGGAACTTCGTATCCGGGCACCTCGCCGGCTGAACCGGGGCCCGACGGCTAGGCCTTGTAGGTGAAGGTGTAGGTGTAGGGGGTGGCGTCAGGGGTGTTGAGGAAGACAGCCTTGTTGTTGATGTAGATGCCGACCACCACCGCCTTGCTGCCCACGTCGATGGTGATCGACTGGTTGGCGTTGAACGATTGCTCGTCGCCCCCCTGCATCACCCCCTCCAGCAGCGGGTTGAGCGACGCCGGGCCGATGACCTGCACCCAGCACTGGTCGGTGGCGGCCACCTTGAGGGTGAAGTGCTGGTTGTTCACCGTGTACTGACCGAAGGTCGAGCCGTCGGTGGTGGTGAGGGTGACCGGATCCACCGCGTGGTGGACCGGCGCGGCGACCACCGGCTTGGCCGGCGCGGCGGGCAGCGGCGCCCCCCCGGGAGCGGTGATCCGGAGGATGTGGGACTCGACGAACCATTGGGGCTTCTGGCTCTGGATCACGGTGCCGGCCACCGCCGCCAGCACTAGGACCGCCACCACCCAGGTGACCGCCTTCAACGGGGTGGCGGCCCGGCGGCGACGGCGGGCCCGGCCGGCCGCCCGCTTGGCGTCTTTGATCTCGCCGGCGGGAATGGCGGGGATCATCCCGGTCGGCGGCCCGACCGCCACCCCGTAGCCATAGGCTCCGGATCCGCCGGCCGCAGAGGTGGCGAAGCCCGCCACCCGGGGTACCTGGCCGGTCTGGGTGAAGGCCCGAAGGTGCTCCGGCCCGCTGGTGACGGCGGCCACCACCCCGGTCAAGCCTCCGGTGTCCCGGAGGCGCCGACGGCCGTTGGAGGTGGGGGCGGTCGACCACGCCTCCATCAGCTGGAGGGCCAGGGCGTCGCCGTCCAGGGTCAGGAAGGCGGCGTAGCGGCGGAGGGTGGACAGGGCCATGGCCTGATCGGGCATCGAACGCAGATCTCCGGATTCGAGCCCCTCCAGCTGGGTGATGGGCCGGCCCAGACGGTCGTGGACGGTGACCAGGTCGAGGCCGCGCTGCTCCCGGGTTTCTCGGAGCATTCTCCCGATCTCCGCCGGGGAGGAAGGGAGCGGTTGTTGCTGCTGTTCGCCGCGTCGGCCTGTGGTCCCACCACGTTGCCGGGTCACTGGTGTCTCCTGACTCTTCCCTGCGGGTAAGAGTACCTGGCTGGGATTCTATTCTGCCCTCGCGACCGGCATTTATCCACAATTTGTCGGGCGCTCGCGGCGAGGGCCTTCCGAGGTGCGAAAACCGTCATCCGCGGCACCGGCCGCCGGATCTCCGACGGCATCGCTCGGCGAGGGGGCCGCGGGAATGTTGCGTGCGCAACTACTGTTGGCAATGGGTGACGAGGTGAGGGACGACCGGTCGAGGGACCGGCGGTGTACCGAGCCCAAGGAGGTCGGCGATGCCGGCGGTAACAGTTGAAGACACCCTTTCCCTTCCCCGGATCCCGGGTCCCGACCCGGTGGCGACGGCCGGCCGGCCGGTGCTGTCGGTGACCACCGCCCCCTCCGCCTTCGAAGGTGACGGCTTCCCGGTCCGCCGGGCGTTCGCCGGGGTCGAGGGCTTCCGGCTCGACCCCTTCGTCCACATGGACCAGATGGGCGAGGTGGAGTACGGCCCCGGAGAGGCCACCGGGACCCCCTGGCACCCCCACCGCGGGTTCGAGACGGTGACCTACATGATCGACGGCACCTTCCAGCACCGGGATTCCATCGGTGGGGGCGGCCTGATCACCAACGGCGACACCCAGTGGATGACCGCCGGATCCGGGATCCTCCACATCGAGCGCCCACCGGAAGAGTTGGTGGCCACCGGCGGGGTGTTCCACGGCATCCAGCTGTGGGTGAACCTGCCGAAGGCGGAGAAGATGACCGCGCCGCGCTACCAGGACATCGGGGCCGGCAACGTGGTGTTGCTGACCAGCCCGGACGGCGGGGCCCTGGTCCGGCTCATCGCCGGCGAGGTGGCCGGCTTCGCCGGCCCCGGCTCGACCCATTCGCCCATCACCATGCTCCACGCCACCGTGAGCCCGGGGGCCGAGCTGGTGTTGCCCTGGCGGCCGGACTTCAACGCCCTGGTCTACGTGCTGTCCGGCAACGGGAGCGCCGGCCAGGCCCGCCAACCGATCCAGTCCGGGCAGCTGGTGGTGTTCGGCGACGGTGACACCATCGCCGTCACCGCCGACCCCGTCCAGGAGTCGCGCTCACCCGATCTCGAGGTGCTGGTGCTCGGCGGTCGTCCGATCCGCGAGCCCGTCTACGCCTACGGCCCGTTCGTGATGAACACCAAAGACGAGATCGCCCAGGCGTTCGAGGACTTCCGGGCCGGGCGGCTCGGAACGGTGCCGGTCGAGTCGGCCTGACCCGGCCGGGGTGGGCATCCCGCCCCCGGAGGTGCGATCAGGGACCCTCGCCCCCACTGGCGGTGCAGGATCGCGGGTCCCAGGGCTGGAGTGGTGTCACTGCCGGTGAGGGCGCCTGGAAGTCGGAGCTGGCGGTCGTGGTGGTGGTCGATGGGGAGGTGGTGGAGGTTGCCCCCGTCCCGACGGTGGTGGAAGCGCCGGCCGGGGCGGCCGCCGGCGGGTTGACGGAGAACTGGGTGCCGGTCACCACCGTCACCTCGGCCCCCGCACTCACCTGGGTCGGGTCGAGAGCCATGATCACCGCACCGGTCATCGACGACGCCACCAGCTGGGCGGCGGCCTCGGCGGCGGGGGTCATCTGCGAGTAGTAGACGACCGTCTCGGCCTGGGGTCCGACCGGGGTGACATCGCCGACCCCGGTCATGTTGAATCCGAGGGCGCCGAGGGCGGCGGAGGTGGTGGTGGCCTGGTTGTAGGTCCCCGAACCGTTCATCACCGAGACGCTCACGGTGCTGGGGGCGGGGAGCTTGCCGCCGTGCATGCTGTCGGTGGTGGCGTTGATCCCGAGGAACTGCCTGATCACCTGCTGGTCCTCCGCGGCGGACGGGAACTCGATGGAGCCGTAGGAACCACCCTTGTAGCTGTAGGAGCCGATCTGGTCGACCGCCACCGGCAGCGTGTACTGCGGGGCGGAGCCGGCGTTGACCCCGTGGAAGTCGAGGACCAGGTTGATCATGTCGCTGATGGAGAACTTGGAGTCCACCGACAGCTGGGAGGCGACCCCGTTCACCAGCTGGGTGTCGGTGATGGGGTTGGAGAGGCCGTTCTTCGACACCGCGGTGGCCAGCACCCGGAGGAACTCGTGGTCACGGCGAATCCGGGCCAGGTCGCTGGAGTTCTCGAACGGCCAGTAGTTCGGGTTGCTGGTGGTGACCCCCGGCCCCTGGTACTGGAGGTGCCGGGCCCGCACCACCTGGAGGGCGTGGAGCCCGTCGAGGGCGACGCACCCGGTGGTGAGCTGGTTGAGGCCGGAGTAGGCGTCGAACACCGGCATCGGAAAGTACATCTTCACCCCGCCGAGGGCGTTCACCACGTTGGCGAAGGTGTCGAAGTTGAGCACCACGTAGTGCTGGATGGGGATGCCGAAGTCCTGGTTGATGGCGGCCACCAGCTGGCTGGGCCCCTGGTAGAGGGCGGCGTCGATCTTGTTGGCGCCGGTGGTGCGGGCGTTGGGG
>DATARI010000002.1:0-2800 GCA_036264255.1 Acidimicrobiales bacterium | reverse complement strand
TCGAGCATGGCGTCAGCTTCGAGGACGAACTGGCGCTGCTGGTGGTGCACGGGATTCTCCACCTGTTGGGGATGGACCATGAAGTCGATGCCGAGGCCGAACGGATGGAGCAGCGCGAGCAGCAGCTGCTGGCGCTCTACTACCGGGTGGCGTCGTGATCGGGCTCCGGTTGCTGGCCACCCAGAGCTTCCGGCCGATCGATGCGGTGGTGTTGGCGGTGGTGGTGATCCTGCTGGCCGCCTCGGCGGTATTGGCCCTGGCCGAGACCAGCCTGGTCCGGATGAGCCGGGCCAAGGCGGCGGCGCTGGTCGACGAGGGCCGTAGGGGAGCCAAGGTCCTCGAACGGCTGACCGACAACCCGCAGGGTTTCCTCAACCCGGTGCTGCTGTTGGTGCTGATCTGCCAGCTGGTGGTGGCCACCCTGGTGGGGATCCTCGCCCAGGACTGGTTCGGTCCCTGGGGGGTGGCGGTGGCCACCGTCTTCGAGATCGTGGTCATCTTCGTGCTGGGGGAGGCGGTGCCGAAGAACTGGGCCGTCCACCATCCGGAGCGGGCGGCCCTCTTCAGTGCTCCCCTGGTGTCGGCGATGGTGGCCTTCTGGCCCATCCGGATCGCCTCCGGGGCGCTCATCGGTCTGGCCAATCTCCTCATCGGGGAGGGAGCCCTGGGTCACGGCTCCGACGTCACCGAGGGGGAGCTGCTGGCCATGGCCGACGTGGCGGTGGAGGACGACGTGATCGAGACCGAGGAGCGCCAGCTCATCCACTCGATCATCGAGTTCGGGGACACGGTGGTGCGGGAGGTGATGGTCCCCCGTCCGGACATGGTGACGGTGGAGGCGGACGAGACCGTCGAGGCGGTCCTGGAACAGGCCCTGGCCGTCGGCTACAGCCGGTTGCCGGTCCTCGAAAAAGGCCTCGACGACGTGGTGGGGGTGACCTACACCAAGGATCTGATCCGGACGGTCCGGGCCGGGAAGCCGGAGGACCCGGTGGGACTGCACGTCCGGCCCCCCCATTTCGTGCCGGAGACGAAACGGGTGTCCGCCCTGATGCGGGAGATGCAGGCGGAGAAGTACCACATGGCGGTGGTGATCAACGAGTACGGCGGGACCGCCGGCCTGGTCACGCTGGAGGACCTGATCGAAGAACTGGTGGGGGAGATCGTCGACGAGTTCGACGTGGAGGAGCCCCCGCTGGAGCGTTTCCCGTCGGGCGAGGCGACGGTCAGCGGGAGGATGGTGGTCACCGAGGCCAACGAGCTCTTCGACGCCAACCTTCCTCTCGGGGCGTGGGACACCGTCGGCGGGTTGCTGTTCGACCTCCTCGGGCACGTTCCCCAGCAGGGAGAGTCGGTCGACATCGCCGGACTGCGCCTGGTCGCCGACCGGGTGAAAGGGCGGCGCATCGAACGGGTCCGGATCATCCCGCGGTCCTCGCTGCCCGCCAGCTCGTGAGCGAGCCCGACCGGTTCGTGTCCGGCTTCGCGGCGGTGGTCGGCCGCCCCAACGTGGGGAAGTCGACCTTGATCAACCGGATCGTCGGCACCAAGGTGAGCATCACCTCGCCCCGTCCGAACACCACCCGCTCCCAGGTCCGGGGGGTGTTGAACCGGCCCGGGGCCCAGGTGGTGTTCGTCGACACCCCGGGCCTCCACAAACCCCGCACCGCCCTCGGCGAGCGGATGAACGATTCGGCGTCGTCCTCGATGGATGACGTCGACGTGGTCATTGCCATGGTCGAGGCCACCGGGGCCATCGGGCCCGGCGACCGGATGGTGCTCACCCAGGCCAGCCGGCGGGTCCGCTCGCTGGCCCGGGCGGCGGCCCTCGAACGGGAGGTGGGGGTGGCCGACGGGGATGCCCCGGGCCAACCCACGCTGCTGGTGGTGGTCAACAAGATCGACCGGGTGGACGACAACGGGGTGCTCACCCATCTCACCGCCGTCTCCGAGGTGATCGAGTCCCTGGCCGAGGAGGACGGGTCACCCCCGGTGCCGGTGGAGTATTTCCCGGTCTCCGCCTCGGAGGGGGACGGGGTGGACGCCCTGGTCGACGCGGTGGTGTCCCGGATGCCCGAGGGGCCCCGCTACTACCCCGAAGGCATGGTCACCGATGTCGCCGAGGCCTTTTGGGTGGCGGACCTGGTGCGGGAGCAGCTCCTCGCCCGGGTGGAGGACGAGCTCCCCCACAGCATCGCCTGCCGGGTGACGGAGTGGGAATGGCCCCGGGTCCGGTGCGAGATCCTGGTCGAGCGGGATTCCCAAAAGGGGATCGTGATCGGCAAGGGTGGCAGCACCCTCAAGGAAGTGGGCACCGCGGTGCGGAAGCAGATGCCCCCGGGCGCCTACCTCGAACTGTTCGTCCGGGTGGAGAAGCGCTGGCAGCACCGGGAGGACGCCCTCGACCGCCTGGGCTTCTGAGCCCGGCGACCGGCTCTATCCCAGTCGGGTCAGGATGTTCCGGGTGATCTGTTCGATCTGCGGATCCCGCCCGGCCAGCCCGTGCGCCCAGTCGGTCGATCCCGAGGTGACCACGGTGGCGCCGGCGGTGTTGGTGTACGCCCCGAGCACCGCGTGGCCGTGTCGGAGGCGCTCCATCGCCTCGGGCTGGCGGGACCCGAACACCCGGGAGGCGATGTACTCCAACTCGCTCGGCTCCCCGGGCCTGGGCGGACGGGGGGCGGTCTCCCGGGTGAAGTGCTGGGTCGGGCAGGTGCCGAGGATCTCGAAGCTGGCCGGCGTCCCGTCCTCGCCGGTCGGATACGGCAGCCCGTCGCGGTAGGTGAACACGCAGCCGTCG
>DATARI010000101.1:0-27022 GCA_036264255.1 Acidimicrobiales bacterium | reverse complement strand
CGGAGCGGGCATCACTCCGGACCCATCTCCTGACCCAGACCTACCGGGAGGCCCGCCGACGACTGAACACCGGTCCCTCCCGGGGTCCCGGGGGCCGCCCCGGACCCGGCGATCGGCAACCCGAGCGGCGCCGGCTCTCCGGCGAGGACGCCTGGCGGCTGTTGGTCCGGCTTCCGGAGGAAAAACGGCGGGCGATCGTGGCCGCCTACTTTGGTGAGCACACCTACCAGCAGGTGGCCGACCTCCTCTCCGAGCAGGACGGCACGGTCAGCACCCACCTCTATGCCTGCATGACCGAGCTGCGGGCCAGGCTGGCCGTGGACGCGTTTCTCGATAAAATGCACTTGGAACCGGAGATCATGGCCAGCCCCGAGGACACCACCACCGAGCTCACCTCCAACCTCTCCGAAGTGGCGCGGGTCCTGTTTGCGGCGGGAAGCGTGGCCGACACCCTTCAGGTGGTGGTCGACCAGGCGGTGGCGACCATCGACGGGTGTGATTTTGCCGGCATCTTCCTGTTGGAAGCCGACTCGGTGGCCACCGCGGTGAAAACCCATCCACTGGTTCTCGATATCGACGGCCTCCAGCAGGCGACCGGCGAAGGACCCTGTCTCGACGCCATCGAACAGCGAACCACCGTCTACGCCGAAGATCTGGCCGACGACGCCCGTTGGCCCACGTTCGGACCCCAGGCCGCTGCCGCCGGTGCCCGCGGCGGGCTGGCCTTCCACCTGTATACCAATGGGACCCTCGGCGCCCTCAACCTCTACGCCCAGTACCCCCGCGCCTTCGGTGCCACCGATCGGGCCAAGGGGCTGATCTTCGCCACGCTGTCCGCCCTGGCCCTCGGGGGCGCCCAAACCCACGAGGACGAGGACCGTCGGGCCAGCAACCTCAACCAGGCACTGGCCACCCGTGAGCTCATCGGTCAGGCCCAGGGCATCCTGATGGAACGGGAACGGATCACCTCCGACCAGGCCTTCGACATCCTGCGCCGGGCATCCCAGCATCTGAATGTCCGGCTCCGGGAGGTGGCCCAGGATCTGGTCGACACCGGGGACCGGCCGGTGACCCGGTCGCCCGCACCCGGAACCAGCTGACGGCTCCAGACGGTCAGCCCACCCGGCGGAGCGGCACCCGGGAATAGCCGGCCACGTTCGACATGTGGACCCGCTGGCATCCGCTTTCGTCGACGTCGAACTTCGGCCACCGGCGGGCCAGCTCGCCGATGGCGATTCGGCTTTCCATCCGGGCGAGGGCGGCCCCCAGGCAGCTGTGGATGCCGTACCCGAATCCGAGGGCCAGTGAGGGCGGTCGGTCGATGTCGAACACGTCGGGACGGTGGTAGAACCGTTCATCGCGAGTGGCGGACCCGGTGACCAGAATCGTCGGATAGCCAGCCGGCACGGTCACCCCGCCGTAGTCGGCGTCCCGCACCGAGAACCGCCCCTGGTACTGGGCCGGCGGCCAGAAACGGAGGATCTCCTCCACCGCGCTGCCGATCCGGCCGGGATCGTCCAACACCTTCCGCCACTCGTCCGGGTTCCGGGCAAACAGCACCACGGCGTTGCCCACCAGCTTGGTCACCGTTTCCGCCCCGGCACCCCCCAGCAGGGTGGCGAACCCGGCGATCTCGGCGTCGTCCAAGCGGGTCATGCCCCCGTCCCCCCGGTCGACCTCGGCCTCGATCAAGCGGCTGATCATGTCGTCACCGGGATGCCGGCGTTTGTCGGCCACCAGGTCCAAAAAGTAGGCCACGTCCTCCATGGCCGCCGCCGCCCCCTCCGGGGTCGGGTCCATCTGCCCCGGCTCCCGATGGAGCATCACGTCGAGCCAGTGGCGGATCTGCTGCCGATCGGCCTCGGGGACGCCGAGCATGCGGGAGATGACCTCGACGGGAAACGGCCCGGCGAAGTCGGCCACCGCATCGAAGCCGTCGTCATCGACGGCGTCGAGGAACCCGGCAATCACCTCGCTGATCATCGGCTCGAGGCTCGACACCGCCCGGGGGGTGAAGGCCCGGCTCACCAGCGCCCGCAACCGGTCGTGCTCGGGGGGGTCCAGCATGATCATGCTGTCCAGCCGGCGGATCAGCTCCGGCGGCTTGCTCAGGCTGGACAGGTCGACCCCGTGGCTGGAGGAGAAGGACTCCCAGTCTTTGGCCGCCCGGCAGACGTCCTCGTAGCGGAAGATCGCCCAGAACCCGTAGCGGGGGTTGAACGACACCGGGGCCTCGTCCCGCATCCGGCGATAGAGGTCGTAGGGGTCATTGAAGTACTCGTCCGAGAAGGGGTCGAACTCCACCGGCGCATCGACGGTCACGGATCTAGACCGGACGTCGGCGGAGGGAGGGATCGGCAATGGCGGGTGGCACCCAACCGATGTCGGTGGCATTCAAGTCGGTCCCCGGGGGCACGATCTCGTCGATGCGGTCGAGGACATCGGGGCTGAGTCGGACATCGGCGGCCGACAGCTGCGACTCCAGGTGCTCCATGGTCCGAGGGCCGATGATCGGACAGGTGACGGCCGGATGCTCGAGGACGAACCCGAGGGCCAGCTGCACCAAGGTCAGGCCGGCCTCTCCGGCCAACTCGGTCAACGAGGTCACCGCCTGGAGCTTCTCGGCGTTGCCGGGTTTGGCCATGTCGTAGAGGTCGGGCAACATGGCCGAGCGTCGGCTGGTGTTGGCCCGGCCCGGCCCGAAGGCGCCCGACAGCCAACCCCCGGCCAGCGGGCTCCACGACAACACCCCCATGTTGAACTGTTGGCATCTCGGCAGCACGTCGGCTTCGATCCCCCGGACCAGGATGGAGTACGGGGGTTGCTCGGTCACAAACCGCTCCCGGCCCCGGCGCTCGGCCACCCACTGCGCCTCCACGATGTCGTCAGCCGGAAACGTCGAGCTGCCGAAGTAGCGGATCTTGCCGGCGCGGACCAGGTCGGTGAGCGCGCCGAGGGTCTCGTCGATGTCGGTGTCGGGTGACGGGCGATGGATCTGGTAGAGGTCGATGTAGTCGGTACCCAATCGCCGAAGGCTGTTGTCGCACTCGGCGATGATCCATCGGCGGGAGTTGCCCTGGGCATTCGGATCACGGCCCATGACCCCGTGGACCTTGGTGGCCAACACGATGGTGTCGCGCCGGACCTGGGCGAGGCCCTTTCCGACGATCTCCTCCGATTCACCTTGGGAGTAGACGTCGGCGGTGTCCACGAAGTTGATGCCAGCGTCGAGGGCCCGGTGCATGATGCGGATGGACTCGTCGTGATCGGCGGTTCCCCAGGCGCCGAACATCATGGCTCCGAGGCACAGCGGGCTGACTTTGACGCCGGTACGTCCGAGGGTGCGAAGCTCCATAGGCAGATGGTAGTAGCGGACTTCCCGGCGGTGGCGGGGGCCTTCGCCCCCGGGCGCCTCAGCCCACCGCAGCCAGGTCCTCGCCGGCCAACCACTCCGCGAACCGGGGGCCGGCGAGGCGGACGCCCGGGGTCGGGAGCAGCGCCCCGCTCCGCATCGCCTTGCCCCCCTGCCCCGGCACCGGCACCGGAACCACCGCGGTCCGCTGACCCCGCCGGACGACGACCGCCCGGGCCAGGTCCACCAGGTCGGCGGGCTCCGGACCGGCGACCTCCACGATGGTCTCGCCGGGCGGGGCGGTGGCGACCTCGATGAGGATCTCGCCGACGGTGCGGGCGGCGATCGGCTGGACCCGCATGTGGGGGACCAGGGCGAGGGGCCCGACGTGCATCCGACCGAGCACCTGGGCGGGGAACTCGTGGAACTGGGTGGCCCGCAGGATGGTGACCGGAAGGGGGCCGTCGAGGGCGGCCGCCTCCTGGGCCAGCTTCGCCTGGTAGTAGCCGAAGCCCGGGACCCGGTCGATGCCGACGATCGAGAGGGTGACCAGCCGGGCCACCCCCTGGGCAGCCCCGACGACCTGGAGCCGACGGGTGGTCGCCTCCAAGATCGCCGACGCCTTCGAACGGTTCGTCGACTCCGCATTGATGGCGTCGACGACGACATCGGCTCCCTCCAGCGCCGCCTTCAACCCGTCTCCGGTTTGGACGTCCACCCCGGTCCGCCGGCTGAGCACCGCCACCTGATGGCCGGCCCGTTCGGCCGCCAGGACCACGTACTTCCCTACGGTGCCGGTGCCTCCGGCGACGGCGATCCTCATCCCAGCAGCCTCCTCATACCCAGATGTCCAATATCCCAGTTTACGACCGGCGGTTTACTCGGACAAGTAAGATCCGGATATGCGGATGAACGAGGGGGTCGAATGGGGGGCGCACTGCGCAGTGGTGCTGGCCATGCTCCCCCCCGGTGCCTCGCTTCCGGCCGCTCGGCTGGCCGAGTACCACGGGGTGCCCGGGCCCTACCTGGCGAAATCCCTTCAGGCCCTGATGCGGGCCGGGATCGTGGCATCGATGACCGGGCGGCACGGTGGCTATCACCTGGCCAAGCCGGCGACAGACATCACTCTGCTCAACGTGTTCGAGGCGGTGGAAGGTGGGGGGAACTTCTTCCGCTGCACCGAGATCCGGCGGCAGGGCCCGTCCCGGGTGGCGGCCCGCGCCTACCCCCCCACCTGTGGGATCGCCGCCGCCATGTGGCAGGCCGAGGCCGCCTGGCGGGATTCGCTGTCGAGGGTCACCATCGGCGATCTGGCTGCCGAGGTCCTGGCCCAGGCCCCACCCGCCGCGGTCGTCAAGAGCTCGAAATGGTTGGCCACCGCCCTGGCCGGACGGAGTCAGATTTAGTATCGAGTCTGGCCGATGACCGAGGAGGGCAGGATGCCGTCGCCAGGGCGGCCGGATCCCGGGGACCTGCCCGCTGAGTATCCTCGGTGAGCCGGGCCTGCGGGTCGGGCAGGTCGCCATTGGCCGGGACGCGTTTCATCTCTGGCACCACATAAGGGCCAGCTACTGCGAGGAGCTGTAGGGGTGGCACGAGGAAAGCTGCGGCTCTATCTGGGGGCAGCTCCCGGTGTGGGGAAGACCTACGCCATGCTCAACGAGGGATGGCGGCGGAAAGAACGCGGCACCGACGTGGTGGTCGGTTGGGTCGACACCCACGGCCGGCCGCAGACCGAAGCCCAACTCCGGGATCTGGAAGTCCTGCCTCGGAAGCCGGTGGCCTACCGGGACCAGACCTTCGAGGAGCTGGATCTCGACGCCCTGCTGGCCCGCCACCCGGAACTGGCCCTGGTCGACGAGCTGGCCCACACCAACGTGCCCGGCTCCCGGAACGCCAAGCGGTGGCAGGACGTCGAGGAGCTCCTCGACGCCGGGATCAACGTCATCTCCACCGTCAACCTCCAACACCTCGAGTCGCTCAACGATGTGGTGCAAGGGATCACCGGGGTGGTCCAGCGGGAGACGGTCCCGGACGGGGTGGTGCGGTCGGCCGACCAGATCGAGCTCATCGACATGGCTCCCGAGGCCCTGCAACGTCGGCTGGCCCACGGCAACGTCTACCCCCCGGAGCGGATCGACGCCGCCCTCGGCAACTACTTCCGCACCGGCAACCTGACCGCGCTCCGGGAACTCGCCCTGTTGTGGCTGGCCGACCGGGTGGACGAGGAACTCCACGACTACCGGGAACGCCACGGGATCGCCGGCCCCTGGGAGACCAAGGAACGGGTGGTGGTGTCGTTGACCGGGGCGCCGGGAGGGGCGGTGCTGGTGCGCCGGGCCGCCCGGATGGCCATGCGGACCAAAGCGGAGTTGGTGGGTGTCCACGTGCGGGCCGAAGACGCCCTCACCGGTCCGTCGTCGGAGGGCCTTATCAAGAACCGCGCCCTGCTCGATGAACTGGGTGGCCGCTATGTCGAAGTGGTGGGTGCCGCGGTGGCGCCCACCCTGGTGCAGGTGGCCAGGGCGGAGAGCGCCACCCAACTGGTCCTTGGCGCCACCCATCGGAGCCGGCTCACCGAGTTCGTGCGAGGGTCCGTCGTCAACTCGGTCATCCGGGCCTCCGGCGGCTCACTCGACGTCCACGTCATCGCCACCGACGAACGAGGGCCGGAGTCCGACGGCCCTGAAGGCGCCATCGACGCCACCCCGCGCCGGCGGAGCCGGCGGCATGGCTACCTGGCCCGGGCGTTGACCTCCCCGCTCCCGGTGCGACGGCAGATCGGTGCGGTCATCGTCGGCCTGGTCGGATTTCCGCTGGCCACCCTGTTGCTGGCGGCCAACCGGGCCCATATCGACCTGTCCACCGCCCTCAGCACCTACCTGATCCTGGTGATGGCGGTGGCCATCATCGGCGGGATGGGACCGGCGGCACTGGCGGCGGTGGCCGGGTTCCTGCTCTCCAACTACTTCTTCGCTCCGCCGATCCACACGCTGACCATCGCCGACACCCGGGACATCGTCGCCCTCCTCGTCTTCCTGGTTGTGGCGGGCGGGGTGAGCACCCTGGTCAACCTGTCGGTCCGGCGGTCGAGCATCGCCGCCCAAGCGAGGGCCGACGCCCACATGCTGGCTCGAGTGGCGGGGCGTCTGGTGTCCCCATTGGGCAATCCGCTACCGGACCTTCTCGAGGACCTGTTGGTCGCCTTCCGGCTCGAGGCCGCCGCCATCCTCCGGCGGCACCCGGAAGGGGAGGCGGGCGGGCGGGCCGACCCCAGACCCGCATCCGGCACCGGATTCGTCCGCTGGGACAGCGCGGCGGCGGTCGGTTCCGACCCACCCCGGACACCGGAAGAAGCCTCGGTGGCCATCCCCATCGCCGACACGGCGGTGCTGGCATTGCGAGGTCCCGAGCTCTCCGGCGAGGACCGGGAGATCCTGGCCGGCTTCACCGCCCAGATGGCGGTGGCCCTGGACAGCCAACGGCTGCAGGCGGAGGCGGCGGATGCCGACTCCCTGGCCCGGGCCAACGATCGCCTCTCCGCCCTCCTGGCCGCGGTCAGCCACGATCTTCGGACCCCCCTGGCTTCGATCAAGGCGGCGTCGAGCAGCCTGCTGTCCGAACAGTTGCAGTTCGACCCGGAGGAGACCGAGACGCTGGTGCGGACCATCGATGATGAATCGGACCGGCTGTCGGCGATGGTGGAGAACCTGCTGGACATGAGCCGGCTCCAGACCGGCTCCATGGAGATCAGGGACCGGGCCGTCGACATCGGCGAAGTCGTCAGCTCGGTGCTCGCCGAACTCGGCCCTCGAGCCGACGGGGTCGGCGTCGACATACCCGAAGACCTCCCGCTGGTCCGCACCGACCCGGTCCTCCTCGAACGAGCGGTCGCCAACCTGGTCGACAACGCGCTGGTCCATGCCGAGGGGGCGTCGCCGCGGATCGAAGCCGGGGCGGTGGCCGGTCGGGTGGATCTCCGGGTGGTCGACCGGGGCCCCGGGATACCGCCGGAGGATCGCGAGTTGGTGTTCCGCCCGTTCCAGAGGTCGGGGGACACCGCCAGCCGGGTCGGGGTGGGGCTGGGGTTGGCTGTCGCCCGCGGCTTCGTCGAAGCGGTCGATGGGGACCTCGACCTGGAGGACACCCCCGGCGGGGGCGCCACCCTGGTGGTGCGGTTGCCGGCGGTGACACCACCGGAGACCGGGGCCGAGCCCGACCCCGCCATCGGGGCGCCGGCGGACCCGCTCGAGGGTCGATCGGCATGACCGTCCCGCCGTCGGGGTCGGCCCTGGCCAGCCAGGACCGCGACGCCGGCGCCCGGGTCCTGATCGTGGACGATGACATTGCTTTGCTGCGGGCGCTCCGGGTCAGCCTGAAGGCCAGGGGTTACGAGGTGCTGGCGGCCCGACGGGGGGAAGAGGGCCTCGAGCTGGCGGCCGAACGCCGACCCGACGTGATCCTCCTCGACCTCGGGCTGCCGGGCATCGATGGCATCGAGGTGGTGCGCGGCCTCCGGGGGTGGAGTTCGGTCCCCATCATCGTCCTGTCGGCCCGACACCAGAGCGTGTCGAAAGTCGAGGCTCTGGACGCCGGCGCCGACGACTACGTGACCAAGCCGTTCGGGATGGACGAACTGCTGGCCCGATTGCGCGCCGCCCTCCGGCGGACGCCGAGCGGCCCGGAGGATCCGAGGGTGGAGACGGAAGAATTCGTCATCGACCTCGCCACCAAACAGGTGAGCAAGGCCGGCGCCGACGTCCACCTGACTCCGAAGGAGTGGGACATCGTCGAGGTGCTCGTCCGGAATCCGGGCCGGCTGGTGTCCCAGCGGCAACTGCTCCACGACGTCTGGGGACCGGAGTACGGAACCGAGACCGAGTACCTCCGGGTGCTCATGGCCCGGGTGCGCCGCAAGCTCGAGTCCGACCCCTCCCGTCCACGGTATTTCCGGACCGAATCCGGGATGGGCTACCGCTTCGTCCCCTGAGGGGAAGGCCGGTCTCCGTCACCCGTCGAGGAGGGCGCCGAGCTTGGTCACGGTGTTCCAATTGCGGCCGGTGGCGGTGACGGCCAGGAACTTCTCGACAAACCCACCGGCCGCGGGGGCGGCCAGGATGCCGTCCGGGCACCATTGGTAGATGACCCGGTCGCCCAGCCGGATGCGATCGGGGGCGAGCTCCACCGGGTCGTGTTCGGCCAACTGGGCGGGGTCCGGAGGGCCGGAGAGGAACACCACCAGGAACTTGGATCCGTCTTTGACCGCCCGGGGCAGAGGATTGTCGGCGATGACCGCCTGCATCTCCTCCCGGCTCCGAACGATGCAGGAAACGTCCAGCCCCATCTGGTCCCGGATGGCCCCCTCGATCCGCCGAGCCAACACCTCCGGCTTGGTCCGCCGAT
The DNA here is from genome assembly GCA_036264255.1 of Acidimicrobiales bacterium. Taxonomy (GTDB): domain Bacteria; phylum Actinomycetota; class Acidimicrobiia; order Acidimicrobiales; family RAAP-2; genus DASZIT01. The sequence continues at coordinate 18,267 of DATARI010000101.1, read as the reverse complement.
AGCCGAACACCGCATTCCCACTCTGCAGGAGGGTCTGGACATCGGTGAACCCCAGTCCAGAGAGCAGCTGGCGGAGGTCAGCCATGGCCACCTTCTTGTTGCCGCCCACGTTGATCCCCCGGAGCAAGACGGCGTATCTCGGCACGGCATCCTCCTTGGCGGCGTCCGGCGCCCCGCTCGGGACGCTCCGGGTCCACGCCGGTCGTGAGCAGTATCGCCGAACGCCGGCCTGCCTCGTTCTCAGATCGAGTGCTGCTAGGACGCCATCGACGAACGCCTGCACGGGGGGTCGATATCCTGATCCGAGGTCTGGCCAGCCATTACCCCTCAGACACCGCTTGGAAGGACCATCGCCGATGACGCCCTCTGACCGCCGATCCGACCCGATCGAACGCCTGCGCCAGATCTGCCTCCGCTTTCCTGAGGCGACCGAGAAGCCCTTCGGCGGCCACACGGCACCGTCCTTCCGGGTACGAGACAAGCTATTCGTGATGACGAGTGAGGACGGCACCTCCATGACCTGCAAGGCACCTCCGGGGGACCAGGCCGTGCTGGTCGCCGCCGACCCGGATCGGTACTTCGTACCCGCCTACGTCGGGTCGAAGGGATGGGTCGGGATCCGGCTCGGTCCGGGCCTCGACTGGGACGAGATCTCCGAAATCGCCGAGGAGAGCTACCGGATGACCGCCCCCAAGAAACTGACCGCCGGGTTGGACGCATCGGCATCGGAGGGGGGCTAAGGACCCAGAGGGTTACGAAAGCCGGTTTTTGGGCAGGAATCAGGCGCTCACCAGCAAATTTGGCCCCATCCTCTTTACCCAATCTTTACCCGGCTCTCAGCTAAACCCCAGCCTAGAACAGTAGAAATAGAACATGGCCCTCGCCCCTGACCGTATTCCTGGGTCGTCCCCAGGTCTCGATCCGGTCGTTCCGCGGGATGCCAACCGGCCCGGCGACCATGCCGACGGCCACCTCTGGCAGGTCGACATCCTGCGGCTGTTGACGTTCGCCGCGGTGATCGGCGTGCACACCATCGGCAACACCGGGATCGCCCTGACCACCGGGGCCAACGGGACCCTCATGGTGCTGCAATTCGGTCGGGAGATCTTCTTCTCGCTGACCGCCTTCGTCCTGGTCTATGCGGCCGCCAACCGCCCGCTTCCGGCCCGGCCATTCTGGCGGAAGCGGTTCACCCTGGTGCTGGTTCCCTACCTGGCCTGGAGCGCCATCTACGAACTGGTTCGAAATCCGACCTCCCACGGGTGGTCATGGAGCCATTTCGGTTACGACCTGGTGACCGGCACCGCCGAGTACCACCTCTACTTCCTGCTGGTCACCATGCAGCTCTACCTGGTGTTCCCCCTCTTGTTGAAGTTCGTGAGACGGACCGCCGACCATGCCGTGGGGATTCTGGCGGTGGTGACGGTGGCCAACCTGGGCTGGATGGCCGTTCTCCAGTACGTCCATTCCACCTCCCCCACCATGATCTGGTTCGATACCCGGGCCTACGAACTCCTCCCCACCTACGCCATGTACGTGCTCGCCGGGGCGTACGCGGCGGTGCATTACCAGCGGATCCAGGCCTTCGTCGACCGTCACCGGCGCCGGCTGCTGGTCATTGCCGGCGTCTCCGCCGCGGTGGCGATCGGCGCCTATGTTGCCCAGCTGCAGATCATGCCGAACTACCAAGCGGGCGGCGTCCTCCAACCCGCCATGCTGGCTTCCTGCCTGGCCGCGGTGATCGTGGTCTACATGATCGGCAACCGGTGGGCTTCCGGTCAGCGCCGGGGACTCCGGCTGGTGGCGGTGGGATCGGAGATCTCCTTCGGGGTCTACCTCGCCCACCCCCTCGTCCTCAAGCTCCTCACCGATCACGGGTTCGGGGGTGGCGAGGCCTGGGCCCCCGGTCCCGTCATCACCTTCCTGGCCTACCTGATCACTGTGGTGGGAGCCACCGCCCTCGCCTACGCCATCCACCGCTCACCGCTGGCGTTCCCGCTCGGTGGCCGGCGCCGAAGCCAACGGGTGATGCCGGTGAGGGCGACGAACGAGGCGATTCCGGCGACGGCGGCGTCCCTGACCCCGACCACCGGCTCCCTCATCACGGCGGCGGCGGCTCGGGACCCGCACCAACTCCTGTTTGTGGAAGGGGCCACCGGCCGGGCGCTGACGGCCGGGGACCTGGACCGCATCGCGACGGCCTGGCGGGAGACCGCCGACGCCTTTGGCGACGCCCGGGTGGGTCTGGCGGTGGCCGACCCACTGGACATGATCAGCGCCTATCTGGGGGCATTGGCCAGCGGGGTCACCGTCGCCCCGCTCGACCCCAACGCCACCGCCTCCGAGTACGCCGCCCGTCTGGCCACCCTCGGCATCTCCGCCCTGATCACCGACTGTCCGGAGGCGGCCGCCGCCGCCACCATCGCCGGCTGCGATCTGTGGCGAACCGGAAGGCCGGGGCCGGTACAGCTGGTCGCCCGGTATCGGGGCGAGCGTCCGAGCGGGGGCCGGGCAGCGCTGATCATGTCCAGCTCCGGAACCACCGGAGCCGCCAAGACGATCCCACTCACCGAGGCGAACTTGCTGGCCACCGCCCGGCAGGTCGTCGTCCACCTCGGACTCACCGCCGAGGAACGCGGCTACAGCCCGCTGCCTCTTTTCCATATCAACGCGCTGGTGGTCGGCGTCCTGGCTTCCCTCCAGGCCGGTGCCCGGCTGGTGGTCGACCGCCGGTTCTCGGCTCGGACCTACTGGTCCACAGTGGCAGAGCAGGGGGTGACCTGGCTCAACGCGGTGCCGGGGATCATCTCCATCCTGGCCGACCCGGCCACCCCGCCCCCCGCCGCCTCGATGACCAGCGTCCGGCTCGCCCGCAGTGCTTCGGCACCGTTGGCCGTCATCACCCTGGAGCGTTTCGAGCAGCGCACCGGCATCCCGGTCGTCGAGACCTACGGGATGACCGAGGCCGCCAGCCAGATCACCGCCAATCCGATCGGTGCCCGCCGGCCTGGATCGGTGGGCCTCCCCGCCGGCATGTCGGTACGGGTCGCCGGGAGCGACGGCCGTCCCGTCCCGGCCGGCACCGTAGGGATGGTGGCGATCCGCGGGGAGAGCGTGGTGGAGGAGTACTGGTCCCCGGCCAACGACCTGGTTCCGGCCCGCTCGGCGGTCGATGCCGACGGCTGGCTGGCCACCGGCGACCTCGGACACTTCGACGACGAGGGCTACCTCTACCTCGACGGTCGGGCCGACGACGTCATCAACCGCAGTGGCGAGAAGATCCATCCCCGGGAGATCGAAGAGGTGCTTCTCCGGGAACCGGGGGTCATGGCCGCCAGCGTGGTCGGCCGTCCGCACCCGATCTACGGCGAAGAGCCGGTGGCCTTCGTCGTCCCGGCCGGCGAGCTGGACGACGCCTGGGATCTCCCGGCCCGGCTCGAGGCCCGGTGCGATCAGTTTCTCGGGCGCCACAAGCAGCCCGCCGAATTCGTCCTGATGGCCAGCCTCCCGGTCGGGCCCACCGGCAAGGTCCGGCGGGCCGATCTGCGCCGTGTCCCCCAGGAGGTGGCATCGACATGACCGCCACCGACAACAGTTTCTCGTCCTCTTCAAACTCCACGAAAGGAATCACCATGCCCCACGACCTGCTTGCCCTGCCTTATCGCACGGTGAAGCCCCGCGATCGCGGCCTCACGATGGTCATGGACACCGGCCTGCCCACCGCCTACTTCGAAGACGCCATGAGCAGCGCCGCCACCCATATCGACGTGGTGAAGTTCGGATGGGGCACATCACTGGTGACCGCCGATCTCGGGCGCAAGATCGCCTGCCTGCGTGACATCGGGATCCGCTTCTACTTCGGGGGGACTCTCTTCGAGAAGTTCGTGGTGCAGAACTCCTTCGACGGCTTCGTGAAGTGGTGCGAGCAGTGGGGCGCCGACACGGTGGAGATCTCCAACGGCACTATCTCGCTGACCAACACCGAGAAAGCCGCCTACATCCGTAAGTGCGTGGGCAGCTTCAGGGTCTTCAGCGAGGTCGGCTTCAAGGACCCGGTGCGGAACCAACTGCTGTCGCCGGAGCAATGGGTCGAGAGCATCGAAGAGGATCTCGACGCCGGCGCCGAGATCGTGGTCACCGAAACCCGGGAGAGTGGTCGGAGCGGACTCTGTACCGCCGACGGCGAGCTTCGGGTCGATCTGCTGGAGCACATCCTGTCCGGGGCCGTCGATGTCGACCAACTGCTGTTCGAAGCGCCGACCAAGGAGCTGCAGGCAGAATTCGTGCGCCGGGTGGGGACGAACGTCAACCTCGGGAACGTTGCCGTGGCCGACGTGATCGGGGTGGAGACGCTCCGGTTGGGCTTGCGGGCCGACACCCTCCCCTACTTCGAGTCTCAGATCATTCATGCCTGATCCACTCGTCCATGCGTGATCCCGAGAGCGCCTTCCACCTAGCCATCCCGGCCCGGGACCTCGACGAGACGCAGGAGTTCTATGTCAACCGGCTCGGGTGCCACCTCGCCCGACGCTACGACGATCGGATCACCCTGGACTTCTTTGGCGATCAAGTGGTCTGCCATCTCTCCGACGCCTGGGCTCAGGAGCCACTCGAGCTCTACCCGCGTCACTTCGGGGCAACCTTCCGGCGTCGGGAGGAATTCGATGACCTCCTCCGGCTCATCGAAGCCCGGGGCATTCCCTTCTACCGGCCCTGCCAGTCCCGTTTCGAGGGCCAGGCCGAGGAACACTTGACGATGGTCCTACGCGACCCGTCCAACAACCTCATCGAGTTCAAGTGGTACCGGGACCCACGGATGATCTATTGACGGCAACCGGCCCCGGCACCGTTCCGCGACTGGTGCTGGCCCGGCACGGACGGACGGCCTGGAATGCCGAAGGGCGATTCCAGGGCCACTCGGACCCGCCGCTCGACCCGACCGGTCGGCAACAAGCCCTCCGACTCGCGGCTCAGCTGACACCCCTCCGACCCGCATTGGTGGTCGCCAGTGACCTCCAACGCGCCCGTTCGACGGCGGAAGCGGTGGCCGAGGCGTCGGGGGTCCCGGTGGCCATCGACCCCGATTTGCGAGAGGTGTACCTCGGTGGGTGGGAAGGCCTCAACCGGGAAGAGGCGGCGGCTGGCTTCCCGGACGAGTTCCAGGCTTGGAGCTCGGGGCAACCGGTCCGTCGCGGGGGCGGAGAGACCGAGGACGAAGCGGGGCGAAGGGCGGCGTCGGCGATCGGGCAGGCGATGGGGAGACAACCGGGGCCGGTGGTGGTCGTGTCCCACGGCCTCGTCCTCCAGTCGGCCATCGGTTTTCTCGCCCTCGACGGCCTCATCCGGGACGGCGCCAGTGCGCTCCACCTGGGCAACGGGGAATTCGTCGCCTTTACCGAAGCCGGCGATCCCTGGCGAGGCCGGCCAGCATTTGAGGTTCCCGGCACCCTATAGTTGCCCGGCGGATCAGCCCGGTCCGACCAGCCTCACGCTACGGAGCACGAATGCGACCACTCTCGCGCTGGGACAAGCCTGGCCGTCGGCTGCGCCAGTTCGCCGTCGCCGCCAGCTTGGTTTCCCTCGCCGGGCTCGGGGTGCTGGCCTCGCCGGGAACCTCCCAGGCGACCGTGCACGTGCTGACCGGAATCCGCACCGCCCAGGTGGCGGCCAGGGGACTCGGGCATGGCACCACCTCTGCGGCGATCGGACCGGTCCCCATCCCGGCCCCGACGGTGCCGGATCCGACGGACTCGTCGCGAGCGCCCGACCGGGTGGCCGAGCCCGATCTCCCCGGTCTCGGTCCCTCCGTCGGGGTCCCGGTTCCGGCCGGCTGGACCTCGACAGTGGAGCAGGTCCAATCCGGCGTGCTCCTACGGGACTATGTCGTCACCCGTCCCACCGTCACCGGTCCCGGACCGCTTCCGGTGCTGCTGGTGCTGCACGGCCACGGTATGACCCCGGCCGGCGTCGCCCGGATCACCGGGTTCCTGTCCATGGTGGGAAAGGCCGTTGTGGTCTTTCCGGCCGGGTTCGGGCAATCATGGAACGCCGGCGAATGTTGCGGATTGGCGAGCACCGCGGGGATCGACGACGTCTCGTTCCTGACCACCGTTGTCCATGATGTGCTGGCCAGCGTCCCCGGAACCTCGGCACAAGCCGTTTACCTGGCTGGCTTCAGCAATGGGGGGCGAATGGCCTACCGCATGGCCTGTGCCGATCCGGGTCTCTTTGCCTGGGTCGCGGCGGTGGAGGCGGTGCCGGTCCCCGCCTGCACACCCTCCCGACCCGTCTCCATCGCCATCGTTGCCTACCAGGAGGATCCCTACCTGAGCATCGCCGCGCCGGAACCGGTGCAGGAGGTGCGGGGCATCGACGAACCCCGGGTCAGCGACATCGTCGCCCAATGGCGTCAGATCGACGGCTGTGTGGGCAACCCGTCCGTCACCGCCGCCGGCACCGCCATCAACACCGTCTGGTCGGCGTGTCAGGACCAGACACGCGTCCAATACACCTTGTACGCCGGAGGTGCCCACCGGTGGCCGCAGGGTGACGGGAGCACTCCGTCGGCGTCCAGTTTGATCTGGTCTTTCCTGCGCTGAGCGGGGGCGGGGGCGGAGATCACCAGCCCGAGGCGAGCGCGACGATCGACGGCAGGGTTGGTTCGTCCGGTACAGGCGCGTCGCCTACATTGTGCGCAATGAGACGTGATCTGGCCGCCATCGACGTCGCCACCATGCGCGGCCTGGAGATCGGACCCCTGGCCTCCCCCCGGGTGAGCAAGGATGACGGCCCGGTTCGCTATCTCGATCATGCCAGCGCCGAAGAGCTGAAGAGGAAGTACGCCACCAACGCCGAGATGCAGGATCGGATCGACCACATCGTCGATGTCGACTACGTCATCGGTGAGGGAAAGAGGATCTCCGAGGCGGTGGCCCAGGATGCCCCCTTCGACTACGTCATTGCCTCCCACCTCATCGAACACATTCCCGATCCCGTCGGCTGGATGGCCGACGTCGCCCAGATCCTTCGTCCCGGCGCCATCCTGTCCCTCGTCATCCCCGACAAGCGCTTCTGCTTCGACATCAATCGGGCCCCCTCGGATATCAGCGAGATCGTGGATGCCTACCTGCGCCAACTGACGCGCCCGAGTTACCGACAGGTGTACGACTTCACCTCGAGAGCCATCAACGGGGTCGTCGACACCCACGCGGTATGGACCGAGGGAGCCGACTACACCGGAGTGGTGCGGTCGGACTGCGACGATCCGGACGTGGCCGCCCTGGAGGCCTGTCGCCGTATGGACACCTCCGACGAGTTCGTCGATGTGCACTGCCACGCCTTCACCCCGGATTCGTTCCTGGTTCTGCTGGAGAAGCTCTCGCGGCTGGGTCTGGTCGACTTCGAGTTGGCCCGGTTCTTCCCGACCGAGGTCGATACCCTCGAGTTTCACGCCAGCCTGCGCTTGCTCGACCCTTCCGCCGATCGTTCCGCCATGGAGCGGAGGCAACTTGCCTCGATCGCCCGGGCCCGCGCCGGTGGCCTGGAGAGCGGCAGCGTCCCCGCCCCGGTGGCGGTGGCGGTGGAGCAAGCTCCTCCTCCCTCCGTCACCATGGACGTGAGCGAACGGGAGCAGAAGTTGCTCCTGCTCAAGCGGCGCAGCATCGAGGGGATCCGAGGAGCCCTCCAGGGGCGGCTTCAGCAGTAGCGCATCGGAGTTGCTCTTGGCGCCGTCATCTAATCGTCAGGTGCGGCGGATACATTGACCCCATGGCTGGGATCATCAGGCGTCCGGTGTCACTAACCCGGTGAGGGTGCTGGTGGCCGAAGATGACAACGCACTCCGCTCCGTGTTGGAGCGGGGATTGCGGGAAGACGGTTACGCAGTCGACGCGGTGCCCGATGGCGATCAAGCGGTCGCCTATCTTCGTGCCTACGACTATGAGGTGGCCATCCTCGATTGGAGGATGCCCCTGCGGACCGGCATTGAGATCGTCAGCGATATGCGTCGTCAGGGCGACCGGACCCCCGTTCTGATACTCACGGCCCGGGATGCAACCGAGGACCGGGTCACCGGGCTGAACCTCGGAGCCGACGACTACCTGGTGAAGCCGTTCGAATTCTCCGAACTCCTGGCCAGACTCCGGGCCCTGCAGCGCAGGCCGGCACTCACCGTTGCCCCCGAGCTCGTCTGCGGGGACCTCCGGATGGATCCGACCACCCGGGAAGTGACGTCCCGCGGCCAGCCGGTCACCCTCACCGCCACCGAGTTCGGCCTGCTCGAGCTGCTCCTTCGACGATCACCAGCCGTGGTGACCCGCCGGAATATCGCCGTCCAGATCTGGGACGCGGAGGCAGACGCCGTCGGATCGAACACCATCGACGTGCACGTGGCCCGGCTGCGAGCAAAACTCGCCGGGGGGACGGCCGGCATCCAAACCGTGCGGGGCACCGGGTACCAGTTGGTCGGACCATGGGATCCCAAGCCGGGCACCGTCTCCACGCCGCCAGGGTGGCGGCCATCGCCGCGGTCATCGTGCTTGCCTGCTACCTGATCGCGGTGGTCGTCCTCAACATCTTCGTCGTTCAGCGATTGACCAACCAGACCGACGTCCGTCTGTCCGAGCGACTGGTCGATGCGCAACAGTCGGTCACGCACAACCCGGCGGGAGGCTCGCTCCCAGTGGAACACGATCACGACGTCGATGACGCCCCCGCCTTCGTGTGGTTGGTGTCGCCCAACGGAGCCACCACCTCGCTCACCCCCGGAGGACCGCAACTCCCGACCCGGCAGTGGACGGCAAATGCCACCACCATCGATATCGGTGGGACCTCCTTCCGGTTCGAGGCCATCAAGTCGGGGACCGGCTGGCTGGTGGCCGGGGCCAGCATCGGGCAGATCCGGAGGGTACAGAACACGCTGGTGCTCCCCGAAGTAATCCTGGCCGCCGTCGTCCTGGTCCTCGTCTTTCTGGGGGCGTGGGCCATCGGGCTGCGGGCCTCGGCACCCCTCGAGGTGGTCCGACGCCGGCAGACCGAATTCACCGCCGACGCCTCTCACGAATTGCGAACGCCGTTGAGCGTGATCGAGGCCGAAGTCGATCTGGCGCTGAGTCGTCCGCGTGATGTCGACGCCTATCAGGGGGTGCTCGAGCGGATTGCCGGTGAAGGAAGACGCCTTCGAAGCATCGTGGACGACCTGCTGTGGCTGGCTCGGCTCGACGCGGATCGACCCCACTCCGATGCACGTGCCGACGTCGACGTGGCGGCGGTGGCGGAGGCATGCGTCGACCGGTTTCAGGCGGTGGCGGCGGCGCGCCAGGTCACGCTGGGTTTTCAACGCGACGGCCAGGAACCGGCGTCCCTCACCACGGATCCGACCTGGATTGACCGGTTGATCGGCGTCCTGGTCGACAATGCCTGCCGCTATGCCGACGTGGGAGGCGTGGTGACCGTCGGTGTCCGAACCACGGGAGCCCGGATCTTCCTGGATGTCGATGACTCCGGGCCGGGGATATCCCCGGAGCAACGAGAGCTGGTCTTCGACCGCTTTCACCGGGGAGTCGACGCCCAGGGTGGGACCGGCCTGGGATTGGCCATCGCCGACTCAGTAGTGCGGGCCACCGGGGGCAGCTGGTCGATCGGCACCGCGCCGCTGGGAGGGGCACGGATGGAGGTGTCGTGGCACAACGCCGGAGGGCAGCGAGGGAACCGGCCCCGTCGGCGCTTTCGTCTGACACGCGGAAACCCCCAGGTGAAGGCCCCGAAGTCCGGCGTCAACGATCCGGCCCTCCAACCTCAGTCGTCCCCCCGTTGAGGGGCTTTCTTATCTGATTCTCACGGTCGCGTCATGTGATCTTCAGGGTGGCTCCGTACTCTGGACGCATGGCACCCACCAGGTACGAACCTGCCGCTGCCCGAGGTGCGAAGACTCGGCGTGATCTGGCATTGCACCGAGTCAGCAAGGTGACCAAGCGGGTCGCAGTGGCGACCGTCGCCTCGGTCGGGATCCTCGGGCTCTACGTCAGCCGCTCATTGCCCGGACACGCCTCCACCCCGGCCACCACGGCCCCGTCAAGCCAGAACCCGGCCTCGACCACCACACCCACCACGTCGCCGCCTTCCGGGAGCTCAGCAGGGTCGTCCGCGCCGCAAACCGTTCCCGCCGCCCCCGTCAGCCCGCCGACGACGACACCGCGACGGGTCCACGTCACCACCGGAGCCAGCTGACACCAGTGGCTGGTCCCAACACCCTCGGCGGTGAGGTCGTCTATCGGATTCCCGCTCTCGGGACCATCGCTGAGTTGGTCGTGACCGACCCAGCTTGTCTGGTCGCGGCCGCCTCGCTTCTCCGGTCCGAGCTCGAACACATCGACCGGGTGGCAAGCCGGTTTCGGGTCGATTCGGAGATAAGCCAGCTGCAAACTGCGTGCGGGCGGGAGGTGGTGGTCAGCCCCGACCTCTTCGAACTCCTGGTCATCGCCCTCCAGGCGGCCGAAGCCACCGACGGCGCGGTGGATCCGACCGTCGGGGCCGCCATGAACCGACTCGGCTACGACCGGGACTTCGCCGACATCATGGACGGTGCGCCTGGCCGTGTCCCCGACCCCGCCCCGGTCCCGGGCTGGAAGTCCATCGAGCTCGACATCTCCGAGAGCACCGTTCGCCTACGGATGGGGACCCAGCTCGACCTGGGCGCCACCGCCAAGGCATGGTCGGCTGACCGGGTCGCTGCCCAGGTGTTCAATCAACTCGGTTGCGGTGTCCTGGTGTCATTGGGCGGTGACATCGCCGTGTCGGGCCCACCCCCGGCCGGCGGGTTCCGGATCGGCTTGGGTGACACCGCCGGGGGCTTGCCGATCGGTGGAGCGGTGGCAATCAACTCCGGCGGCCTCGCCACCTCGGGGATTGCCGTTCGGCAGTGGCGGTTGGGCGGCCGACTGGTGCACCACATCCTCGATCCTTCGACCGGCCTACCGGTCAAGCCGATATGGCGCACCGTCTCGGTGGCGGCGGCGTCGTGTGTTGATGCCAACACCGCCTCCACCGCCGCCATGGTGAAGGGGCCGGGGGCGCTCTCGTGGCTGGCGGCCAGGAGTCTTCCGTCCCGACTGGTGGAGTGGGACGGCAAGGTTTCGTGCCTGGCTGACTGGCCCGTCGATATCCAGACCCCGGCTACCTCCCAACCTCGATGGTGACGCCCATGGTGGCCGCCGTCGGTCAAGGCTCCACCGCTCTGTGGTATTTGACCCGCGCCACCGGGCTGGTGTCCCTCGTCCTTCTGTCCGCCACCGTCGTCCTGGGGGTCGTCGCCTCGGTCGGATGGACAACCGAACGATGGCCGAGATTCCTCTCCCAGGCGGTGCACCGCAATCTCTCGTTGTTCTGCCTGGTGCTGGTCGGGCTGCACGTGGTGACCACCGTCGCTGACGGGTACGTGCCCATCGGGTACCTCGACGCGGTGATCCCCTTCCGGACCCCCTACCGCCCGCTCTGGGTCGGCTTCGGGGCGCTGGCGTTCGACATGCTCCTGGCGGTGGCGATCACCAGCGGACTTCGGAGGCGGATCGGCACCCGGGCCTGGCGGAATGTGCACTGGCTGGCCTACCTATGCTGGCCGATCGCCCTGCTGCACGGTCTCGGCTCGGGTACCGACACCCGCCTGTCACTGGCTCTGATCATCACCGGCCTCTGTGTGGTGTCGGTCGTCTCGGCGATCGGTTGGCGCCTGGTCACCGGGCGAGGCACCTCGACGCAGCGACGAGTGGCTGCCGCCGTGGTGGGGGCGGTGACGATGGTCGGCATCGGGGTGGTGGCTCTTTCCGGCCCCCTCCGCCCCGGCTGGTCGCATCGTGCCGGGACCTCGCCGGCGGTGCTGGCGCAATTGAACGCCGGATTCCAGTCCTCGTCAGGGACAACGACCAGCGCGCCCCCGTCATCGTCCGGCGGATCCCCCACCCCCCCGTTCAGCCAATCGGTGCAGGGGACGTACCAGACGTCGACTCCCGACCAGAATGGACAGGTGTCGGTGGTCTTGACCTTGACCCCTTCGGGCGCCACCACCCCGCCGCTGGTGGTCAAGCTCAACGGCACCTCCGTGAACGGTGGCGTTTCCATGTCGTCCAGCCAGGTCACCTGGGGATCGGAGACAGGCAAGGTGACGACATTGCAGGGTTCGACGATCGGAGCGACGGTGGGTGGAACCAGCGGTTCGGTGGACCTGACCATGCAGCTGAACCTCGATCAAGCCAACGGGACGGTGACGGGGACCGTTTCGGGGACTTCCGCGGGGAGCGGGCAATGAGGACCCCGGTGGCGGCGAGGCCGGGCCCGGTGCCCGAGGCGACCGCCCTCCCCCGTGTCCTCGGCGGCCTCAGTCCCGAGGGCGTCCCGGTTGGTCTCGAAGCCCACCTGGCCCGCTGGGGCAGGCTGCCGGTGTTGTCGGCGAGCCCGGACCTGATTGACAAGCTCAGTGCCAGCGGGCTGGGCGGCCACGGTGGTGCCTGGTTCCCGGTAGCGACCAAATGGAGCTCCATCCGCCACGGGCGATTCTCCCGGCCGGTAGTGGTGGCGAACGGGGCAGAAGGTGAGCCAGCCAGTGGCAAGGATGCCCTTCTCCTCACCCGACTCCCCCACCTGGTGATCGACGGATTGTCGTTGGCCGCCGCCGCCCTCGAAGCGTCGCAAGCGGTGATGTACGTACCCGCCCATCAGGTTCGAGATGTGGAGTTGGCAGTCGACGCCCGCCGCCATCTGGGTCTCGACCCGGTCCCGATACAGGTGATCGCCGCTCCGGACAGGTTCATCGCCGGCCAGGAGTCATCGGTGGTGAACATCCTCAACGGGCGCCGGGAGGCAGTGCCATCGTTCATCGGCGTGGAACCGATTCGTGCTCGCGGAGTCAACAACCGGCCAACGCTGGTGCAAAATGTCGAGACTCTCGCCCACGTCGCCCTCATCGCCCGGTTCGGCCCTGCCTGGTATCGAGCTCTCGGGACCGAACAGTCACCGGGCACCATGCTGGTGACCGTGACCGGGAGATGGGCCACCCCGCTGGTGATGGAGGCGCCGCTCGGGACGCCCCTCCGCGACGTCCTCGACCTGTCCCCCGCCGCAGCTGAGAACTACCTCGGCGCCCTCCTGGGTGGGTACGGCGGAGGCTGGATCACCATGTCGACACTGATGGGCATTCCCCTCACGGAGGCGGCGGCTCGACAGGCCCAGTCGTCACTCGGCGCCGGGGTGATCGCCCTCCTCCCCCGCACCGTGTGTCCACTGGCGGAAATGGCGCGAGTCGTAAGGTACATGAATGAACAGGCCGCCGGCCAGTGCGGTCCCTGCATCCACGGCCTGGCCGGATTGGCAGAGATGACCCAGGCTCTGGCCTTCCGACCGACGGCCCTCCCCGGCGGAACCCGGTCCATCCTGGATGTATGCGACCTGGTCGACGGCCGAGGCGCCTGCCGTCACCCCGACGGTGTCACCCGGTTCGTGCGCAGCGCGCTTACCGTGTTCCAAGGCGAAGTAGCCGCCCATCTCGGTGGACAGCCGTGTGGTCTGACCAACGCCCGAGCGGTCTTGCCGTGTCCCCGGCCAGACACAACCCAGAGAGTTGGAACCGGCCGATGGTGAAGCGAAGACTGACGATGGTGGTCGACCCCATCATGTGCGATGGCCATGGCGTGTGTGCCGAACTCTTCCCGGAGCGGGTGACGATGGACCCGTGGGGGTTCCCGATCGTGGACAATGAGGACATCCCGACGCAGCTGGAGGACCACGCCCAGCGGGCAGTCACGTCGTGCCCACGTCTGGCGCTCCACCTGGTCGAGCGCCGTCAGTCGTCTGCCCATCGAGAGAGGGACCCCGCACGGTGACTGAACTGGCTCCAGCCGACACCCAACCGACCGGTCGCCGCCATCGACGACAACGAGATGGCGTCGAGTCCAACGCCCGGCTCACCGCCTCCGTTGCCGTTGTCCTTTTCGTGCTGCTGGCGGCGGAGGGCGTCACCATCCTGCGCATCGGTCCGCTGCTCACACCCCACGTGTTCATCGGTATGTTGCTGGTGCCGCCGGTGGTGCTCAAGGTGGGCAGTACCACCTGGCGGTTCGCTCGCTACTACCTGGGTGCTCCGGAGTACCGGCGCAAGGGGGCGCCGCCCATCGTGCTCCGCTTGCTCGGGCCGGTCCTGGTCACGTTGACGTTGATCGTTTTCGCCTCGGGGATCGCCCTGCTGCTCACGCCGCCGGCTTGGCATGCACGCATGTTGTTGCTGCATAAAGCCAGCTTCATCGTTTGGATTGCTGCCATGGTCATCCATGTGCTGGGCCACCTTCTCGACACCGCCCGGCTGGCTCCCCGTGACTGGATGCGCCGAACCAGGCGGCAAGTGAGCGGGGCAGGTTTCCGGCAGTGGTCGATCGCCGCCAGCCTGGCCCTGGGGCTCATCTTGGCGTTCGTCACCGTTCCGGAGGTCGGTCGGTGGCTGATGACCGGCGGGTTCCACCATGGTTGAGCGGAAGGCGCGAGTCCTGCGTTCCCTATTTTCCCGCCTTCACCGCAGCCCGGATCTGCTGCAGATCTGACACTGCCTTCTTGACCGCAGTCTGGGCGGAGCTCACTGACGCCTTGGAAGCAGCCAAGAGATTTTGGTTGGCGTTGAACTGAGCCGGGGTGTAACCGAGAACGGTGGCGGCAACCCCCGACGCCGAAGTGGTTGCCGAGGCGATTTGGGTATGGAGATCCACCAGCAACGGGGCCAGCGCTGCCTGATTGGTGGAGGTTTCGTACCCGGCCGCCTTGGTGGAGGCGGCGGTGAGCTTGGGGATGGTGTTGGTTCCGATCTGGTCGCTGGTCGCCGCCAACCGGGCCGCCGGGATCACCAGGGCCAGCACCCGATAGTTGGTGAAGATGGTGGCGACATCTGATTCCGCCTCGGGGGCCGTTGCATCTCCGGCGATCTTCTGGCCAAGCTGCTGGAGCCCGGGAATGCCTTTTTGCAAATAGCTCACCAATGCCGGGGAATCGCTCCCGAGTTTGGTATCAGCATTGACCTTCCCCACCGCCGCGTTGAGATCGTTCACCCGGGTGGTGATGGCCGAGGCAGCTCGGCTCTGGATCATCGTCAAACTCGGGGTTGGCGGAGCCGGGGTTGACGGAGCCGGGGTTGACGGAGCCGGGGTTGACGGAGTCGCTGCCCACGCAGGACCGCACGAGGTGCCGACGGCTGCGACTGAGGCGACCACCACTGCGCCGAACAACACTGTGCTTCTCTTGGACATGCGAACTCCTTTGCGATTGATCCGACGGATGCATACTCCTTTGCGGACGTGATGCATCTGTAGAGCAAAGATGAGGATTGTGTTAGGGATCGGCGATTGGAGCCACGCTGCACCGTTTTGGGTGTCAGGCTGGTCCGGTGAGCGATCCAATGGGCACTGTCGTCGTCATCGAGGACGACCCCCATATCGCCGACCTGGTCGATCTATACCTTCGAAAGGACGGATTCAGAGTGCTGTTGGCTCGAGACGGGGACGAGGGGCTTGCCCTTATTGCACAAGAACCCCCAGTCTTCGTCATTCTCGATGTTGGCCTGCCGGGCAGGCGGAATGGCTTCGACATATGCCGGGAGATCCGAGCCAAGGAGAGCATCCCTGTGCTATTCCTCACCGCTCGAGACGATGAAGTCGATCGGATCCTTGGTCTCGAACTCGGCGCCGATGACTATTTGGTGAAGCCGTTCTCACCCCGCGAGTTAGTAGCCAGAGTCCGTGCCATCCTTCGCCGGACCGGAGAAGCCCCCCGCCTCACCGAGACCGTTGCGCTCGGTGACCTGGAGATCGACCTGCGCCGCAGGGATGTACGCCTGGCCGGAGAATTGGTCGCGCTCACAACTCGCGAGTTCGACCTCCTCGCCTTCTTGTTCCAGAACATCGGATTGGCATTGACCCGCCAGCAACTGCTCGATGCCGTATGGGGCGCCGGCTGGTACGGAGACGAACGGACCGTCGACGTCCACGTCGCCCAGTTGCGTAAGAAGCTGGGCGAGTCCCTTCCCCTGGCCACGGTATGGGGCGTTGGCTACCGGTTGGGTTGAGGCCGATCGCTCGGCGAGGGGAGTTGCCAGGTGCGCCAACGGCTCATGATCGCGCTGGTGGGCCTTGTCGCTGGCGTGCTGGTAATTGCGGGTGCGGGCAGCCTGTTGCTGAGCAGAAATTCCGCCCGGCAGCAGGCGACCCAACAGCTGGTGGCAGAGGCCAAGTCCCTCACATCCACCGCCAGCCGCACCCAGTCGTTGGTTGTGCTCCGGGATATTCGGCGGGTCCTCAATTTGGAAGACGCCAGAATCGTGACGATCAATCCTCAAGGTCAGGTGACCTCCCAGCTGCCGCCCGGTGTCACCCGCGCCGATCTCAACACCAGCCTCCTCCTCGAGGGTCAGACCCTTTCCGGTCGAAACGGGTCGCTCGTCTTCGCCGCCGCGCCGGTGACCTTGACCCCCCAGGATCGGGCCCGGCTCCACGTCAAAGGTCAGCTCGTCATCCTCCTCACTCGTCAAGCCGGAAATCTCGGTCCGAGCTGGAGCTATTTCATCCTGGCCGGCGGAGCGACGCTCCTCATCGCAGCGTTGGTGGCGTGGCAGATGAGCCGACGGATGTCTCGTCCATTGATCGAGGCGATGGAGGTGACCGGGCAAATTGCCTCCGGCGATCTTCAGAGCCGAGTTTCCGTACGGGAGCGCGACTACACAGAGTTCTCCTCTTTGGCCCATTCGATCAATGTCATGGCCCAGAGCCTGGCCGACGGTCGGGAGCGGGAGCGTCAGTTGCTGTTGTCGGTGTCCCACGATCTGCGCACGCCGTTGACATCGATCCGAGGCTTCGCTGAGGCCATCCAGGATGGCGCGATCGCTGACACGTCCCAAGCCGCCGAAGTGATCATCGCCGAATCCCGCCGACTGGAACGCCTGGTGGGTGACTTGCTCGATTTGGCCAAGCTGGAGACGCGGCAACTGTCGATGCAGATCCGCCCAACTGATGGGGCCGAGGTGGTGACCATGGCGGCCAATGGTTTCCGGCCCCTGGCCGAGCGGACCGGGTTGGACCTGGTGGTGAATTCGCCTCATCACGGGACAATGCAGTTGTCGGCTGACCCCGACCGGCTGGCTCAGCTCATGGCCAATCTCATCGAGAATGCCTTTACCTATGCCCGTTCAACCATCACCGTGTCATTGTCGGATTCCGCCGACCCTCGCCTACCGACCGGGCAGAGCATCACCGTCCAAGACGACGGCCCGGGGATCGCGCCCGATGACCTGCCAAAGGTATTCGATCGGTTCTATCAAGCCGACCGGGGGCCAAATCGCAAGATCGGCTCAGGGCTCGGGCTCGCCATCGTGGCGGAGATTGCGACCACCATGGGCGCGGCCGTTCGGGCGGAATCCCCCATCAATTCCGACGGCGGCTCCCGCTTCATTGTCACCGTTCCTCCGTGGAGCGGCTCCGGCCCCGTCTAGACCCCTTTCGGAATCGAGATGGCTGATGCCGAGGCTTCAGGTCCGGTCGAGGTGCTCGACGGGCTCGTCGTCGTTGCCGGCGGGGTAGTCGGCGGGCTGGTACCTCCGGTAGTGCCGGCTGCCGCCGGTACCACCACCCTGGTGGCCGTGACGGTAGTCCCGCTTCGTGTGCCGATAGCCGCCACCTGACTCCCGGTGACGAACTGAGACGCTGACGACGGCCGGGCCTTGGTCCCGAACTGAGTGGACGCGGTGACCTCGATGGTAACGGTCTTGCCGGACCGGGACAGGACGGTCCAGGTCGAGCCGTTCTCGGCGGTGATCTGGCCTCGAACGCCTTGCTGGTTGCCCTGGCCGGTGCCCTTGGGCGTTGCCAGAGGGGCAGTCGTGGGGGTTGTCGGCGTCGGATCCGCCACCGGAGAGGCCGACCCCGCCAGGTCGGAGATCCCGAAGCCCACCCCGATCCCGGCGCCGAGGGCGATGACGGCCACCGCGACTTGGGCGACCAGACGGTGGGATCGGAACAGTGCGTTGATCTTGGCCACGGCGACTCCTTTGGGTGGCGACGGTTGGCGGCTATGACGATGGTGCCTCTACACGAATGGGATGGCCTTGAATGATCCGTTGAGGAATGGCTTTGGGTCGACACCGAGGATGCTGTCGAACACGGAGGCGTAGACCGATCGGAAGTCGGTGGTGTAGACGAGATTTCCCTCGGAGAGCTTGGAAAGGCTCGGAGGGTCACCGTAGAAGCC
>DATARI010000211.1:0-17726 GCA_036264255.1 Acidimicrobiales bacterium | reverse complement strand
GTTCTCGATGCCGTGGTCGCACCCCGCCCCCCGGATGCGGGAGCTGATCCTGGCCATGCGGGCGATCTGGGCCAGCTGGTCCGACGACAGCCGCCTCGCCTTCCGGGGGGAGTTCTACCGGCACACCCTGATGACCCCGATGTTCGACCCGGGCCCGAATCCCTACGGCAGTCCGAAGGTCTTCTTGGCGGCGGTCGGCGAAGTGATGACCGAGGTGGCCGGGGAGGTGGCCGACGGGTTGCTGGCCCATGGCTTCACCACCGAGCGCTACCTCCGGGAGGTCTCCGTCCCCGCCTTCGAACGGGGACTGGCCCGCGGCGGGAAGACCCGCGCCGACGTCCAGATCTCCTACCCGGGGATGGTGGTGACCGGGACCTCCGAGGAGGCCTTCGCCACCGCCGCCGCCGCGGTCAAGAAGCAGCTCGCCTTCTACGGCTCCACCCCCGCCTACCGGCCGGTCCTCGAGCTCCACGGGTGGGGGGATCTCCAGCCCGAGTTGAACACCCTTTCGAAGCGGGGAGAGTGGGTGAAGATGGCCGACCTCATCGACGACGACATCCTCAATACCTTCGCGGTGGTGGGCGAGCTCGACGAGCTTCCCGGCAAGATCCTGGCCCGGTTCGGCGGAGTGGTGGACCGGTTCAGCTTCTACGCCCCCTACGGTGTCGACCCCGATCGCTGGGCCGAGGTGCTGGCCGCCTTCAAGGCGTAGCGCCGGTCAGGGAACCACGTTGACCAGCCGGGGGGGCCGACTGATCACCCGGCGGGGGGCTCCACCGTCCAAGGCCTCGACGACCTTGGGGGATGCCAACGCCAGCTGGGTCGCCTCTTCCTCACTGACGGCGGGATCCACTTCGATGCGGTCACGGACCTTGCCGTTGACCTGGACGACCAGGGTGACCGTCTCTTCCACCGCCAGGGCCGGATCCGACTCCGGCCACGAGCGCAGATGGATATGGTCCCCGTGCCGGCGCTCCCAGGCCTCGGCGGCCAGATGGGGGGTCATCGGGGCCAGCAACAGCAACAGGGTGTCGACGGCTTCGCCCACCACCTCGGCGTGCCCATCCCCCCGGGCGTAGGGCTGCACCCGGTTGACGAACTCCATGCAAGCGGCCACCGAGGTGTTGTACGACCAGCGCTCGTAGTCCCGGCTGACCCGGTCGATCAGCCGATGGGTCGCCCGTCGAATGCTCAGGTCCTCCGGGGTCAGGTCGCCGCCTCGACGTTCGGGGGCGCCGTCCTCGGGAGGCAGCGCCAGCCGCCACACCCGGTCGAGGTAGCGGGCGCAGCCTTCGATGACGCTGTCGGTCTGGGCGGTCCAGTCCATGTCGTCGGCCGGAGGCCCGACGAACAGATGGAACAGCCGGAGGGCGTCGGCTCCCACCGAGTTGAAATAGGTGGAGGGAGAGACCAGGTTCCCCCGGGATTTGGACATCTTCTTGCCGTCCATCCGGATCATGCCCTGGGTGAACAGCTGGCCGAAGGGCTCCCGCAGCTCCCGCGGGGACAGGCCGAGGTCGGCCAGCGCCTTGGTATAGAAGCGGGCATAGAGCAGGTGGAGGATGGCGTGCTCGATCCCCCCGATGTACTGGCGGACCGGCATCCAGTGTCGGGCGATCTCCGGGTCGAACGGTGCCTCGGTGTTCCAGGGATCGGTGAACCTCAGGAAGTACCAGGACGAGTCGACGAAGGTGTCCATGGTGTCGGTCTCCCGGACGGCCGGGCCCCCGCAGATCGGACAGGTGGTCTCCAGGAACTCCAGGTTGTTGCCCAACGGGGACTCACCGGTCGGAAGGAACTCGACATCGTCGGGGGCCAGCACCGGGAGCTGGTCCTCGGGCACCGGGACGATCCCGTGCTCCGGGCAGTAGACGATGGGGATCGGGCACCCCCAAAAGCGCTGCCGGGACACCAGCCAGTCACGCAACCGGAAGTTGACCTTGGGCCGCCCGATCCCTCGGGCCTCGAGCCACTCGGTGGCCTGCGCCTTGGCCGTCGGGATGTCCAGCCCGTTGAGCCACTCGCTGTTGATCTTCTCCCCGGGACCGGTGTACGCCCCCCCGGGACCGCCATCGGGTCCCCCGCTCTCGTCCCAGCCCTCGGGGGGTCGGACGGTGCGGACGAAGGGAAGCCCGTAGGCCTCAGCGAAGTCCCAGTCCCGTTCGTCCTCGGCGGGGACCGCCATGATGGCGCCGGTGCCGTAGCCCATCAGCACGTAGTCCGCCACGTAGACGGGCACCGGTTGCCCGGTGAACGGGTTGATGACCGAGGAGCCGGTGAACGCCCCCCGCTTGGCCAGGCCGGCCGCGCCGCTCTCGGACATCCGCTCGACATCGGAACTGGCCGCCGCCAGCGAGCGCACCTCTTCCACCGCCTCCCGTTGGACCGGGGTGGTCAACTCATCGACGATCGGGTGTTCGGGGGCGACCACCGCATAGGTCATGCCGAACGAGGTGTCCGGCCGGGTGGTGTAGACGGTGAGGGCCAACGCCGCCCGGCCGTCGGATCCGTCCCGACCCTCGACGACGAGGTCGAACTCGGCCCCTTCTGAACGCCCGATCCAGTTGCGCTGCATGGTCTTGACCCGCTCGGGCCAGTCCAGACCGTCGAGGTCGGCCAGCAGCTCGTCGGCGTACTGGGTGATCCGGAAGAACCACTGCTCCAGGTCGCGCTTGACGACCAGGTCGCCGGATCGCTCGCAGGTGCCGTCGGCCAGCACCTGCTCATTGGCCAACACCGTCTGGCAACCCGGGCACCAGTTGACCGGGGCCTTTTGCCGGTAGGCCAGGTCATTGGCGAGGAACCGCTGGAAGATCAGCTGATTCCACTTGATGTACTCCGGGTCGTGACTGCGGATCTCCCGCCGCCAGTCGTAGACCGCACCCAGGGAGACGATCGACTCTTTCAGTTCGGCGATCCGGGCTTCGGTGAAGATCCGGGGATGGGTGCCCGTCTTGATGGCGGCATTCTCCGCCGGCAACCCGAAGGAATCGAAGCCGAACGGAGACAGGACCGCGTTGCCGAGCATGGTGCGATGGCGCACCAGGAGATCCCCGAAGGTGTAGTTCCGAACGTGGCCCATATGGGCAGGTCCGGACGGGTACGGGTACATGGTCAGCACGTACCAGGGGGGACGCGGGTCGTCGTTGTCCACCTGATAGGTGCCCTCGTCCGCCCAGCGGCGCTGCCATTTCTTCTCGATGTCGATGACGTCGTAAGCCCGTGCCATTGCCGATGATCGTACCGGGAGCCAAACCGGGGTCGGCAAGAACGGCCCTGGTGGCGCTGCCCAACCGCCGGCCCCCGGGCCGCTCGTCGAGGTTGAGCGGCCGCCCCGGCCCCGATCGCGCGGTTGCCGGTCCCCTGCCCGGCTCGGGGCAGCCTCCGGCGGAGGGCTGATAATGTGACACGACTTCGGGGGCGTAGCTCAGCTGGTAGAGCGCCTGACTGGCAGTCAGGAGGTTCGAGGGTTCGAGTCCCTTCGCCTCCACCCGAACAATTGCAGGTGAGGGCCGGTGCTCGGAAACGGGTACCGGCCCTTTTGCCGGCTCCGGCCTCTCGGCCTGCGACCTCGGAACCGATCCACCCCAGCCGGATGCCACCCTCAACGGTACGGTAACGGCCATGGATTGGTCCTCGTGGGCAGGCAACCTCGAAGTGGCGCTGGGCCCCGAAGGCGACTTCCCTTCCTTCTTCGCGCCGGGTGCCCTGTTCAGCGATCCGGTGAACGCCCCGACCACGGACATCGCCTCCATCGAGGAGATGACCAAGGCGTCCTTCCCCGACTGGCAACAACAGATCGTCTCCGTCCAGGGGGACGACGTCAGTGGCTCCTTCGAATGGATCGGACGGGGAACCCTCGGCGGGACGATACCGATCGAGATACACGGGTGCACGGTCGTCGACATCGACAGTGGCGGTCTGGTGACACGCTGGCGCGACTACTTCGACCTCAAGGCGATCGAAACCCAGATCGCCAATTCGGCACCGGCCCCGGGCTGAACCGACTCCGGCGCCGCGACGACGGCCCCACCGATGCACCGTCGGGCCTCGAGATCGATGCGGGTCGAGGCGTCAACGGCGTCCCGGGGGCTGACCGGGCAAACTGCGGCGACGGGAAGATCCACCACAGCGCGGAGCCGACGATGACGTCGTCCCTCGGTCAGCCAACCGCCGGCTCCCTGCGGCACCGTCAGGGGTCTTACGATGGTACGAGCATGGACCCATTGATCACCGAGATCTCCGACGGCGACACCACCTGGCGCTTCCACCGTTCGTTCCTGACCTCCAACTGGACCTGTATCTGGGGACGGGGATGCCTCGGCATTCTCCCGGAACCGGCGGAAGACCTTGGCCAAGGCTGTTGCTCGCTCGGCGCCGGGATCGACGGCCTGGACGAGGCCCGTCGTGTCAGCGCGCTGGCGGCGACGTTGGATCCGTCCCGATTCCAGTACCACGCCGCGGCGGCGGAAGGCGGTGTCTTCGGCGACTTCAACCGGGCCAACACGCGGGTGATCGACGGAGCCTGCATTTTCCTCAACCGCCCCGGCTTCGATGGCGGGGCCGGCTGCGCGCTGCACCTGGGCGCCCTCGACTCCGGCGAATCGCCCATCGATTTCAAACCGTCGGTCTGTTGGCAGCTCCCGATCAAGGTGGACTGGGAAACGGTTGACGACGGGACCGAGGTGGCCACCGTGCGGGGGTGGACGAGGGCCGACTGGGGGCCCGAAGGCGACACCATGGCGTGGTGCTGTACCGAGGGCGACCGGGCCTACGTCGGCGAGCAACCGGTGGTCGAATCAATGGCCGAGGAGCTGGACGCCATCGTGGGTACCGAGGTGTACGTCGAGCTTCGCCGGCGGCTCGATCTGCGACCGGAACCATGATGGGGCTCGAGAGGTCCGGGTCGTGCTGCTGACCCTGGGCTACGACATGCGGGCTCCGGACTTTGGCACTCCCGCCAGCCGGCTGTATTCCACCGCGTTGGAACAATGCGAGTGGGCCGACCGAGCTGGGTTTGCCGCCCTGACCTTCATGGAGCACCACGCCTCCACCGACGGCTACTTGCCGTCGCCCATCGTGATGGCGGCGGCGGCCGCGGCCCGCACCCAGCGGGTCTTCATCAACATTGCGCTGATGATCCTTCCCCTCTACGAGCCACTGCGGGCGGCCGAGGATCTCGCCGTATTGGATCTCGTGTCCCAAGGGCGGCTGTACCTCATCGTCGGCGGCGGTTACCGGGAGGAGGAGTACGAGCAGTTCGGCCTCTCCATCTCCGATCGGCCCGCGCTCATGGAACACGCGGTGGAGACCCTCAAACGGGCGTGGACCGGCGAGCCGTTCGACTACCGGGGACGCCAGGTCCGGATTCTCCCCCGCCCCTATACGCCCGGAGGTCCCCCGATCATCCTCGGTGGCACCTCCAACGCCGCCGCCCGGCGGGCCGCCAGGATCGCCGACGGCTTCCTCCCGTCGGCGCCCAGGTTCTTCGAGGCCTACCGGGAGGAGCTCGGCCGACTCGGTCGTCCGGTACCCCCGGCGACGGCGGCGCCGGATCTGGACGCAATGTTCATCCACGTCAGCAGCGACCCTGAGCGCGACTGGGCTCGCATCGCCCCGCACGCTCTCCACGAAATGAACGAGTACGGCGCCTGGGCAAAGGGCAACCCGGACTACCCCTACCGAAGCGTCCGGGACATCGACGACCTCCGGGCGACCAACAAGTACCTGGTGCTCACCCCCGATGAGTGCATTGCCCACGCCCGCGCCAACGGAGGCCTGTTCTTGAAGCCCCTGATGGGAGGGCTCGACCCCGACCTTTCGTGGGAGAGCCTCACGCTGCTCGAGGCCAAGGTGCTGCCTGAACTCGGAGTCCACCCGATCCAGGGCGGGTGAGGACCCCTTACCGACCGGTGACCGCCTCGATGCCTCTCGGGTCACCGTCTTCATCGGAGATGACCCGGATGGAAGCGAACCCCGCCGTCTCGAGCACGGGGGTAAGGATCCCGGGCTGATCGCCTCCAATCTCCAGGAGGAGGTGCCCGCCGGGACGGAGCCACGCTCGGGCCTCGGCCACCGCCCGGCGGATCACGGCAAGGCCGTCGGCACCTCCGTCCAGGGCACCGATCGGCTCGAAGTCACGCACATCCCGGGGCAGGAACTCGATCTCACCGGTCGGCACATAGGGAAGCACCGACACCACCACATCAACGGAACCCTTCCATGATGTCGGCACCCCCTCGAAGAGGTCGCCCTCGACAACCGGGACCCCGTTGGCCCGGGCACACTCGGCTGCTTTCCGGTCGCACTCGGTACCCAGGACCGATGCGTCGGGGCGGCGAGCGAGCAACACACAGGCGATGGCGCCGCTACCGGTCCCGATGTCGATCGCCCGTCCGTGGTCGGGAAGTAGTTCGGCGGCTCGTTCGGCCAGCGGCTGGCTCTGCCAGCGGGGGACGTAGATGCCGGGGGCGACCCCAACTCTGAATCCGCAGAACATCGTCGTTCCGGTGATCCAGGCCAACGGTTCGCCAGTCGATCGCCGCTCAACCAGCGCATCCAACATCTGGTCGTCACCCTGAGCGGCGGCCATGAGCTCCAGCGCCTCCTCCTCGGGCGCCACGCACCCGGCGGCGGCCAGTCGCTCGGTTGCGTCCGACAGGGCTGATCCCGATGGTCTCGACACCGATCGATTGAACCACGGATACAACGCGGCGTCGTCTGGGGACGTCGAGCGGCGCCGGTGGCCCAACTGATCACCGGATGTCGCCGGAAGGCCGAACCACAAAGGTGATATTCAATCGTTGCCTGTCATTGCCCCTGATGCGTTTCTAAAGGAATCGATCAGAGACGTCGATGATGTCTATGTAGTTGCGACACAGCGGCCGGCACAAAAGCCACCGGGATCCGTGTACCGGAGTCGAGGGAAACGACGACGGTGCCCGTGCAATGTTTCGCGGGGTTCCGGATTGATGGCCGGCATCGGAGGGCAGTGGGCCCTCCGGTTGCGCGCTCGACGACAACGGGAGAGTAGGGATGGGCCGACTGAAGAATCCGATCGCATTCATCTTGGTTCTGGCCCTCTGCGCCGTTGGGATCGTCTCCTCCGATGGCGCCCTGTCCGGCGCCGCCACCGCCGCTCCGTCATGTGGCGGACAACAAACCCTGGTCGCCGCCGGCACTACTTGGACCTGCAGCTTCGACACCGAATTCACCGGTACCTCGCTCGATCCCACTCAATGGACGCCGATCACGACAGCCACCAGCGGCTATACCTCGGGCCTGGTCGCCTGCTTCGTCAACTCACCCAACAACATCTCTGTCGGCAACGGCTACCTGAGCCTGACCGCCCGCAAAGAAGCCGCTCCGTTCACCTGCCAGGATCCCTACGGCAACTTCACCACCCAGTACACCAGCGGGACCGTCAGCACCTACGGGCTGTTCACCCAGACCGACGGGCGATTCGAGGTGAAGGCGAAACTCCCGGCCGCCACCGTGGCCGGCCTGCAGTCCTCCCTCTGGCTCTACCCGCAGAACGCCCTTCTCTACGGGGCATGGCCGCTGTCCGGAGAGATCGACATCGCCGAGACCTACAGCCAGTATCCGACCTTGGCCATCCCCTATATCCATTACAACTACGGTCTCGCCACCGTCAACGCCGCCACCAGTACCAACACCGTCACCAACAACAACTGCACCATCGATCCCACCCAGTTCAACGACTATGTCGTCGAGTGGACCCCGACCAGCATCTCCATGATCTACAACGGGCAGACCTGTTTGGTTGACCATTGGATCCCACTGTCTCCCCAATCCGGATCCCAACCGTTCGACCAGCCGTTCTTCATCAACCTGACCCAGGCCCTCGGCCTCGGGACCAACAACTTCGACCCGGCGAGCACCCCACTGCCGGCTACCAGTGAGATCCAATATGTCCGGGCCTGGTCGATGGGTGGGGCTGCTCCGACCTCCACCTCCACCACCACGACTACGACGACTACGACGACTGCTCCGCCGACGACCACTCCGCCGACGACCACTCCCCCGACGACTCCGCCGACGACAACTCCCCCGACGACCACCGATACGACCCCGATTCCCCCGCCCACGACTACGACGACAATCCACCCGCCGAGTACGCCAGTTACACCGGCTCGAGTGGTCTGTGCCGTCGCCGCCGACCACGCCTCCGGGCAAACCACCGCCATCGCTCCGACCCGAGCCGCCAACGGCTGTCCCGGATACTGGGTGGTGAATGCCGCCGGCAGCGTGTCGGCCTTCGGCAATGCGCCGAACTACGGCGGCCTCAACGGCAGTGTGGCGTCTCCGGTGATCGACATCATCGCCACCCCCGATGGGAAGGGGTACTGGCTGGCTACCGCCAATGGGACCGTCCGGGCCTTCGGTGACGCCGGGTCGCTCGGGGACATGAGCGGCCATCCCCTCAACGGCCAGATCATCGCCATGGCCGCCACTCCCGACGGCGGCGGCTACTGGCTGGTCGGCAGCGACGGGGGCATCTTCACCTTCGGCGACGCCCAGTTCTACGGATCGACTGGGGGCATGCACATCAACCAACCGGTGGTGGGCACCGCCTCGACCCCCGACGGCAAGGGGTACTGGCTGGTGGCCAGTGACGGTGGGATCTTCAGCTTCGGGGATGCCCCGTTCCTCGGTTCCATGGGAGCCGCCCCCCTCAACCAACCGGTGGTGGGTCTCACCGCCGATCCCGCCGGCCGGGGCTACCGGATGGTCGCCGCCGACGGTGGCATCTTCAGCTTCGGGGCACCCTTCTTCGGCAGCCTGGGCGGCAACCCTCCGAGCACCCCGATCATCGCCATGGCCCCCTCGGTCGACGGCAACGGCTACTACATGCTCGGCTCGGGCGGCGGCATTTACAGCTTCGGCGACGCCCCCTTCTTGGGGTCGGCGTCATAGCCTCCTGGCGGGCTCAGACTCAGTCCCGGGCCGCCGGCGAACCGGGAGCCACCAGCCCGGCTTCGTAAGCCACGATCACCGCCTGGGCCCGATCCCGGAGTTCCAGTTTGTCGAAGATGCGGGCCAGATGGGTCTTCACGGTGTTCTCACTCACGTAGGCGGTCGAGGCGATCTCCGAGTTGGAGAGCCCCTTCGCCACCAGGCCCAGGATCTCCCGCTCCCGCGGGGTGAGGCGGTCGAGACGCGGGTCTTGCACCAGCACCGGGTGCCGCTGCGCCCGACCGGCGAACTCGGCGATGAGGCGGCGGGTGATCGCCGGCGCCAGCAGGGCATCGCCGGCGGCGACCACCCGAACCCCCTGCACCAGATCCTCGGGACGCACGTCCTTCAGCAGAAATCCCGACGCTCCCGCCTCCAGGGCTTCGAAGACGTACTCGTCGAGGTCGTAGGTGGTGAGGATGATGACCCGGGGTCCCTCCGACCCGCTGCCGGCGCGGCGGTCTCCGACGTTGGTCAACGTCCGGGTCGCCTCGATGCCGTCCATCTCCGGCATCCGGATGTCCATCAACACGACGTCGGGGGCCAGACGGGCTGCCACCTCGACGGCCTCGGCTCCGTCCGCCGATTCACCCACCACCTCGATGTCCGCCTGGGTCTCGAGGATCATCCGAAAACCGGCGCGCACCAGCGCCTGATCATCCACCACCAAAACCCGGATGCTCACCTTTGTCCCTGGTCGCAGGGGATGTGGGCCCGG
The DNA here is from genome assembly GCA_036264255.1 of Acidimicrobiales bacterium. Lineage (GTDB taxonomy): Bacteria > Actinomycetota > Acidimicrobiia > Acidimicrobiales > RAAP-2 > DASZIT01. The sequence continues at coordinate 8,032 of DATARI010000211.1, read as the reverse complement.
ACTTCATAGCCGCCACCGGGGAGGGGACCGGCCTGGAGATCGCCACCGAACATCGCCACCCGCTCGCGCATCCCGATGAGCCCCTGCCCACCGGTCGGCGGTTGACCGGCTCCGGCACCCGGTAGCGATGCCCCGGTGCCCGGCCCCGAGTCGGTGACGGCGAGATCCAGGCCGTCGTCACCGAACGTCATGGCTACCCGGGTCGGCGCACCGCCCCCGTGCTTCAACACGTTGGTCAGCGCTTCCTGGACGATCCGGTAAGCGGACAGATTCACTCCCGGTGACAGCGACGCCGGCGCCGAGCCACTGACCGTCACCTCCACCGGCATGCCGGCCACCCGGACCTGGTCGATGAGGGAATCGAGCTGGTCGAGTCCGGGCTGGGGGGCCAGGTCGGCCCGTGCCTCGCCTTTCCGCAACACGCCGAGCAGGCGACGGAGCTCGGCCAGCGCCTGACGAGCGGTGACCTCGATCGAAGCCAGCATGTTGTCGGAAGTGCTCTGGGGTGCCCCCGGTGTCGACGGACTGCTCTCCGCCACCATCCGGGCCGCCCCCGCCTGCACCGCGATGACGCTGACATGGTGGGCCACCACGTCGTGGAGTTCGCGAGCGATCCGGGCTCGTTCGCCGTCGGTCGCCCGGCGGGTCTCCTCCTCCCGCTCGGCCTCCAGACGCTCGGCCCGCTCCTCGAGCTGGGCCACGTAGGCCCGCCGGACCCGCAGGTTGTCGCCGATGAGCCAGGTGGCGGTGATCACCGCCAACGGTCCCACCAGGGCCTGGATGCCCACCGGCCCGGGTTGGTGTCTGAACACGGCGACCGCCACCACCCCCAGCCACGACAGGATGCCGGCTCCGATCGACCATCGGCGGTCACACATCGACGACACCGTGTAGAGGGCGACCAACAGGCCGAGGGGCGCCAGCGCCGGACCCCCGCTTTTCATGGCCACAAAAACCGCTTCGCCGCAGATGGCGAACACCGCCCGGGGATATTGCCTCCGCCAGGTGATCGGGGCCACGCTCATCACCGTCAGCACCAGGGCGCCCGGCGATTGCCTCCAGACCGGGAAACCGGCCAGCAGCACCACCAGGAGGCCGAAGGCCAGGACCCCGTCGGCCAAGGTCGGGTGCTGGTGCACCCAGGCCCCGGGCCCCCAACGCTGTCGCACACCCAAACGGTAGTCAAGGATGGCACCGCCGTCGTCATCCCGACCAGCGATCTTCTTGTCACCATGGAGAACCAGGCCGCCGGGCCCAGACCTGGGAAGCCCATGATTCGGGGCGGTGGGGAATCAGTCCCCGGGGTGATGACCGCCGGCGGCGGGACCGTCACACTGGGTCCCATGCCCGTCCCCTCTCACCCGTCCCGGCTCCGATGAGCACCGCCACCCTCCCCGGCACCCTGGACTCCCGGGCCGCCCAGAGCGACTGGGCGGTCGAGACCCATGGGCTGACCAAGCGGTTCGGGGCCCACGCCGCCGTCAACGATGTCGAATTGCTGGTCCCCCGGGGGTCGGCGTTCGGCTACCTCGGCCCCAACGGCGCCGGCAAGACCACCCTTATCCGGGTGCTGCTCGGACTGACTCACGCCGACGCTGGCACCATGGCCCTGCTCGGCTACCCGGTTCCCGCCCATCGGGCCCAGGCGTTGGCCCGGGTCGGGGCCATCGTCGACGAACCCCGGTTCCACGGCCACCTGACCGGGAGACAGAACCTCCAGATTCTCGCCGCCGCCCGCGAACCGGCGGCCCGGGACCGCATCTCGTCGGCCCTCGAGCGGGTCGGCATCCTGCAGCGCGCCGACGACCGGGTTTCGAAGTACTCGATGGGCATGCGCCAACGGCTCGGGGTCGCCGCCTGCCTGCTCGGGGACCCTCAGCTGCTGATCCTGGACGAGCCGATGAACGGGCTCGACCCGGCCGGCATGCAGGACATGCGGGACATGATCCTGTCCCTGGTGGCGGAGGGACGGACGGTGGTGCTTTCCTCCCACCTCCTCGACGAGGTCGAGCGGACCTGCGACGCCGTCGCCATCGTCGACCGGGGCAACGTCATCCGGCAGGGACCGATCGCCGAGCTGTTGTCGGGGGCGTCGCTGGCGCTGGAGGTCGACTGTGCCGAGCCCGACCGGGCCCGCACCCTCCTCGACCGCACCACCATCGGGGGCCACATCGGGGTCGGGACGAAGGGACTGGAGATCACCTTGCCCTCCGGAACGCCTCCCGACGTCATTGCCGAGATCAACCGCGTCCTGGTGGAAGGCGGGATTCCGGTGTACCGGCTCCAGCCGATCCAGGCATCGCTGGAGTCGTGGTTCCTGCAAGTCACCAGCCGATTGGGGGCCCCGGAATGACGACCGTCCACGACACCCCGATCCCGGTTCCCGGGCTGCTGCCGGCGACGGACAGCTCGGGAGACCACCGGGGATCCTGGATCCCGACCGGCGGCATGATCGCCACCCGGTTGATGGAGCTGCGCAAGCGGCGGGGGTTGATGATCGCCCTCCTGGTGGTGAACATCGGCATCCCTAGCGTCTTCCTGCTCATCCGGCTGCTAGGCCATGCCCTTGACCCCAAGTCCTACGGCCCCGCCGGTGGCTACGACATCTTCACCAACCTGGTGGCCGGGGTGATGTACGTCTTCGGCTTCATCGTGGCCGCCACCCTGGGTTGCACCGCCGGGTCGGTCGATCTCACCGAGGGGATGTTCCGGCACCTGGTGGTGACCGGCCGCTCCCGGCTGGCCCTCTACCTGGCCCGGATCCCGGCTGGACTGGCCATCATCGTGCCGATGGTGGCGGTGGGCTTCGCCATCGTCTGCACGGTGTGCGTCTTCGCCGCCACGACCTCCATCAACTACCAGGGCACCAACGTTCCCCCCGGCCTGTCGGTGACCGGGCTCGAGACGTGGGCCGCCAACCATCCCGACACCGTTCTCTGCAACTTCCCCTCCCCGCAACCGCCCCCGTCGAATGTCGATTGCGGGAACGGACCCGGCCCCGGACCTAGCGGTCCGGTCTTCAAAGAACCTCAGGCCGGGGTACCCGGCCCGGCCACCCCGGCTCAGATCAGGGCCGAGGCCGTCCAGATCGCCCAGCAGAACTACGGCGGCTACAGCAAGATCTTCCTCTACCCGTCCAACTCCCTGATGATCAAGGCCGGATTGTGGATCGAACTCGAGGCGGCCATCGGGTTCATCGTCGGGCTGGGGCTGGCATCCCTCCTCGGCCAGCGGACGGTGGCGGTCATCCTGATGATCGTGCTCGAAGTCATCCTGACCCCGCTGCTCTCGAGACACGTCATCCCCCACTTCGTGAATCTGGAGCGGGCGATGGTCGGTTTGGCCACCGCCCACCTGGAGCCGGGCGGGATGCCGCTGGTGTTCGGGGGCGGGGGCGGAGGAGGACCCGGCGGCGTCAACCCCGGCTCCCTGCTGGTCCCGGAATCGACCACCGTGGCCGTCTGCGTGATCATCGCCTGGGTGGTCGGTTGGACGGCCCTCGGGGCGTGGCGGATGATGACCCGGGACGCCTGAACCCCCGGAAAAAAGACCCCTATGCTGACCGGCGATGCCAGCCCCGCGCCCAGCCCCGCGGCGTTCTCCGAGCCCAGGGACCCGGATCCGCCGCCGGCGGCGTTGGCCGGCATCATCGGCACTCGTGGCGGTCCTGGCCGGTGGGTTGCTGGCCGGTTGCACCCACGGCCCGTCGGCATCCAAGGTCACCGTGCCCACCACCGCCTCGTCCACCACCACGACTTCGACGGTCCCCCCCACCACGACCACCACCACCGAACAGCCGGGGTGGACTCCGGTCAGCACCGTCAACGGGCACATCGCCGTCGACCAGATATCGGTCCCCCAAGCCAACGGGGACGCCGTCACCGTGGTCCGGTTCCGGGTCGGCCGGGTCAAGTTCGACCTGCACGTCGGGAGCACGGATCCCCCGACCGGTGGGGCCACCGTCGGGCCTGATGCCGGACCCGCCATCGGCCCGGACGAAGCGCCCCTCTTGTTGGCCGCCTTCAACGGCGGGTTCCTGACCGGCGCCGGGGCCGGGGGCTTCGAGCTGAACGGTCAGCCCCTGCTGACCATGGTCCCGGGAAGGGCGACCTTTCTGATCGATGCCACCGGTGCCGCCCATGTCGGAGCCTGGACCCAGGGCATCCCGGCCCCCGGGGAGGTATGGGTGAGCGCCCGCCAGAATCTCAACCTGCTGGTGAGTGGCGGCCAGCCCAGCGGGGAGATCAGCTCCATCGGCGCCTGGGGGGCCACCCTCGGGGGTGGCGCGGCGGTGGCCCGGAGCTCGGTCGGTGAGGATGCCAGCGGCAACATCCTCTACGCCGCCGGGATGAGCGTCCTTCCCTCCGATCTGGCCAATGCCCTCATCGCCAGTGGCGCCGTCAACGCCATGGAGCTCGACATCAACCCCGAGTGGGTGCAGCTCAGCTACGCCGCCCTGCCCGGGCTGGCACTGGCCACCGCCATCCCCGGACAGAACCGCCCGGCCACCCAGTACCAATCCGGCTGGACCCGGGACTTCGTCACCGTGCTGACCACCGGCTGACCTGCCTCCGGCCGACCGCCACGCCGGTCAGCAGGTGGAGGAATACGTCGGGCTGCCCGGTCCGGACTCCGGATCGTCGACCTCGCCGCCGCTCCCCGAACGCAGGATGGCGCCCAGGTGGACCACATACCACTCCCCCCGCCAGGAGATCATCGAGGCGATCCCGAAGGAATGGGTCTGCCCGTTGACCGTGTAGATGACCCGGGTGTTGGGGAGCTCGAAGTAGCCCACATCGTTGTCGCAGACCCCGGAGTTGATCCAGTGCCCGTAGGAGGAGTCGGCATTCACACCGACGAACTGGGCGGCGCCGGGGTCAGGTCCGAGGAGGGCGTGGGCGGCAGCGATGTCGAGCCCGTAATCGCTCTCCAGCCGGTTGGTGAAGTCACTGCTGGCGCTGGCCACCGTCTTCAGCTGGACATAGGCCGGCTCGGGAAAGAACGCCGGCATCCCGGTCGGGAGGCTGTTGGTGACCACCGCGTTCCAGAGGGCGGCCATGTTGGCGGTGAAGGTCGGGCTGGTGGTGGTCGGGAAGGTGCCGGTCTGGGGCAAGTTGCCGGGACTGGTCGTGGTGGTGGTCGGGGGCGGCGCGGTGGTGGTGGTCGCCGGTGCGTTGGGGTTCGATGTCGACAGCCCGCCGGAACGGTGGGCAGCCGCGGTCGACGCCGGTGCGCCCCCCCCGGAGGCCAGCGCCCACACCCCGACGATGATCGCCGCCAGCACCACCAGCAGGGCGACCGCCCGCCGCCGGCGGATCTGGGCCCTTCGCAACCGACGCTGCCGGTGGCGGTGGACCGACGGCAGATGATCGGAAGTGGGCTTCCAGGTGGGCTCAGACATGATCAACGCGAGATTGTAGAACCACCCCGTCCCGCCGGCCGCGATCGACCTACGGTCTGGGGACCACGGACCTGGAGGGGGTTGGGATGACGGCAGCCGACAACAAAGCAGTGGCGAGCTCGTTGTGGGAAGCACTCTACGAGCGGGACTGGGACCGGATCGGTGGGTTCTTCACCGCTGACAGCCAGTACACCGACGTCCCCTCACCCCCCGAGGACATCGCCGTCGGGCCGGAGCAGATCGTGGCTCGACTCCGCCTGGGGCTCGAGCCCATCTCCCGCTACGAGCACGACCTTCGCCTGATGGTGGCCGACGGCGACGTGGTGGTGACCGAACACACCGAGACCTGGCACTGGCACACCGGGGAGTCGGTCACCCTCCCGTTCGTCTCCGTCCAGGAGTTCAGCGGCGGCCACATCGTCCGGTGGTGGGACTACTGGGATCTGCAGACCTTGATGAACGCCGCGCCGGGGTGGTGGGTCGAGCACATCATGCAGGGGTACTGAACGGGCCTCGTACCCATCGGTTTCCGGGCGCGCCGGAAGAACCAAAGTTCTGCCGGCGGCGCACCACGCACGAGTGGCGGGACTCTATTGGTGGTGCGCTCGACACCGAATCCGTGGCGGGATGGACTCGATGCCTGCCCCCAATCTAGTCACTGACGCGGGCCAGTTCACGTCGGGCACCGCTTCCCGATCCCGGCCCCGGAGCCCGGCCGGGGCCGGGAGGGTTCCGGCAAAACTCCGGGCTCGAAATCACGGTCTGGGGCCTCGTGCGGTAGCGTTGCGGGGTTGCTGTCCGGGGCAACTCCCCTCCAACCAGGGGAAAGATCTGATGACCAGGGATGGCTTCCAGCCCGGACCACGTCCCGAATCACCCCCCAAGCGCCTGAACCCGTACCCGTGGCCGCACCCACGGCGAGACCCAACCACCGCCAACCCGACCGAGGCCACTGCCGGCCCAGCATCTGAAGGAGTCTGAATGACCACCCCCCAACAGCAGCCCGACTTCAAGGTTGCGGACCTGGCGCTCGCCGACTTCGGCCGCAAGGAGATAGTGCTCGCCGAGCACGAGATGCCCGGGCTCATGGCGATGCGGGCGCAGTACGCCACCGAGAAGCCCCTGTCGGGTGCCCGGATCACCGGTTCGCTGCACATGACCGTCCAGACCGCGGTCCTGATCGAGACCCTCACCGCCCTCGGCGCCGAGGTCCGCTGGGCCAGCTGCAACATCTTCTCCACCCAGGACCACGCCGCCGCCGCGGTGGCCGTCGGGCCCGACGGCACGGTCGACGATCCGAAGGGGGTCCCGGTCTTCGCCTGGAAGGGTGAGAGCCTGGAGGAGTACTGGTGGTGCACCGAACGGGCCCTGGATTGGCCGGCCGACGGTCCGACCATGATCCTCGACGACGGTGGCGACGCCACCCTCCTGGTCCACAAGGGAGTGGAATTCGAGAAGACCGGCGTGGTGCCCGACCCCTCCACCGCCGACACCGAGGAGTTCGGGGTGGTGCTGGGTGTCCTGACCCGGAGCCTGGCCGAGGACGCCCAGCGCTGGACCACCATCGCCAACGGGATCAAGGGGGTCTCCGAGGAGACCACCACCGGAGTGCACCGGCTGCTGGAGATGGAGCGGAGCGGCGAACTGCTCTTCCCCGCCATCAACGTCAACGACGCGGTGACCAAGTCCAAGTTCGACAACAAGTACGGATGCCGCCACTCGCTGATCGACGGGATCAACCGGGCGACCGACGTGCTCATCGGCGGCAAGGTGGCGGTGGTCTGCGGCTACGGGGACGTCGGCAAGGGTTGCGCCGAGTCGTTGCGGGGCCAGGGCGGCCGGGTGATCATCACCGAGATCGACCCGATCTGCGCCCTCCAGGCCGTGATGGACGGCTATCAGGTCGCCACCCTGGAAGACTTCGTCGACACCGCCGACATCTTCGTGACCACCACCGGCAACAAGGACGTCATCACCGCCGCCCAGATGGCCAAGATGAAGCACCAGGCCATCGTCGGGAACATCGGCCACTTCGACAACGAGATCGACATGGCCGGCCTGATGAAGACCGACGGCATCCAGCGGGAGAACATCAAGCCCCAGGTCGACAAGTGGGTGTTCCCTGACGGCCACGCCATCATCGTCCTGTCGGAGGGTCGTCTTCTCAACCTCGGCAACGCCACCGGACATCCCAGCTTCGTGATGTCCAACTCCTTCACCAACCAGACCATGGCCCAGGTCGAGCTGTTCACCAACGTCGGCGAGTACGAGAACAAGGTCTACGTGTTGCCCAAGCACCTCGACGAGAAGGTGGCCCGCCTCCATCTCGACGCCCTGGGGGTCAGGCTCACCACCCTGACCGACGAGCAGGCCGACTACATCGGGGTGCCGGTGGACGGGCCCTACAAGCCCGACACCTACCGCTACTAGACGGCATCACCCGATGACCGGCCCGCCCCCGGTCGTCGGCGTCGGCGGTGGTCACGTCCATCGGCGGATGATGCCCTCGGCCTCGGACCGGTAGCCCGCGCCGAAGAGGACCGCATGGACCAACAGCGGGGGGAGCCGGAAGAGCTCCACCCGTTCCTCCCAGCCCGCCGGTAGCGGCCGGGCGTCCAGGTAGGCCTCGAG
>DATARI010000197.1:0-5895 GCA_036264255.1 Acidimicrobiales bacterium | reverse complement strand
ATCAGTCGGCGACCAGCCCGAAGAGCCACGACGGTTCTCCGACCGGCTGGTTGATTTCGCCACCGCCCGATTGGGTCGGTCCCGGCCGGTCGACCTGTCCGAGCTGCTCCCGGTCGAGGTCCCCGCCAACGAGTTGCGGGGGCGTCTGCCCCTGGCCGGCGCCACCTTGACCATCGGATCGGACGTCGATGCGTCCATCCGCCTGGTTCATCCCCTCATCCGCAACCGGCATGCCCGGGTCGGCCGGGCCGCCGATGGCCAACTGTGGATCGAGGAGCAGGCGGCGGTGGACGGCACCCACGTCAACGGCCAGCGGCTCCGTGGCCGGCGGGACCTCGCCCTCGGCGACATCGTCCAGATCGGGCCCTTCAGCGCCCGGATCGGCCACATCTCGCTCGAATCCTTGGAGCAGGTCCCCGGCGTCGATGTCTCGGTGGTGGGCGCCTCGGTGGATGTGCGAGGCGGCGCCGCAGCATCCGGCGGCTGCTCGACGACGTCTCCCTCAGTCTCCGCCGGGGCAGCCTCACCGCCATCGCCGGGCCCAGCGGCTCGGGCAAGACGACCCTGATGCGGCTGCTCTCCGGCCAGGTGGAAGCCAGCCAGGGCTCGGTCCACTACGACGGCGTCGACCTGGCCGCCTGCCGGAAGAGCCAGGCCCATCTGATGGGATTCGTTCCCCAGGATGACATCGTCCACTCCGACCTGACGGTGAGCGAGACCCTCGGCTACCAGGCGCGGCTCCGCCTCGGCAAGGACGCCTCCCCCGAGCTCCGCCAGGCCCGCATCGACCGGGCCCTCTCACTGGTCGGGCTGGGTGACCAGCGCGACCAGATCATCAAGTCGCTGAGCGGTGGTCAGCGCAAGCGGGTCTCCATCGCCTCCGAGCTGCTGAGCGAGCCGAAGGTGCTGTTCCTCGACGAGCCGACCTCGGGCCTCGACCCCGGCCTCGACAAGCAGATCATGCTCCTGCTCCGCCTGCTGGCCGACCAGGGACGCACCGTGGTCCTCGCCACCCACTCGCTGGTCCATGTCGACGTCTGCGACACCCTGGCGCTGGTCGGACCCGGCGGACACGTCATCTACACCGGCAAGCCCGACGAGGCCCCCGCCTGGTTCGGTGTCCACTCCCTCGGCGACACCTTCTCACTGGTGGAGACCCCCGAGGCGGCGGCCGAGGCGGCCACCCGGGTGAACGACGGGACCCCCGCCCAGGTGTGCGAGACCTCCGCCCCCGCCGCCCCCGAGGCAGCCAAGGCGAAGTTCGGCTCCCCACCCTGGCGTCGGATGGTCCGCCACCAGGGCAGCATCTTCGCCGAACGCTACTGCCGGCTCCTCAGCCGCGACCGCACCGCCATCACCTTCAGCCTCCTCCAGGGGGTGGCCGTCGCCCTCCTCACCGCCATGGTGGCGTCCAAGCCGATGGTGTGGAGCGTCATGGGGCACGCCCCGGTGTTCGTCTTCGGTTGTGCCGCCGTCTGGTTCGGCATGCTCAACTCGGTCCGCGAACTGGTGAAGGAACGGACCATCTGGCGCCGGGAGCAGCTGGTCGGTGGGAACACCGCCGCCTACCTCACCTCCAAGCTCGGGGTGCTCGGAGCCCTCGGCGCCTTCCAGACCGTCACCTCGGTCACTGTGCTGGCCTTCACCCTCGGCCTCCCCAACTCGGGGACCTGGCTCCCATCCTTTGTCGGGATCGGGATCACTCTGTTCCTCGCCAACCTGACCGGTATGGCCATCGGGTTGCTGGTGTCGTCGTTGGCCTCCAGCTCGGACCGGGCCATGAGCATCGTGCCCTACCTGCTCATCTCCCAGCTGGTGCTGTGCGGGGTGTTGTTCCCCTTGCGCAACCTCGGCTTCATCTCCTGGTTTATCCCCGCCCACTGGGCGGTCTCCGCGGTCGGGGGTATCGCCGGACTCAGCTCCGGCCCGGCGCAGACCGGCGGGCTCTACCCGCACACCTTGTTGGGTGTGCTCGGGCCGTGGGCGATGTTGATCGCGCTGGCGGTGGCCGGGGTGATGGCCACGGCCAAGGTCCTCGATCGCCAGGCCGCCAGCTGGAGCGTCGGCTGACCGCTCGTCCCGGCTAGTCGTCGACGAACCAGTCGGGCAGCGGATCGGAGCCTTCCTCGAGCTGCACCCCGCAGGCGTTGAGGGTGAAGGCCACCATGTGGTACTCGCCGACCAGCATGGTCGTCTCGATCAGCTGGGCCTGGTCGTACTCCTCGGCCAGGGCCGCCCAGGTGGTGTCGGTGAGGGCGGCGTTGTCGTGGAGCTCGTCGACCGCCCGCATCAGGGCGGCCTCATGGGCCGACCACCCGTCGGCGTCGGGCCCTTCCAGCACCCGGTCGATGGTGGCTTGGTCGACGCCCGCCCTTCGGGCGATGACCGCGTGATGGCTCCACTCGTAGGCGGCCTTACATCTCGCCGATGTGCGGAGGATCAGCAACTCGCGGTCCCGGGCGGGCAGGGTGCCGCGGGCCAGCAGGTAGCCCCCGAACGGCAGCCACTTCCGGAACAGCTTCGGGTGGCGGGCCAGGGTGGGGAACAGGTTGAGCGACCCGAGAGAATGGTCGGTGCCGCCGATGCCGGCATCCAGGATGGCGGCGACCTCGTCGGATCGCTCCTCAGGCGGTAGCGGTGGGATGCGGGGTTCGGTGGTCATGCCCGAGGCCCGATGGTCAGCCCACCGTCGACGATCAGGCTCTGGCCGGTGACGTAGGCGGCCTCGTCGGAGATGAGGAACAGGGCGGCGTAGGCGACTTCCCAGGCCGTCCCCTGCCGGCGGGCCGGGATCCTCACCTGGGCCCGACCCGGGTTGCGGGCGGTCGCCGACCGCCCGAGGGCGGTGTCCATGAGTCCGGGGAGCAACAGGTTGGTGCGGACCTTCGGCGCCCCTTCGATGGCCGACTGCCGGCACAGCGACTCGAGCGCCGCCTTCGATGCCCCGTAGACGGGGTAGGGGAGGACCTCCCGGGAGGCCACCGAGCCGATCATCACGATCGACCCTCCGTCGCCCATCGCCGCCAAGCCGAGCTTGCACCCGAGGAACTGGGAGCGGACGTTGACGGCCATGACCCGGTCCCACTGTTCGACGGTGGTGCCGGCCAGGCCGAAGCCGGCCCCGATCCCGACATTGAGCACCAGCCCGTCGATGCCGCCGAGCGCCTTCTCGGTGCCGGCGATGATGGCGGCCACGTCGGACTCATCGGCGGCGTCGCCGGCCTGCACGGTGACGGTGGCGCCCTCCTGCCGGACCAGCTCGGCGGTCTCCTCGGCGCTGGACGAATCGATGTCGGCCACCGCGATGGAGGCGCCCTCCCGGGCGAACAGCACCGCCATCGCCCGGCCATTCCCGACCGGAGGGTCCTCGAGACCTTCACTCTTCTGGCCGCCCCCCATGATCAGGATCCGGCGGCCGATCAACCGGCCCCGACCGACGGCGGTGCCCTGGCTCTCGGCGGTCAGCCCGGGACCGGCGGTCCCCGAGCGGTTCACCTTCTCTTCCACGGCCATCTCGCTTCCCCTCCGTCGCCGACTGTCCCTGACAGTACCGGGCAGCCCCGCCCTCGTCCCGCGAATCCCCGCCGCCATCCAAGTATGTTCTTGGGCATGGCTGATGAACGCTCCCTGGTGGAAGACCGGATCGCCCAGTTGCTGGAGGAGATGGACCCCCGTCAGACTCCGGTCGAGAAGTTCCGCGGTCAGCAGTTCGACCTGGGTCTGGCCTGGGTGTCGTTCCCGGAGGGCTACGGCGGCCTGGGGCTGGCCCCGGGGATCCAGCGGACCATCGACGAGCGGCTGGCGGCCGCCGGGGCCACGCCGAGCGGGTTCCGGGAGTTCTTCGGCTTGACCATGGCCGGGCCGACCATGGTCACCCACGGATCCGACGAGCTCCGGGACCGCCTGCTGCGGCCCACCTTCACCGGTGAGGAGTCGTGGTGCCAGCTGTTCAGCGAACCCGGTTCCGGCTCGGACCTGGCCGGGCTGTCGACCCGGGCGATACGCGACGGGGACGAGTGGGTGATCACCGGGCAGAAGGTCTGGAACACCCTCGCCCACATCGCCGACCGGGGGATGCTGGTGACCCGCACCGATCCCGACGTCCCCAAGCACAAGGGCCTCACCTACTTCGCCCTGGACATGCACGCCCCCGGGGTGGAGGTGCGCCCGCTCCGGCAGATGACCGGTGAGGCGGAGTTCAACGAGGTGTACCTCACCGAGGTCCGGGTTCCCGACGCCGACCGGATCGGCGACGTCGGCGAAGGGTGGCGGGTGGCGATGACCACCCTTTCCAACGAGCGCACCACCATCGGCGGCGGTACCGGCCCGCCCACCCGGGGGTCCGGCTCCATCGCCGAAGCCGTGCGCATCTGGCAGTCGGAACCGGCCCGTCAGAATCCGGTCGACCGGGACCGGTTGATGCGGTCGTGGATCGAGTCGGAGGCGCTGCGGTTCACCAACATGCGGGCCAGCCAGAACCGGAAGGCGGGCAACCCCGGGCCGGAGGGATCGATCGCCAAGTTGATGTTCGCGGAGGTCAACAAGCGGATCTACGAGCTCTGCATCGACCTGCTCGGGGCCCCGGGCCTGATCGACTACGACTACACCATGCGCCGGTCGGAGGGACTCGGGCTGGTCGGGCCGCCGGGCTCGTCCCGCAAGATGTTCCTCCGCTCCCGGGCCAACTCGATCGAGGGCGGGACCTCGGAGATCCAGCGGAACATCCTGGGGGAGCGGATCCTCGGGCTGCCGGGCGACATCCGGACCGACAAGGCGATGGCCTGGTCGGAGGTTCCGAGGAATTGACCGATGCCAGAAAATTCCTGGGCATCGAGCCGGTGGGCGACAACCTCCACTGGCGCCTCCAGGTCATCCCGGAGCTGACCACCCCGGGCAACTTCCTGTTCGGCGGGTGCGGGTTGGCCGCCGCGCTGGTGGCGCTGGAGGAGGCGTCGGGCCGGCCCACCGTCTGGGCCACCGCCCAGTACCTCTCCTATGCCGCCACCAACTCGGTGCTCGACCTCACCGTCACCTTGCCGGCGGAGGGGAAGCGGGTCACCCAGGGCCGGGTGGTGGCCAAACTCGGGGACAAGGAGATCCTCACCGTCAACGGGGCGGTCGGCACCCCCGGCTCGTTGGACCTGGGCGGGGTGTGGGTCATCCCCCCCGACGTGCCCCGGCCCGACGACTGCCCGCCGCGCCGGTTGCCGTTCACCACCACCTCCATCTTCGACCGGGTCGAGTTGCGGCTGGCCAAGGGTCGGTCGTTCGAGGAGTTGGCGGCCGGGCCACTCGAGGGGGGCAGCGCCGAGAGCGCGCTGTGGGCCCGGGTCCCCGGCCACCTCGAGCCGTCGGCGGCCACCCTGGCCATCTTCGGCGACTACGTCACCGGCGGGGTGTCGCAGACCATCGGGCGGCAGGTGATGACCCGGAGTCTCGACAACACGTTGCGGGTGGTCAGCCTGGAGCCGACCGAGTGGGTGCTCTGCGACATCCGGATCCAGGCGCTGGTCGGGGGCTACGGGCAGGGGATCGCCTACCTGTGGTCGGAGTCGGGCTCGCTGCTGGCCACCGCCAGCCAGTCGATGAGCGTGCGGCTCTGGGACTGAACTCGGGCCGGTAGGTCTGCCTCAGTCCACGGCCCGGGCTGCTCAGTAAATCCCTGTCATTTTCGCCCTTTGTCAGGTACTGTCGCAAAACTATCGTCGGCGGTAGCCGAGGCGGACCGGGAGGGCACAATCATGAAGCGACAGAGGGGGCGTTCCCAGTCGGCCTGGTTCGGCTCGGCAAGGAAACTGTCGGTGGCGGCAGTGGCCGCGGTGGTGGTCGCCGGCGCGCTGACGTTGGTGGTCGGGGTGTCGCCGAGCGCGGCGGCGAATGGGGCGGCCTTGTTTG
>DATARI010000135.1:0-4314 GCA_036264255.1 Acidimicrobiales bacterium | reverse complement strand
CAACCCGGTTCCCTGGTCGGGGGGCAACGGCAGGGTGAAGATGTTGCCTTCATAGGCAAGCGGTTCTTCTCTCGCCCACACCTTGCGGCAGATCTGGATGATCTCCCGGGTGCGGGCCAGGGGGGCGGTGTAGGGCACCCCATGGAATCCCTCGATGACCTGGGGCCCCGACGCCCCGAGCCCGAGCTCGAACCGACCCCCGGACAGGGCGTCGATGCCGGCGGCGGTCATGGCGATCAGGGTCGGGGTCCGGGTGTAGATCGGGAGGATGGCCGAGCCGATCCCGACGTGATCGGTGAGAGCGGCCAGATAACCCATCAGGCTCGGGCTGTCGAAGCCATAGGCCTCCGCCACCCACACCAGGTCGAGACCGGCCTTCTCGAACTCGGCCACCTTGGCGGCCGACTCCTTGAACCCGCCCGAATAATCCAGCATGGTGGCGATCTTCATGGTTTCCCCCTGTAGGTAGGTGCGGGCCGTGGGTGGGTCACCGATCCCGGTGGGCCGTGGGCCACACTAGCGACAACCCCCCGGATGGCTCCATTTGCCCGATCGGTTTGTCCGAGCGGCGGTCTAACCGCCGGTCGCCGGAGGGTCGGGATGTCAGGGTCGGGAAGTCCGGGTCGGGATGTCAGGGTCGGGAGTCAGGGTTGCCACCACCGGTGTTTGATTCCGGACCCGGTGACCTTCGGGTGCCGCGGGCGGCGGGGCTTCCTATGCAACACCACCCACACCACCGTCGGGGTGGCCAGCACCACGATGAGAACCACGATGAGGATCACCGCTGTCGCTCCCGATGAAGGGCGGGTCGCGCCGCCGTGACTGCGGGGTCCAGCATCCTCCAAGCGTAGATCGGCCCCGGCGGAGATCGGCTCCGGCCGACGGGGCGGGTTTGTAAAGCTGCTGATGGATTTTCATCTCAATCCACCGATACCGGAATAGTTCGGAGGGTACGGCGTGTTGCACCGTTGGTGGTGGCAGGGGGGTCGCCGCTCCAGTTGAGTTCTACGGAGGCCCAAGTTGACCACTGCGACCGTTGCAGAACCCCCCATCACCGTGACCGACGGTGAGGCCGACCACAGCCGACGGTGGTGGATCCTCGGAGTGCTGGGTGTCGCCCAGCTGATGGTCATCCTCGACAACACCATCGTCAACATCGCGCTGCCGAGCGCCCAGAACGCTCTCCACTTCTCCAATGCCGACCGGCAATGGGTCGTCACCGGCTATTCGCTGGCCTTCGGGAGCCTGCTGCTCCTCGGCGGTCGCATCGGCGACATCATCGGGCGCAAGCGCACCCTGGTGATCGGTCTGATCGGTTTCGCCGCCGCCTCGGCCCTCGGCGGGGCATCGGTCAACTTCGCCATGTTGGTCATCGCCCGGTCCGTGCAGGGGGCGTTCGGCGCCCTGCTGGCTCCCTCGGTCCTCGCCCTGTTGACCACCACCTTCACCAACCCGGCGGAGCGGGGGAAGGCGTTCGGCATCTACGGCGGCATCGCCGGAGCCGGCGGTGCCCTCGGGCTCCTGCTGGGCGGAGTCCTCACCTCCTACGCGTCCTGGCGCTGGACCCTGTTCGTGAATCTCGTCTTTGCCGCGGTGGCGGCCACCGGGTCGCTGCTCTGGCTCAAGAACGACCGGCCCGCCGATCGTGACCCGCTGGACCTCCCCGGGCTGTTGCTGGTCACCGGCGGTCTGTTCAGCCTGGTCTACGGGCTCTCCCATGCCGAGACCACCGCCTGGAGCAATCCGTACACCATCGGGTTCCTGATCCTCGGGGTCGCCCTGCTGGCTGTCTTCACCTTCTTAGAGACCCGGGCGCACTTCCCGCTGTTGCCGCCCCGGGTAGTGCTGAACCGGACTCGCGGGGGTTCGATGTTGGCCATGCTGTTCGCCAGCATCGGGATCTTCGGGGTGTTCCTCTTCCTCACCTACTACCTCCAGGGGACCCTGGGGTTCAGCCCGGTGAAGACGGGCTTCGCCTTCCTGCCAATGGTGGCCGCCCTGGCCACCACCGCCCAGGTGGCCAACCGGGTGCTGCTACCGAGGGTCGGGCCCAAGGTCATCGTGCCGACCGGGCTGCTGGCCGGGGCGGCCGCCATGTACATGCTCCACCTGGTCGGCCTCCACAGTTCCTACGCCAGCCACGTGCTTCCCTACATCATCCTGCTGGGGTTCGGTTTCGGATTGAGCCTGGCCCCGGCGTTCAGCACCGGCACCCTCGGTTTGCAGCCCCATGATGCCGGCGTCGGGTCGGCCACCCTCAACACCAGCCAGCAGGTCGGAGGATCGATCGGCACCGCCCTGCTCAACACGGTGGCGGGGACCGCGGCGTCCGCCTACCTGGTCGGAAGGGTCGTCAATCCCGCCAGCCTCAAGGCGGCCGCCCTCCACAGCTACACCACCGCCTTCCTGTGGTCGTCGGTCATCTTCGTGGCCGGTGCCGTCGTGGCCGGACTGGTACTCCGGCGGGGGAATCTCAGCCAACTGGTCGAGGCGCCCGTCGCCGTCCCGGAGGATGAATCGGTACTGGTCCCGACCTGACTTCCCTGACCGGCGACGACCGACAGGAAGTTCGCGGGATCCGGAGCTGGAGCGGTGACGAAGCGCGATGAGTTTCGGCCGTGGGGATCGTCAAACCATTATGGACGCAACCAACCTCGCCGATCTGTACAACTTGCCCCTGGTCGACTGGGATCGCATCTCGGCTCGGCTCGAGCAAGGGATAAGCCAGGCTCCGGAGAGCGGCGGCCCTGATCGGCACACCTGTTGGCTGGCCACGATCAACCGGGACGGCTCCCCGCACGTGACCGGAGTCGGCGGGATCTGGGCCGACGGAGCCTTCTGGTTCGAGACCGGCCAGCCCACCCGCAAGGGGGAAAACCTTGCCCGGGATCCGCGCTGCACCATGAGCGTCGCCACCCACGACTTCGACCTGGTGGTGGAAGGCGAGGCGACCAGAGTCACCGACCCCCCGGTGGTCGCGACGATGGCGGCTCGATGAAATGCCGCCGGGTGGCCGGCCCGGGTCGAGGACACCGGCACCGCCCTGACCGCAGACTTCAGCGCCCCCTCGGCCGGGCCCCCGCCGTGGTCGGTCTATCGCCTGGCCATCAACTCGGCCACCGCGCTGCAGACCGTCGAGCCCGGCGGCGCCACCCGCTGGCGGTTCACCGACTAGGACGACCAAGTCGCGGCCATCCGACTGGCGACTCAGTCGTAAGTCGGCTCCTCGAAGGCAGGGAACAGGTTGGGCAGACCGGCGCTGACCTCGCCGGTGAACGCTGCCGGACGCTTTTCCAGGAACGACAGCACCCCTTCGTGGGCGTCGTCCGACCCGCCCCGGAAGGACATGGCCAGCGAATCGGCTCGGTGAGCGGCCATCGGATGGGATTCTCCCAGCATGTGCCACAGCAGCTGGCGGCTCATGGCCACCGACACCGGCGAGGTGTGCTCGGCGATCTCTGCGGCCAGGGCATAGGCGGCGTCGAGGAGTTGGTCAGGGGCATGCAGGCTCCGCACCAGGCCGCCGCGGAGGGCCTCGTCGGCATCGAAGACCCGACCGGTCGCCACCCACTCCATGGCCTGGCTGATGCCGACTAGCCGGGGAAGAAACCAGCTGGAGGCGGCTTCGGGCACCAGGCCGCGCCGGTTGAAGACGAAGCCCATCTTGGCATCGACCGATGCCAGGCGGATGTCCATCGGGAGGGTCATGGTGATGCCGACTCCCACCGCCGGACCGTTGATGGCGGCGATCACCGGCTTGAGGGAGTGGTAGATCCGTAGGGCGACGGTGCCGCCTCCGTCGCGGGGGATGGAGCCGTCTCTCGAAGGGGCGGCGTAGTCGAAGGCCCCGGCGCCACTCTGGAGGTCGGCCCCGGCGCAGAACCCGCGGCCGGATCCGGTGACCACCACCGCCCGTACCGAGTCGTCGGCGTCGGTGCGGTCGAAGGCGTCGATCAGTTCTCGCCTCATCGGCTCGGTGAAGGCGTTCAGCCGGTCCGGTCGATCGAGGGTGATGGTGGCCACCTGGTTCTCCACCTGTAGGAGAATGGATGTGTAGTCGGTGCTCAATGGACCTCCAGTGGGGGTGGAATCTCAGCCGTCGGTCGAATCGGAGAAGGTGGCGTAGTCGCCGTCACCGTTGATGACCATGCAGAAGTGGCTGGACGAGCACGATACCGAGGTTCCGATGCCGGTGTAATTGGTCGCCGCCGGGACCACCCGGATGGGTGGGGCCCAGGCCGACCCGTTCCAGGTGACGACCGAGCCATTGGCGTCGGCGGCCATGCAGAACGACACCCCCGGGCAGGAGATGGC
>DATARI010000027.1:0-4766 GCA_036264255.1 Acidimicrobiales bacterium | reverse complement strand
ACACCGTCAGCGCCCAACGGCAACCCACCACGGTGCGGAACGCCACCATCGACGACGCGTACTACCGGTGCCTCGACATCCAGGCTCACAGTCTCATCTCCACCAACCAGTCGGTGGCGATCTACACCCCCAACCTTGCCGACTTCATCAGCCTGCTCAAGGCAGTCGGGAGTTGGGTCACCTTCGCCGACGCATCGTCGAGCGCCGACGTCCGACTCTCACTGCGCACCATCCCCGGTTCCGGCGGCTGCCGCGGTTCGTTGGTCGTCGCCAACTATGCCGTCCCCCACCAGGGCGTCAGCCAACGGGTCGGGACGGGGGCATCGATGCCCGGCCACGGTCCCCCGCCCGCTCCGCCGCTGTGACCCCGTCGACGAGGGAACCATGACGAGGGGGGATCCATGACGACAGTGGCCGCCACCATCGTGGCCATGGTGGTGCTCGGCGCCGCCGGACTGCTGCCGACCCTGGCGTTGGTCGGCCGGCGCTGGATCACCTTCCCACTGGTGCCTCTGGCTGGGGGGGTGATCGCCGCCTTGGCCGCCACCGTATTCGTGGCGGTCGGCGGAACCTTCATGGTCTGGTTCGTCTCACTGGCAGCGGTGGCGGCGGCGGTGACCGGGGTGGTCTGGTTGAGATGGCCGACCCGCCGACCCTGGGTGGTCGAGCCCGGATCCGACCGGAGGTTCACCCCGGGATACCGCCTCTTCGGGGCGCTCGGTGCCCTCGGCATCGTCGCCGCCTGCGCCTGGTGCCTTCGGGACCTCTCCACCCCCACCGTGGGGTTCGACGCTCGAGCCTTGTGGCTCACCCGGGCCGGATGGCTCTTGCATTCCCACCAACAGCTGCTGATCACCCTTCGGTCTCCGACGCTGGTCCTGGGGCAGAGCGCCTATCCACCGCTGGTCAGCGCGTCGACCGCCGTCTCCTGGAGTGTGACCGGCAACCACACCCTTCGCCTCGGCGTGGTCGTCACCGCCCTCTTGAACACCTGCGCGCTGGCGGTTGCCTCCTTCGCACTGGTCGAGTGCGGGCGACGGGCGGCCGGTCGGCTCGCCGCCACCGCCGAGCGGGTCTGGACCGTGGTCCCGATGGTGGGGGGGGTGGTCGCCGCGGTATTGCTGGTCTTCATTGCCTTCGGTATCACCGAGCCGTTCATGACCAATGGGTACGCCGACCCGCTCTGGTCGCTGGCCGCGCTGGGGGCGGTGGCCTATGGACTCCAGATGCGGGTCGGGCGATCCGAGCAAGGGGCCGTCCTGGTGCTCCTGCTGGTCGCCGGCATGTCCAAGGACGAAGGGGTCGCCACCGCCAGTGCCCTCATCGTGCTCATCGCCCTGCGGTGGCTGGTGACGATGCCCGCCGATCGGCGGCGAATCCTGTGGTGGCGGCCGGTTGTCGTCGGGGCCGTCGAGTTGGCGGCGGTGGCCGCCTGGCCGGTCCTCATGCGGCTGATCCATGCCCGGGGCCAAACGTCCGGGACGCTCTCACCGGCCGGGGACTGGGTGTCCCGGGCCCACGCCACCGCCGATGGGATGGCCCCCTACCTTCACGTCCTGGTGCTGGCGGCGCCGGTCGCGGTGGTGGGGGGTCTGCTGCTGTCGGGGGTCCGGCGGCGGAGCGGGGTCGCCAACGACGGATGGGGATGGGTCGGGCTGGCCTGCGGCCTGGTGGCGGTCGGTGGCGCGCTGGTGGTCGGATCGAGCGGTATCGCCGCCTGGTTGCTGACCACCGTGCACCGGGTCACCGAGTTCCCCGCCCTCACCGGCTGGTGGATCGTCGCCACCTGGGCGGTGGTGGCCAGTGCCTCCCCGGCGATCGCCCGCCTCCAAGTACGGGCCGGATCCCGGGAAGCGACCGGGGCGGCGCTGCCGGAGCCGGTACCGGAGGACGGCCGGGAAGACCCAACCGGCCCCGGCGAAGGGACCGGCGCGAGACCGGGACCCGCCCCTCGGGTGCCGGAGATGCGATGAGGAGCACCCGGGCGTCGGCCACGCCGGGGGTTGCGATGCCGCCGCCGGCCGGAGGGCTTGTAGCGTTGGCGATCGCCTGCCGGACCCCACGCCACCCGCCCCCTTGCGGCGGCCGATGAAATGACGTCCGACTCCGGCGTCCAGACCATCGACGCCCCGCCCCCCACCGGCGGATCGACCCGGCAACCGGGGGACCTCCAGCCGGACCGCGGGCCGAAACTCTCCTACGTCGCCGGGCTCGACGGGATCCGGGCCATCTCCATCATCGGCATCATGGCCAACCACAGCGGGCTGGGTTGGGCAGCCGGGGGTTTCATCTCGGTCAATGTCTTCTTCGTCCTGAGCGGCTACCTCATCACCGCGCTGCTGATCAAGGAATGGCTGAAATCGGGCACCATCCGGCTCAAGCAATTCTGGGCGAGACGGGCCCGGCGGCTGCTCCCCGCCCTCTTCGTCCTGCTGGTCGGCATCGCCCTCTACGCCTGGCTGCTGGCGCCGGCCGACACCCGGGGGTCGCTGCGGACCAACGCACTGGCCACCCTCTTCTACGTCGGCAACTGGCACCAGATCTTCTCGGGGCAGAGCTACTTCGCCCAGACCGCTGTCCAGTCCCCCCTGCTCCACACCTGGACACTGGCCATCGAGGAGCAGTTCTACCTGGTGTGGCCGCTGGTGGTCCTCGGCATGCTCAAGTGGCGCCGGCGGATCCGACCGCTGCTGGCGCTGACGGTAGTGATGGCGTTGGCCTCGGCGGTGGAGATGGCCCTGCTGTTCCACTCCGGAGCCGATCCGAGCCGCCTGTACTACGGCACCGATACCCGGGCCCAGGACCTCCTGCTCGGTGCCATTGTCGCCCTCGCCCTGGCCCACCGGCGCCCGGCCACCACCACACAAGGCCGGCGAGGGATGTCGCTCGTGGTGGTGGCGGCAGCCACCGGTTTCGCCGTCGAGTGGATCCGGCTCACCGAGAGCTCCGGGTTCCCCTACCGGGGCGGCTTCCTCCTGTGCGACGTCCTGGTGGCGCTGGTGATCCTCGGAGTGGTCCAGGCCCCGGCCGGCCTTCCCGCCCGGGTGCTCGGGTGGAGACCCCTGGCCTACATCGGGCAGATCTCCTACGGGCTCTATCTGTGGCACTGGCCGGTCATCCTCACCCTCACCGCCGCCCGGACCGGGCTGGTGGGCTGGCAGCTGTTCGGTCTCCGGTCGGTGACCAGCTTCGGGCTGGCCGTCCTGTCCTCCCACTTCGTCGAGATCCCGATCCGCCGGGGAGCCATCCGTTCCTGGAAGGCCTGGCTCGTCACCCCGCTGGCCGCCGGGGCCACCGCCGCCATCGTGCTCCTCGCCACCACCGCGCCGGCCGCGGTCGCCGTGCCGGTCAGCGCCTCGACCGGGCTATCCGCCGTCGAACACCAACAGCTGGCCGCCGCCAACGCCTTCACCACCAACCCGGTCCAGTTCATGCTGTTCGGTGACTCGATGGGGCTGACCCTGGAGATCGGCCTGGGCCGGGGGGACAAGCAGACCTGGGGAGTGAACCTGATCCCGGAGTCGACCCTCGGCTGCGACCTCGATCCTCAGCTCCAGGTCCGGACCTCCGGGGTGACCGGGGACGCCACCCCCGGATGCGGGGGCTGGCAGACCCGGTGGCCGAGGCTGATCGACCAGCGACGCCCGCAGGTGGTCGGGCTGTTCCTCGGTCGCTGGGAGGATGTCGATCACTTCTACCAAGGCACCTGGACCCACATCGGCGAGCCCCTCTGGGACAATCATCTGGCCGCCGAGCTGGATCAGGCCATCGCCATCTTCACCAAGTACGGCGCCAAGGTGATGCTGTTCACCACTCCCTACATCAACACCACCGAGGCGCCCGACGGCACCACCTACCCGGAGAACCTCGACTCCCGGGCCAACGCCTACAACGCCTTGATGCGGACCGTCGCCGCCCGGCATCCGGGGGTGGTGAGCGTCTACGACCTCAACCAGGTGCTCGACCCCGGGGGAAAGTACGCCTCGACCATCGACGGGATCACCGTCCGGTGGAGCGACGGGATCCACATCTCCGATGCGGGGGGCCAGTGGCTACGGCCGAAGATCTTTCCCGTCGTGGATGACATCGCCCTCGGCAATCCCACCAGCTGAGAGCGCTCGGCTACGCCGCCTCCCACCGCCACCCGTTGTTGTTGACACACCGGAGTGTGCCGCTCGCCCCCTGCACGGTCTGGTTGTAGAGCGCGGCGGGACAGTACTCGCCCGCCTTGTAACAGTTGCCCTCCGGGTCCTTGAAGCAACCGGCCGGTGCCATGGTGGTTGGCGGCGCCGCGGTGGTCGTCGGCGGAGGTGCCGTCGTCGTCGTGGTTGGCGGTGCCACCGTGGCCGTGGTGGTGGTGACCTTCGGCACGGTGGTGGTGGTGACCTTCGGCACGGTGGTGGTGGTCACCTTCGGCGCCGAGTTGGAGGTGACCTTCAACGAGCTCGCCTTCGGGGTCGCCGCGCAGGCCCCGAGCCCGAGGGCCACCACCGCCACCGCCGCCACTGCACATCCTCGGATCATGCCGCCTCCCCCGCTCGTGCTGGTCAATGCCGGGCGAAGGATAGCCACCCGAGGACATCGGCGCGCTGGATTCGTGCCCCCCGAACCGGAGGCGCTCGGGCGGCGGCTCAGGCCGGGGGTGAACCCACCCGGCGGCGCAGGAGATCGAGAGCGGCGATGGTGGCGTACTGGCGGACCCGGTCCCGATCGCCGGGAACCGTGAAGGCCACCGCCTCCGGCTCCGACTTCGGCAGCGCCAGCCC
>DATARI010000007.1:0-2761 GCA_036264255.1 Acidimicrobiales bacterium | reverse complement strand
CGATGCCTTCGGCGATCGCTTCGAACCGCTGACCCTGAGTGGAGGAGGCCACGAACTCCTGGTTCCAGGCGTGCACCTGGCTGAGGTCGGCGAAGCCACCCTTGGTGAACGCCCGCAACAGGTTGAGGGTGGAGACCGACTGTTGGTAGGCGCTGATCAGCCGGTTGGGATCGGGGACCCGGGCGGCCGGGGTCGGGAGGTCGTCGTTGACCATGTGGCCCCGGAAGGAGTCGAGGACCAGATCGCCCACCTTCTCGGTAGGAGACGACCGCGGCTTGGCGAACTGCCCGGCGATCCGACCCAGCTTCACGACGGGCACCCCGGCCCCGTAGGTGAGGACGACCGCCATCTGGAGGATGACCTTGAGCTTGTCTCTGATCCCGTCGGCGGTGAATTCATTGAACGACTCGGCGCAGTCGCCCGCCTGCAACAGAAACGCCCGACCCTCGGCGGCGTCCCCCAGGGCCCGGGTGAGCTGGCGGGCTTCCCCGGCAAAGACCAGTGGCGGGAGGGAGGAGAGCTGGGAGTGGACCCGCTTCAGGTCCGCGTCATCCGGCCAGACCGGCTGCTGGGCAGCCGGCTTCTGCCGCCAGGAGTCGGGGGCCCACGGTGAGGATTGGGGGTCGCTCTTCACAGCCAACAGCGTAAAGCCTTCCGCTCTAGGCTCAGAACATGCAACCATTTCGATTCGCCGTTCAGATGTCCAAGACCGATTCGGCGGCCTCCTGGCGGAACGTGGCCCGCAAGATCGAGGACCTCGGCTACTCGACACTTTTCATCCCCGACCACTTCGAGGACCAGTTCGGGCCCCTGGTGGCGCTCACCGTGGCGTCCGAGGCCACCTCGACGCTGCGGGTCGGATCGCTGGTCTTCGACAACGACTATCGCCACCCTCTGGTGCTGGCCAAGGAGATCGCCACCTTGGACCTGATGTCCGAGGGCCGGGTGGAGTTCGGGCTGGGCGCCGGCTGGATGAGCGTCGACTACGAGCAGTCGGGGATCCCTGAGGATCGTCCCGGGGTCCGCATCAGCCGGATGGCGGAAGGGCTGGCGGTCATGAAGTCGCTGTGGGCCGATGAGCGCACTGACTTCAAAGGTGAGTTCTACCAACTGAACGGGGCGAAGGGGACGCCCGCCCCTCACCGGCGCCCGCATCCCTTGATCCTCATCGGCGGCGGCGGGAAGCGGGTGCTCGGCATCGCTGCCCGGGAGGCCGACGTCGTGGGGGTCAACCCCAGTCTGGCCGCCGGCCACATCGGTCGCGAAGTCATCGCCACCACCACCGCCGAGTACTACCACCAACGCGTCGACTGGATCCGTGAGGCGGCCGGCGAGCGATTCGATCAGATCGAGCTGCAGGTGTTGACCTTCGTCGTCCAGATCGTCCCCAACCGGCAGGAAGCGGTGGAGCAGTTGGCCGGGATGATGTCCCTGACCCCCGAGGAGGTGGCGGGGTCACCCCTCACCATGATCGGGACCACCGACGAGATCATCGAGAGCCTCCGTGAGCGCCGCGAGGCGTTCGGCTTTTCCTACATCGTGGTGCACGAAGCCGAAATGGAAGCCTTCGCACCGGTGGTGGCCACCCTCGCCGGCACCTGAGGTGGCGGGAGAGCCAGCCCGGATCGGGATCTTCGGCGGGACCTTCGACCCGATCCATGCCGGCCACATCGAGGCGGCCGAGACCGTCTACCGAACGCTCGGGCTCGACCGGATGCTGTTGGTGGTGGCCAACGAGCCCTGGCAGAAGGAGGGGACCCGGTCGGTCACCCCGGCCGAGGACCGCTATGCCATGGTGGAGGCGGCCACCGAGGGCCACCCCGGTCTGGAGCCGAGTCGCATCGAGATCGAGCGAGGAGGACCTTCGTACACCGTCGATACCGTCGAAGAGTTGCACCGGCTCTACCCGTCCAGCGAGCTGATCGTGGTGGTGGGGGCCGATGTGGTCGGCGACCTCTCTACCTGGCGGGACGAGTCGAAGCTCCGGGAAAACGCCACCTTGGCGGTGGTGGACCGGCCGGGAGTCGCCGAGGTCGACCCTCCGGAGGGATGGCATTCGGTGCGGGTTCCGGTGGCTCCGTTCGACGTTTCCAGCACCGAGCTCCGGTCCCGGCTGGAAACTGGCCGGTCAGTGGACGGATTGGTCCCGGATCCGGTTATCCGTTGCATTCGCCTCCGGGGTCTGTACGCTACGGGGAGATGAGCGAACGGATGACGCTGGCCGAGGACGACACCACCGAGGTGACGATCTCCTCCCCGCTAGCGCCCTTCGAGGCCCCGCTAGCTGCGCTGGCAGAAAAGCCCAAGCCGGTAGTATCGGCGGGCGCCGTCAGCCGGAAGGTTCTCCGAGAGGAACGCCGGGAGCGGCAGCGAGTCGCTGCCATCTGCGCCTTGGTTGTCGCCCTCTGCATGGGGATGACCGTGCTGATCCTGACGATTGCCCGCGATCGTCCGGCTGGATCGATTCCCGTCGGGTCGGGGGTTGTCGTCGCCCACCAGATCTCGTCCATCCAAGCTTTACCGAGACCCGGCGCCTAGGCGCCAGAAGGAGACACCGTTGACATCAGGCACTGCCACATCGGTTGCAGATCGTCACGACCCCGCAGTGCCCGACGAAGTTCATTTGGCGGCTCAAGCCGCGGACTCCAAGTCAGGTGAGAACACGGTCATTTTGGCGATGGGCGAGATGCTCGGGATCACGGATGCCTTCGTGATCACCAGCGGCCGGAATGCGCGACAGGTGAGAACCATCGCTGATGAG
>DATARI010000252.1:0-2679 GCA_036264255.1 Acidimicrobiales bacterium | reverse complement strand
GAGGAACTGATGGTCATTCTTCACCAGCATGGTCCCGGAGGGAATCGTCAGGGTTCCGGCCGCCTTCCAGTCGGCGTCGTTGATCTCTCCGTTGATCGGCGGCGGGCTGTCGGCCCATCCGCTCACAATTGTCGTCATTTGTCGCACCCTTCTGTCGGCGGTTAACCCAACAGAGGGGACCGGCGGGGCGCCGGATACCTAATCGGGGCGGATGACTGCCGGAGAGTGGCGGAAGAAGGCTTCCACGTCCCGCTCGTAGGTGTACTCCGGCCTGGCCTGGCCCACGACCCGGCGCAGCCGGTGGCCCCTGCGGAAGCTCTCGACCGCGCCGGCGGTGGTGTACCGGTATTCGAACCCGGCCCGCTTCAGGCGGCCGTTGTCGACGCCCCGGCCGTAGCGGAGGAGGGCGACAACCTCGTCGGGCAGTTCGAGTAGCCCCAGGCGAGTCAAGGGGCTGATGAACATCCCGGTGGAAAAGGGGGCCAGGGGGAGAACACGCTTGCCGACCATCCCGGCCACCTCGCTCCACGGGAGGCGCCCGTCGCCGGCCACGTTGTAAATGCCCGCCAGGTCGTGGCGCATCACGAACTCCAGAGCCCGGACGACGTCGTCCTCCTCGACGAACTGCAGGAGGGGGTCGAAACCGAAGATGCCGGGGATCATCGGAAGCGAGAGAGCCTTGGAGATCGGGGTCACGATGTCCGTGCCGAGCACGTTGGCGAAGCGCAGCAGGGCCACCGTTACGTGCGGGCTCTCCTCGGCGAAGTCCTTGAGGTAGCTCTCCACCTCGAGCAGCGACCGCTCGACGCGGGTCTTGGCCGAGGAGGTGCGGGCCATGTCCTCCCGGAACCACGTCGGGTCGCGATGCGACGCCCCGTAGACCAGCGTCGAGGACTTGACGAACAGGTGCCGGACCGGGCTGTCAGGGGCGCCCGCGGCGGCCAGCAGGTTCATGGTGCCGATGACGTTGGTCTCGTGCAGGGCTCGGCCGCTCGTGCGGGTCGAGTCGACCACCAGGAAGGTGTGGAGGATGGTGTCGACCTGGGTGGCCCGCACGATGCGGGACAGGATCGAGTAGCTCTGGTCGGCCCGGACGTACTCGGTGCGCTCCAGCTTGACCGTCGGGACGGTGGTGTCGAGGCCGACGATGAGCTCGACCGACGGGTCGTTTTCCAGGGCTTGGGCCACCCGGCCCCCCCAGAAGGTGCCGAGACCGGTGATGAGGACTCTGCGGCCCACCGTCACCCCGACCAGACGCTGGCCCGGTCGGACAGCATTTCGAGCAGCGCCGCCTGGAGCGAGGTGCGGACCTCTTCGGCCACGTCCTGGATCCGGCTCCGGGAGTAGCGCTCCTGGTCGGGTGGGACATCGAGGTCGATGGGATCCAGCACCTGGAGCTTGAACTTGGCGGGGAAATAGGCGAGGGTGCCGAGGACCGGCCCGAAGACCAGCATGTTGGCCGTCACCGGGAAGTAGGGGAGCCCGGTCAACTTGGCGATGGTCGGCGACTTCCACAGGGTGGGCATCGACTCCTCGGCGCCGACCACCGCGATCGGGATGATGGGCACGCCGGCCCGCATGGCGATCTCCACGAAGCCGCCCCGCCCGAAGCGGCGCAGTTGGTAACGGTCCCGGTAGAGCTTGCCGCTGCCCTTGGTCCCCTCCGGGAACACCAGCACCAGCGCTTCGTCGTGGCGCAGCAGCCGGTAGGCGTTGTCGGGATGGCCCGGTACCCCGCCCGCCCGGGCCCACATGGTGCCGACCACCGGCAGCGACTTGAAGAGGAAGTCCGCCAGGCCGTACACCGGCCGCCCCAACTCCGTCTCGATGCCGTGCATGATCACCGGGGCGTCGCTCGGGATGGCGCCGGCATGGTTGGCGACCAGCAGGGCCCCGCCGGTGGTGGGGAGCCTTTCCAGGCCCTGCCACTCGGCCCGGAACCAATGGCGGTAGATCGGGTGGTACAGCGTCCGCGCCACCGCCCGTATCCGCTCGGACCGGCCCCACTCGTCCACGTCGCCCAGACGAGGCGTGGGGAGGGGTTCGGGCTCGGGGGCCGGCCGGGGGAGGGGGACCAGGGCCCGGGAGCGCCCGGCCTCACCGATCGGACGACTTCCGGCCACGGCTGCGATGCTACCGGCGCGTCAACCTGGGGGCGGAGAGCCGTTCCCGTCGTAGGTGATGGTGAACACCCGGTTGAGCCCGGTCATCTCCATCACCTTCATGGCACCCGGCCGCGGGGAGCGCAGCGCCAGGTCACCGTCGGCCTGGCGCAGCCGTTTGAGGCCACCGACGAGGACGCCGAGGGCGGTCGAGTCGACGAAAACCACCCCGGCCAGGTCGACGGTGACCTGCCGGGCCCCGGTCGCGGTCAGCTCAACGAGGGCGTCGCGCAATCGCGGGGCGGTGTACATATCGAGTTCGCCGGCTACGACGACATCGGCCACGATCCCATCTTTGGTCGTGGCGATTGAGAATTCCGTCACAGCAGTCACCCCCCACGGCTTTCACACCTTCGGCGGTACATGGCTGGAAGCTCAACCAAGGGAGATTCCTAGCATGGCGCAACATGGGCGGCAATGGGTCCGGTTTGGCGGTATTCCTGCTTGGGTACAGGCGGCAGATGCAGGTTGAGGGGCCGGAAGGGGATCGGCCGAGGCCGCTGACCAGCGGCGGTTG
>DATARI010000249.1:0-5394 GCA_036264255.1 Acidimicrobiales bacterium | reverse complement strand
GGGCACTGGCGGTCTGGAGCGATCCGGCCCCGGTCGGCGCGGCGCTGGAGCGTCGGCCCGGCCGCTGGTCGGTCACCGCCACGGTCGGGATCGAGTTGCCCGCCGACCCCGGGCCGGAGGCGTTACTGCAACTGGCGGAGGATCCCCGCGAGCCGCTGCCGGACGGCTGGCGGACAATGACCGCGATCCGAGAGGGGTGACAAGGGAGTGAAACTCTACGCGGTGTATCTGGGCGGGTACCTGGCCGACGGGCGGATGGGCGAGGACCACGAAGTGGTGTTCGCGGTCGGCGACGACGAACGGGAGGTCAAGCGGCGAGCCCGGGCCAAGTGGGCTGGCCACGGCACCGCCCACGTCGACGCCATCCAGCGGCTGGAGGTGATCGACGGGTGCCGGATCCGATTGGAGGAGGTCGGCGGCGTCGACGAGACCTACCTCGACACCGCCTACGAGCCCGAGGACGCGCCGCCTCCCTCGGCCTACTGATGAGGCCCCCTGATTAAGAGGCCTACCAATCAAGAGGCCTACCAATCAAGAGGGGAATGCCTAACCAAGAGGTGGACGAGGCGCGGGTGATGGCCGCACCTGGGACCCCTGCGGGTCGGATGCCGCTGACCCGTCGGCGAAGACGGTACGGCCGCCTACCAGCGTCCGGTGGACCCGCCCGGCCATCGGGCGACCGGTGAACGGGGTGAGGCGGTGCCGGTTGTGGAGCGAACTCGGCTGGAGCCGCCATTGGGCGTCCGGATCGAACAGGACGATGTCGGCGTCGTAGCCGGCGGCGATCGAACCCTTTTGGTGCAGCCGGAGCAGCGTGGCGGCGGCGGTCATCAGCCCGACCAGCCGGGGGAGGGGAAGCCTCCCGGTAGCCAGCAGTAGCGACAGCCCGGTCTCCACCCCGGCGATCCCGGCGAAGGGGTGGTCTCCCTCCTTCAGGCCGGGGGGACAGGGTGAGTGGTCGGAGGCGATGCAGGCGACCCGTCCGTCGGTGACCGCCTGCCACAGGAGGTCCCGGTTGGCGGCGTCCCGAATGGGGGGCGTGACCAACGCGGCGGTCCCGATCGCCGCCACATCATCGTCGTCCAGCACCAGGTAGTGGGGACAGGTCTCGGTGGTGACGCCGGGCCAGCGGGCCGCCTCGTCGACAGCGGCGGCGGCCGAGACATGGACGATGTGCAGCCGGCCTCCCGCCTCCGCGGCCAGCCGGGCAGCCCATTCGACCGCGACCATCTCGGCCCGAGGCGGACGAGACGGCTCTTCGGCCAGTACGGCGGGGTCCTCGGCGTGGAGGGCCACCACCAGATCCCGGGGCGCCGCCGATACCATTCCCGCTGCCACCGTCCCGGGGCCGGCCGGGGGGAATGACTCCCAACCGCTGTCGCAGGCGAACGCCTTGTAGCCCACCGCCCCGAGCTCGGCCATGGCATCGAGTTGGGCCAGGCTGCCGGGTACCAGGCCGGCCCACAGCCCGAAGTCGACAAGGGATCCGGCCGAGGCGGCGGCCACCTTCGCCCGGAAGGAGTCGGCGTCGACCACCGGTGGGTCCGAATCAATCGGCATGTCCACCACGGTGGTAACCCCGCCGGCCGCCGCCGCCAGGCTGCCCGAGGCCCATCCTTCCCAGTCGGCCCGCCCGGGTTCGTCGAAATGGACGTGGGCATCCACCAGCCCGGGGAGGACATGAAGGCCATCGGCCTCGATCGTCTGGTGGGCGGTGGGCGCCTCCCCGGGCGGGACGACGGCGGCGATCCTCCCATCGTCGACCACCACGTCCGCCGGCCGTACGAGGCCGCCGTCGAGCACCAACCCTCCGGTGACGGTCAGGTCCACGGTCACCGGCTCACCCCGGGGAGAGCCGGTGGGCCACCAGATCGATCTCCACCAACGCGTCGGGGATGGCGAACCCGGAGACCACCACGGTGGTACGGCTGGGTAGCCGGAGCGGGAACCACGCCCGGTAGGCCTGGTCGTAGGCGGGGAAGTCGTCGGCGAATCGGAGGAACGACCGGGCTTGGACGACCAGGGCGAGGGAGGAGCCGGCGAGTTCCAACACCCGGGCGAGGTTGGTCATCACCGCGTCGGTCTGGGCGATGATGTCCCCGTCGACCAGCCGGTCGGTGGACGGGTCGACGGGGAGCTGGCCGGTGACATACAGGGTCGAGCCCAAGGCGGTGGCATGGGCGTAGGAGCCGGCGGGCCGGGGGACGCCGAGCCCGGGCGGGAAGGTCCAGGATTCGATGGGAGCTTCCGGTCCCGCGTCCGGGGAGGCGCTCATGGACGGCCGGCGACGATGGACTTGGCGATGCCGGCATGCACCCCCTGGCGCTGGTCCACCACCTGGGTGACGGCGAAGTCACCCCCCACGCTCGTCAGCGAGTAGGCGTCGTCGGCGCTGAGCCCGAAGAGCCGGTTCAAGAACCGGAGTTGACCTCGGGCGGCGTCGGCCATCGCCTCGTCGAGATTGTCTCCGAACCCGTGGACGTACCAGTGGGTGGGCGTCTCCAGCACCGGGACATCGAAGGGAAGGTCACGCCGAATCCGGACCTGGATGACCACATCGAGCGAGGCTTCCAGTGCTGTCCCGCTGATCTCCCCGTCGCCCTGGGACAGGTGGGGATCACCGAGGGAGAGCAGCGCCCCGGGTCGGGCGACGGGGTAATGCATGCTCGTCCCCGGCCCCGCCCGCCAGTTGTCGACGTTGCCTCCGTGCACCCCGGGGGGAACACTGCTGTGACGGCCCGGCGTAGCCGGGGCGACGCCCATGGTCCCGAGGTGGGGACGGAGGGGGACGACCACGTCGGCCAGGGCCGCCTTCCGGGTCACCGACCCGGGGGGGACCAGCGTCCCGGGGGAGTTGGCGAGCGGCGTGGTCTTCCAGTCGTAGGCGAAGATGGCCTGTGCCGTCATGAGTTGACGGTCGATGGACCAGACCGTCACCCGTTCCTTCCCGAAGTCGCCGTAGAGGTGTCCCCAATGAGCCGCCAGGTTGGACCCGAAGTCGATCCGGGGTTCGAGGGACAGGATCCGGACCTCCAGGACATCGCCGGGGCGGGCGCCCCTCACCGCGATCGGCCCGGTGAGGATGTGGGGCCCCGGCCCTCGGTCGGTGACCTTCTCGAACAGCCGGCTGATCGGTTCGTCCATCAGGAGGTCGGGGGCGTCCCCAGCATGGTGGGTGATGGCCTCGACAGAGATGATGGCGCCGGATGGGACGGTGAGGACGGGTTCGAGGTCTTGGTCGAAGTAGCCCCAGTGGACGGTGCCCGGCTCGGCGGGAAGACGGAAGGCGGCGGGATCGGTGCCGTTCACGATGGGCGCTCGCTCGGCCATCGTTCCGCCAACGCCGCGGTGGTGGCCGGCCAAACTTCGGGGTCGTGCCCGGGCACCAGCTGAAAGCCCCGTTCGGCGGCCAGGGCCTTCAGCCGTCGGATCGGCTCGACGGTGTCGGCCGCCTCGCAGTTGATGAAGCCGCCCACCGGGAGTTCCTTCTCGATGTTCTCGGTCAGGTCGGCGGCATCGAAGGCGAACACGTAGCCTCCACCTCCGGCGGACTCGTCGATCTCCACCATGAAGCTCTGGTGTCCCGGGGTGTGGCCGGCGGTCAGCACCGCGGTGACCCCCGGGGCGATCTCGACGTCCCCGTCGGCCAAACGCCAGTCCAGGCCCGGATCGTCGAAGTCCACCCGGAAGATGCCATGGTGCTCGGGCTCGGGATGGTCGCTCAACCCGTAGTCCAACTCGGCCCGTTGGGCGTGGATCGGGACCCGGTCGGCGAAGTGTCGCAACCCGCCGGCGTGGTCGTTGTGCAGATGGGAAACGGCGACCGCCTGGATGTCCTCCAGCGCCAGTCCGACCTCGTCGATGGCGGCTTCGAGCGGCTCGCCGGGTCCGGGCAGGATGGCCTGGATGTCGTGATTCCGGCCATGAAACCGCCGGTAGAGCGCGGGGTCCCGGATGAGGGCGGGGTTGAAGCCGGTGTCCAGGAGCATCCAGCCGCCGTCGCACTCGAGGAGCACGCCGGGGACCGGCTCCCGGAGGCGCTCCTCGGGTGGAGTGCCGTAAACCGACCAGGACTTCGGCAGTTCTTCCCATCCGAGGGTGAGAAGGATGATCCGCCGTACTCCACTCGACGCTGTCACCGTGTCGCGGCCGGCCTCAGGTCCGAGCTGGGTACGGGTCCGCCTCGCGGCGCGCCACCGGCTACCTCGGCCACCGCCCGGCGGGCCCCCTCGACGCACTCTTCCATCTGTCCGTCGGTCATGACCAACGATGGGCAGAAGGCCACGGTGGCATTGCCGATCGGCCGGGCGATGATCCCGTGGGTCAACAACGCATCGCGCACGGCGGTGGCGTCGGTGCCGGTGCCGAGCCCGAGCGCCCAGACCCCCATGGTCCCGCGCACCTCGACCACCGCCTCGCCATCCACCAGGGTCCTCAGCCCGGCCCCCAGGGTGGCGGCGATCCGGTCGGCGGAACCGAGCAGTCGCTCGCGCTCCAAGATGTCCAAGTTGGCCATCGCCGCCGCCGCACAGCTCGGATGGCCGCTGTAGGTGTAGCCATGGCGGAGCACGGTGGCCGGGTCGTCCTCCAACGGACCCCGGACGGCGGGGCCGACCAGGACGCCGCCGAGGGGCAGATAGCCGGACGTCACCCCTTTGGCGAAGGTGATGAGGTCGGGACGCACGCCGGCGAACTCGGCGCCCCACCACGAGCCGAGGCGCCCGAAGGCACAGATCACCTCGTCGAAGATGAGGTAGGCGCCGAGCGCGTCGGAGCGCTGGCGGAGTCCGGCCAGGTAGCCGTCGGGGGCGGGCCAGACCCCCCCGGCCCCGACCACCGGCTCGGCGAGGATGGCGGCAACCCGTCCCTCCTGCACCGCCGGCAGCGCATCAATGGCGTCGAGGTCGTCGTAGGGGACCCGGATGACGTCGGGCAGTAGCGGCCCGACGCCCTCCTGGTTGGAAGGCACCCCCGAGGCGGTCATCGCCGCGGAGGTGACCCCGTGGTACGAGGGCTGCCGGCTC
The DNA here is from genome assembly GCA_036264255.1 of Acidimicrobiales bacterium. Taxonomy (GTDB): domain Bacteria; phylum Actinomycetota; class Acidimicrobiia; order Acidimicrobiales; family RAAP-2; genus DASZIT01. The sequence goes on along the minus strand of DATARI010000249.1, from coordinate 370 downwards.
ACGATGACGGTGCGCTCGGGGTGCCCGGCGCGAACCTGGGCGAACCGGGCCAGCTTGATCGCCGTCTCCACTGACTCGGATCCGCCCGAGGTGAAGAACACCCGGGTGTCCGGCATGGGGGCCAAGCCGACCAGCCGGTCGGCCAGGGCATCGGTGGTCGGGTTGGTGTACCGGTCGAAGGTGTGGAAGCCGCCCAAGGTGCCCATCTGGTGGGCGACGGCCTCGGCGATCTCGGTTCTCCCGTGGCCGACCTGGCAGTACCAGAGGCTGGCCAAAGCGTCGACGTAGCGGCGCCCGCGGTCGTCCCACACGACGGCTCCCTCACCCCGGACGACCCGCACGACCTCGGCGACCGGCAGGGCCGGGCGGG
>DATARI010000207.1:0-1682 GCA_036264255.1 Acidimicrobiales bacterium | reverse complement strand
GGCCGGTCGACTGGTCTTCGGTCCGGGGGCCGACGGGGCCCAACTGGAAGGGTCCAAGGCGTTCATGAAGGAGATGCTGGACGAGGCAGGGGTCCCGACCGCCCGGTTCGGGGTGTTCGCCCGCCCGGAGGAAGCCAAGGCGTTCCTCCGCCAGCTCCCCGGTCCGTGGGTGATCAAGACCGACGGCCTGGCCGCCGGGAAGGGCGTGCTGGTCACCGAGTCGTTGGAGGAGGCGGACGCCGACATCGACGCCAAGCTGTCCGGTGCGTCCTTCGGGGACGCCGGCCGCCTGGTGGTGATCGAGGAGGGCTTGATCGGCGTCGAGTGCTCGCTGCTGGTGCTCTGTGACGGTGAGCGGTTGGCCGCCCTGGCCCCGGCCCAGGACTTCAAGCGGTTGGGTGACGGTGACTCGGGCCCGAACACCGGGGGCATGGGGGCGTACTCACCGGTGCCGTTCGTGGATGACGAGCTGGCCTCCGAGCTGGTCGAGCAGGCGGTGGCCCCGCTGGTGGCCGCCCTCCGGGCCCGGGGGATCGACTACCGCGGGGTGCTCTACGCCGGTCTCATGCTCACCGCCGACGGCCCGAAGGTGCTCGAGTTCAACGTGCGCTTCGGCGACCCCGAGACCCAGGTGGTGCTGCCCCGGCTGGACGGCGACCTCACCGCCCTGCTGGCCGAGGCGGCTGCGGGTGAACTGCACACGGTGCCCCAGTTCATCGATGACGCCGCCGTCTGCGTGGTGCTGGCCTCCGAGGGTTACCCCGAGGCGCCCCGCACCGGGGACGTGATCGTCGGGCACGAGGGCCGAGGAGTCGCCTCCGTCCTCCATGCCGGGACCGCGGTGGGGGGTTCGGCTGGCGGCTCGGTGATCACCTCCGGCGGCCGGGTGCTCGGGGTGGTGGGCGTCGGCGCCACCATCGAGGAGGCGAGGACCCGGGCCTACCGGCGGGTGTCCTACATCCGCTGGCCGGGCATGCGCCACCGCTCCGATATCGCCGCCCCCGAATGGCTGGCCGGCACCATCGAACCCCCACGATCCGACCCGTCCGAGACCCAGGAGGTGGCCGGGTGATCCCCCGCTACGCGCCCGAAGCCATGACCGCGTTGTTCTCCGACCAGGCACGGTTCGCCATGTGGCTCCGGGTGGAGCTGCTGGCCACCGAGGGGTGGGTGGAGGTCGGCGACGTGCCGGCGGAAGCGGCGGCGGTCTGCAGGGAACGGGCCCCCGAGGTCGACGGCCTGTTCGTCGAAGCGGTGGCCGAACGCGAGCGGGTCACCGACCACGATGTCGCCGCCTTCGTCGATGTCGTCCAGCAGGCCATCGGGGAGCCCGACGGCTCCTGGATCCACTACGGGCTCACCTCCTCCGATGTCGTTGACACCGCCCTCTTCGCCACCCTCACCCGGGCCGCCGACCTGCTCATCGCCGCCTCCGGGGACCTGGTGCGGGCGCTGAAGACCCGGGCCATCGAACTCATCGACGTGCCCATCACCGGCCGCACCCACGGCATGCAGGCCGAGCCCACCACCTACGGGGCCAAGTTCGCCCTCTGGGCGCTGCAGGCCGACCGGGACCGGCAACGGTTGTCGGCCGCCCGCGACCGGGTAGCGGTGGGCAAGCTGTCGGGAGCCGTCGGCACCTTCTCCAACATCGACCCGTCGGTCGAGGAGCACGTCTGCCG
>DATARI010000192.1:0-3408 GCA_036264255.1 Acidimicrobiales bacterium | reverse complement strand
CTCACCGTCTCTCTGGGGGTGGCCGAGGCCCTCCGCTGGGATCGGCTGCGCCAACGGTGGGCGAGGATCCACGCCGCGGTGGTCCAACCGGCGACCCTGGCGGTCATCGGCTTCTCGCTGACCGGCCTGGTGGTCCGGCTGATCGTCCCCCGGGGACTCTGGCTCGACGAGGCGACCAGCGTCGACCAGGCCCGGATGTCCTTCGCCGGGATGATTTCCAACCTCCGGACCACCGACGTCCATCCGCCGCTCTACTTCTCCGTCCTCTGGGTGTCGGTGCGGTGGCTCGGCTCCGGGGAGTTGGCTGTCCGGCTCCCGTCGATCATCGCCGGGAGCCTGGTCGTCCCCATGCTCTACCTGTTGGGCAAGGAGGCCTACGACCGGCGCACCGGGGTGGTGGCGGCCGCCGTCGGGTCGGTGGCGCCCATCATGGTGTGGTACTCCCAGGAAGCCCGGATGTACGCGCTGCTGATGTTGTTCGGGGTGATTGCCCTGTGGGCGCAGGCGCGGATCCTCAACCGGGGCGGGCGCCTGGTGTGGGTCATCTATGCGGTGGCCAGCATCGCCCTGGTGTGGACCCAGTACTTCGGGGCCCTCCAGGTGGTGGTCCAGCAGCTGGCCTTCCTCTACTTCATCTGGGCCCGCCACCGACGGGGCGAGCCGGTGCGGGGCCTGGTGATCGGTTGGGCGGTGACCCTGGCCGCCATCATCATCTGGCTGGCCCCGCTGCTCCCGTTCGCCTACCAGCAGTTCCATGTCAACCAGACCGCCGGCAAGGGATTCGGCGGCCCCCAGCAGGTGGGCAACGCCACCTCGCTGAGCGGCAATCACCTCAGCATCTACGCCGGCATCGCCAACCTCCTCTGGGCGGTGTGGGGCTACCACTCCAACGCGGCCATGGCCCTGATGGCGGCCATGTGGCCGCTCGGGATGCTGTTCGCCCTGGTGCTCCTCGGCCGGCGCCACCAGCGGATCACCACCTTGCTGGTGGCGGCGGTGGTGATCCCCGGGGTGGTGATGTTCGCCCTCGGGACGGTGAAGCGGAACCTCTTCGACATCCGCTACCTGTCCACTGCGGTGCCGGTCCTCTTCGTCCTCATCGCCCGGATGGTAACCGGGATCTCCAAGAAGACGGCCACGGTGGTCGCCGGCACCAGCCTGGTGATCGCCACCATGCTGGTCGGATTGATCGACCAGCAGTACAACGGCACCAATCCGCGCACCTACGACTTCCGCCAGGCGATCGAACCGGTGGAGGCACAGATCCGGCCGGGCGACATCATCAGCTACGACCCGGTCGACCTGCGGGAGGTGGTCCAGTACTACGCGCCGAAACCGGTGCTGGAGCCGCTCGCCGCCCTGCCCAACCAGTCCACCGGCGGCCACGCCGTCTATGTGGTGGCCAGCCGGTCGCTGATGAACGGGCCCTCCGACGCCGCCGTTCTCAACAAGGCGCTCACCTCCCTCGGTGCCCATGACCGGATGGTCATGCACCGGAAGCTGGCCAATGTCGAAGTCTGGGAATTCAAATGATGAAAGGAAGTGTGGTCACACCGATGGAGACCCCCGGCGATGTGCGCCTGGACCCGCCCGTCTGGCGGAGCCCGTCCGAGTGGCAGGCGGCCCAGGCCAAGCTGCGGCTGCTGTTGCCGCTGAGCGTGGTGCTGGCCGCCTGGTACTTCGAGTGGCTGCTCCGGTCCGGGCGGGTCGGGAACCCGGTCCTGTTCGGGTTGCTGGTCGCCGCCGAATTGTTCAACCTGGTCCGGGCGGCCGGGTTCTGGTGGACCTGCTGGCACGGGCGCGATCGGAAGCCGGCCCCCCGGTGGTCGGGCCCGCTCCCCGCCGTCGACATCATGATCCCGGTCTACAACGAGCCGCTGGACGTGGTGGCGCCGACGGTGGCCGCCGCCGTCGGCCTCCGGGGTGCCGAGGTCACGGTGCACCTGCTCGACGACGCCGGCCGTCCGGAGCTCGCCGATCTGGCCCGGCGGGCCGGGGCCCGCTACCTCCGTCGGGACGGGAACGCCGGGGCCAAGGCCGGCAACCTGAACCATGCCCTGGGCCTCACCGACGCCCCCTACGTGGTGGTGCTCGACTGTGACCACGTCCCGGGGCCGCGGTTCTTGGAAGCCACCCTCGGGTGGATGCAGGACAGCGGGGTCGGCTTCGTCCAGACCCCCCAGTACTACGCCAATGCCCGCTCCGGCCGGCTGGCTTCGGCCGCCTGGGCCCAACAGGCGCTGTTCTTCGGGGGGATCGCCCGGGGCAAGGACGGTCTCGGGGCGATGTTCTGCTGCGGGACCAACGTCCTCTTCCGCCGGGAAGCCCTGGAGGAGGCGGGTGCGTTCCCGGAAAAGTCACTGACCGAGGACTTCGAGCTCTCGATCCTGATGCACGAACGCGGGTGGCGCTCGATCTACGTCAACGAGGTCCTGGCCCAGGGGCTGGGGCCCGAGGACATAGCCTCGTTCGTGAGCCAGCAGCAACGCTGGGCCCGAGGGTGTCTGGCCGCCATCCCGGCCGCCATCAAGGCCGAGCTGCCCTGGAGGCTGCGCCAGCAGTACCTGTTGTCGTGCATGTTCTTCCTGTCGGGCTGGACCTTCGTCCTCTACATGGCCCTGCCGGTGATCCGGATCTTCTTCGGCGCCCAGCCGTTGGCCGGGGCCACCGCCGACCAATTCCTGCTCCATTTCGCCCCCTACTTCTGCGTCAGCTTGCTGGCGGTGGCGGTGGCCGGAGCCGGGGCCTACACCTTCGACGCCTTCGCGCTGTTGATCGCCACCTTCTTCGTGCAGGTGCTGTCGACGATGTTGGTCGTCCTGCGGCGGCGGGGGAGGTTCGTGGTCACCCCCAAGCACGGTCTCGACGGGCCCCAGCCCGGGTCGGTGTTCCCGGCCCTGTTGGCCATGGGGTTCCTGTTGGCGGCCATGGCCTATGCCCTCGACCAGAGCCTCACCGCTGCCACCCTCAACAACGTCGCCTTCGCCCTCCTCCACCTGTCGGTGCTGCTGGTCGGTTCGTGGTCGGCCATCGTCGGGCGCCGGCGGTCCACTGTGGAGCCGATACCCGAGTCGGTGGCGCCAGTCCGGGCTGAACTCGAGAAGGTGCCGGCATGAGCGTCCGGATGTCCGACCCGGTACGGCCGCTGACCGGCAACGACCGGTACGGGAGGCGGCCGCCGGTGAAACGCAGGGGCGCGGTTCGCCGGATGGTGGTGGCGATCATCGCCGTGCTGGCGGTGGCCGTCGGCATTACCGCGCTGTCGATCGACGGGAGCCGGGCGACGGGCCAGCGGGCCGCCACTGGGTCGAGCCCGCAGGCCCTGGCCCGGACCGACTCCTCGGCATTCCTCCACCGCTACCTCGGCGCCGACGGCCGGGTGGTGCGCACCGATCAGGGGGGAGACAC
>DATARI010000022.1:0-5501 GCA_036264255.1 Acidimicrobiales bacterium | reverse complement strand
GGGGTGGTGATCACCACCATGGCCATGATCGCCGGGTTCGCCGGTAAGCCCACCGGTGCCGAGCGGACCATCAGCATCCGGACCACCGACCCCACTCTCGACCTGGAGGTCTCGTTGAAGCCTGATGCGGTGGCTCTCGCGCCGGCACCCCCGGCGGCGTCACCCGACCTCGAGATGCCCACTGAGGCGTTCGTCCGGCTGGTCCGCGGCCGGCTCGACCCCGACCACTCCCCGCCGATCTCCGATCCCGAGTCCGCCCTCGCCGAGCTCCGCCGGGTGTTCACCGGCTACTGACCGTCACCGGAGGTGCCGGCAACCGCCGGTGAAGCCGTAGATCGCGCTAACCGCTCATATCGACGGCGTTGATCTTGACCGGAGCCAGGGTGACCACCACCCGAGACACACCGGGCTGATCGTGGACCCTCAAGTCGGAGTTGTACTTGGCGCCGACCTTCTCGGCGAACTGGTAGTCGTCGTCCGGCTCGATGATGGCGTCAGCCCGGATCTCGAGATAGCGGGCCGGGTTGGTCAGGTCGAGAATGAAGAGGGTGCAGACCGGATCGTGCCGGAGGTTCTTCGTCTTCTGACGAGACGTGTTCAACGAGATCCGCACGGTGTCGCCTTCGGCCAGAAACCAAACTTCCGACAGCTGGGGGCGGCCGTCGCGGCCGACGGTGGCCAAGGTGGCGACCTGTGCCTCGAGCAGGTCCCGGTGCGAATCAGGAATGGAAATCATGGCTTCGTCCTTCCTTCTTGGGGCCCGCCGGGCAGTTCAGCGGGCCGCATCTCCCATCCGGTATTCGCTGGTGACCTCATCGAGCTCGGTCTTCAGCTCTGCCGACATCAGGAATTCCGCCGCAGCCAGACTGTCGTCCAATTGCTCGGGGCGGCTCGCCCCGATGATCGGCGAGGTGACGGCGGGGTTGGCCAGCACCCAGGCCACCGAGAGGGTGACCAGGGAGACTCCCTCCCGTTCGGCAACCTTGCGGAGCTCCTCCACCGTGGCGAATTCCCGGTCGTGCCAGTACCGCTGTTGGTACATCGCACCGGCATTGCCGATGGTGAAGCGGGTGCCGTCCTCCGGCGGGGAAAACGGGCTGTGCTTCCCCGAAAGCAGCCCGCCGGCGATCGGGTTGTAGGGGATGACCCCCAGGCCCTCTTCGGCGCAAAGCGGGAGCAGCTCGCGTTCGATCTGGCGGAACAACAGGTTGTAACGGGGCTGGACCGAGTCGAACCTCACCAGGGCTCGCGCCTCGCTCCGCCCCAGGGCCTGCGCCACCTTGTAGGCGAGGAAGTTGGAGCAGCCGACATAGCGCACCTTGCCCGACCGGACCAGGTCGTCGAGGGCACTCAGGGTCTCGTCGATCGGCGTGCCGGGATCAGGGCTATGGAGCTGGTAGAGGTCGATGTAGTCGGTGCCCAGCCGGCGCAGCGAGTCTTCGACCGCCTCGAGGATGTGCTTCCTCGAATTGCCTTGCTCCCACGCCTCCGGACCGGTGCGCCCCGCGCACTTGGTGGCCACGACGAAGTGGTCCCGTTTGCCCTGCAACCAGCTTCCGACGATCTCCTCCGTCCGTCCGACGGTCGGTAGCCCGCCGCCCAGCGGGTAGACGTCGGCGGTGTCGATGAAGGTGATGCCTCCTTCCGCCGCCCGATCCAGAACCGAAGCCGACGTGGCCTCGTCGCTCTGCAGACCCATCGTCATGGTCCCGAGGCACAATTTGGAGACGAGCAGGCCGGTCCGGCCGAGGTGAACGTGGTCCATGCGTCCAAGGTACCCGCAGACCAGTGATGCCCGCCCACCCGAGGGCGGAGCGTGAGGAGACCGGTGCCGTCAGTTGAGAAGCCGGGGAGGGCCGGTCACCGCGGCACCCGCCAGTCCGGGTGGAGCTGGTGGGTCAGCGCCAACTTCTGGGCCCGCACCGTCTGCCCGTTTTCGATCTCCTCCGGCGCCTCGGCCAGAAAGGCAATGGCGGCGGCGGGAACCGAGGGCGGCGCCCCGGAGTAATGGCCGACCAAGCCCAGCGCGGCGGCATTGACGAGCTGACGCTCGGTCTCGACGTAGCCGGGGTCCACGTTGTAGGCCCGGATCCCCCGCCCGCCGAACTCCACCGCCAGCAGTGGGGCGATCCGGTGGAAGGCGGCTTTGGACGCCGCATAGGCCAGACCCCAGCCCCCTTGCCCGACCGGTCCGGGCGGGTCGGCGGTGGCCACGTGGGACGTCACATCGATGATGACGCCCCCGCCCCGTTTCAGCATTCCGGGCAATACCTGCTGGACCAAAAACAACTGGGCGACCACGTTGGCCGACAACTTGGCTTCCATCTGCTCCACGGTGATCTCGAGAATCCCGACCATGCTCCCGGGGCTGGTGTCCACCGCATTGTTGACCAGCAGGTCCAATCCGCCCCATTCGCCGGTGACCCGGCTGACCGCCTCCCGGAGGGCGGCGAGGTCGTGGAGATCCGCGGCCAGTTCCAACGTCTTGCCGCCTGAGTCTCGGATCCCCGCCGCCGTCTCCTGAAGGCTCCCAGGCAGGGCCCGGCCTTCCCCGGTGTCGGAGTCGTCGCGCCCCTCCCCCGCCAGCCGGGTGCGCCCGGTGATGGCCACATCCCAACCCGCCGCCGCCAAGGCCAGCGCGGTGGCCTTGCCGATCCCGCGGGTGGCCCCGGTTACCATCGCCCGTCTCTGCCTGGGTTGGGCGGTCATCCTCAGGTGTCTAGCAGAACGCCGTCCGGGACGAGGGGTCCCGGTGGAGCCGTCAAAATGCCTTGATCGGCGCGATCTGGGTCTCGTCGAGCCGATGGGGGCATGATTACTCTGTGGCCTGTCTCCAGGGATTCCTCGACTGGTTCATTGATGGGATCCGTGCCGACGGCCGGCAGAACCCGTCTGATGAATGGCTCCACCGGCCTGATGACTGAGCCCACCATCGCCGCCCATCGATCAGTCCGCTTCCCCGGTTCAAGCCTGACCACCGGGATGAGGAAGAAGGACCCCGACTTTCTGGCGGTCAAGCGGTCGGTCCGGGCGGCGGTGGTGATGCCCGCGGTCTTCGGCCTCACCCATGCCCTCTTCTCCAACACGCAGACCGATCTCTTCGGCGCCTTCGGATCCTTCGCCCTATTGCTGCTGGTGGACTTCCCCGGCCGGCCCCGGACCCGCCTGGAGTCCTACGTCGGGCTCTTCGTGTTCGGGAGCGGTTTCATCGCTCTCGGCACGGGCGTCTCGACCCACAAGATTGCCGCGGTGGTGGTGATGGCGGTGGTCGGGTTCTCTGTTCTGTTCGCCGGGATCGTCTCGCCGCAGGCCGCCACCGCCTCCACGGCGGCTCTTCTCACCTTCGTGCTGCCGGTGGCCGTAGCCCAGCCGGCGTCGGCGGTCGGCCCTCGCCTGCTCGGCTGGGTGTTCGCCGCGGCTGTATGCATTCCCGCCTGCATGCTGGTCTGGCCCACTCCCTGGCACGACGATCTCCGGCGCCGGGTGGCGGCGACCGCGTCCGCTGTCGGGCGGCTGGCCATGAGCCTGGTGGAAGGGGCGCCGAATCCCGCAGCCCGTGCAGAGGTCAAACGGCAGTTGACGCGGCTCCGAGATCAGTTCGCCGCGACCCCCTACCCGCCGACCGGATCGGCGGCCGGAGCCGTCGCCTTGTCCAAGCTGGTGGGGCGGGTCGAATGGGTCGCCAACAATGCCGTCCTCGCCGAGGACCGAAGCACATCGGCCGATCTGTCCTCCGTCCGAACGGTGGTCGAGACGGTGGCCGAGACACTGCGCCTGAGCGCGGCCCTCGTCTGCGATCGGAATGCACACCCGGTTGACGATCCCGCACTGGTGGAAGGGCTCCGGGCGGCGAACTCCAAATTGGGCCAGTTGATCGCCAGGGAGATCGATGCCGATGTCATGATGTTGATCGCGCAAGACGGTGATCCTGGGCGGTCGACTGCCGAGACGGGCCCCAGCGGAGGAATGGCCATGCACCGTCGAGGGATCGCGTCGTCATTGGACCCGAGCTTTCAGGCCAGAGCCCTGGGCATCGCGACGGAGATGGTCGCCGATGCCACGCTGGAGGTGGCCGGCGCCCAGGAGGCCGGAGATCGTCGGTTGGGCCCACCCGACGAAGCGCCGTCCCGTCAGTTCGGCCGCCGCCTCGTTTCCCATCTTTCCTTCCGCTCGGTCTGGTTTCGCAACGCCGTCCGCGGTGCCGTGGGCCTGGGCCTGGCCGTGGGCGTGGCCGAGGTCACCGCGGTCGAACACGGCTTCTGGGTGGTCCTCGGAACGCTCTCGGTCCTGCGCTCCAATGCCCTCGGCACCGGGGCGACTGCCCTCCGCGCCGTCGGGGGAACGGCGGTGGGGTTCCTGGTGGGTGCGGCCATCATGATCGGAGTCGGAAGCAATCCGGTGCTCTTGTGGGTACTCCTTCCCCTCTCCGTGCTGGTATCGGGCGCCGCCCCTTCCATGATCTCCTTTGCCGCCGGGCAAGCGGGATTCACCCTGGTGGTGGTCATCTTGTTCAACATCATCGTCCCCACCGGCTGGAAGGTGGGCCTCACCAGGATCGAGGACGTGGCGATCGGCTGCGCGGTGAGCATCGTGGTGGGACTGCTGTTCTGGCCCCGGGGAGCCACCGCTGCGCTCGGGCGTGCGCTCTCCGACGCGTTCGTCCAGAGTTCTGCCTATTTGGCCGATGCGGTGGAACGGTTGACCACGTCGACCCGGGAGGTCGACACCCGGGCCGCCCAGCGGGCGTCCCACCGCGCCTATTTCCGGCTGGACGACGCCTTTCGGGAGTTCCTGGTCGAACGCGGGGCCAAGGTGGTGTCCGTCGACACGGTGGCCAACCTCTTTACCGGCTCGAATCGAATCCGGATGGCGGCGTACACGCTCTCCACTTTGCCGGCGGCAAGACCGGAACCGGGGCTCCCCGAGCTCGAGTCGGTGGCGGTAGCGGGGGCGGTGCTACGAGACTCGTACGCCGCCAGCCATCGTTGGTACGAGGAATTTGCCGAACTGTTGACCAACCGGCGCGATTCACTGGAACTACCGCCCTCCCACGACGACGTGCTCCATACGGTCCTGCAGGAGGCATTTGATGACGCCCGCGACCGGCAGCGGGCCGATCGACTGCGCATGACCCTCCAGATGCTCTGGGCCGACGATCTACTCGAGACTCAGCGCCAGGTGCAGGTCGACCTGGCCGGTTCCGCCAGTCTCTTCGCTCGACGACGACGGCAGGGCTTGTTGGTCTAACCCCCGGGGCTGCTGCTTTCCAGCTCGGCGCTCGGACTGGTTGGCCGTCGCTGCCAGGTGTCGAGGCACCCCGGCGAGCAGAAGGCGACCACGAAACCTCGTGGATCCCGAGCGGTCTCTTCGGCGGTGGATTCCGACAGCGGAAGCCCACAGATGGGATCCAACACCCGGTCGGACTCGAGGATCGGCATGCCGATGCTGGTGGCGGGGATCGGGCGCTCGACCCCGTGGAGGGCGATATCCCTCAGCCCGAG
>DATARI010000109.1:0-4424 GCA_036264255.1 Acidimicrobiales bacterium | reverse complement strand
CGGATCCTCCAGGGTGATGGTGGCGAACCGGGCGGCCTCGTCCAGCCGACCGGTTTCCCGCACGATCTTCACCGCGGTGCGGATCTCGTCGGCGGTGAGCGGCTCGAGCGGGTGGGTTACGCCTTCGATCGTCGGCACCGGTTCATCCCTGCCGGTCCTTGTCAGCCACCGCACCGAGGGTGGCGGTCGACCGGCTGGTGCCCAGTGACTCGACCAGATGTTCGACGACCGCCAGCGTGGCACCGCGCTTGCCGGTGGTCAGCACGTACATGGTGGCCTCGGTCAGGGCACCGAACAGCACCCGGGCGAGCGCATCGGGATCAACTTCGACGATCTCGCCCCGGGCCATGCCGTCCACCAGCACCCCCCGGAGCAGCGCCACCGCATCCAGCCCGTCGGCCACCGTGCCGGAATCGAGTTCGGGAACCGTCCAGGCGTCGCGGAGGAAGAACTGGGCTTCACCCAGGCTGTCGAGCGAACCGACGAACACTTCCAGGGCCCGGCGGATACTGGTGACGGTGTCGGCGTCCGGGTCGAGGGCGGCCAGGCCGTCGCGGGTCAGGCGCTCGTAGAGCTGGTGGAGGAGGTCCCGGCCGATGTCGGCCTTGTCGGTGAACCAGTAGTAGACGGCCCCCTTGGTGACCCCGGCGGCGGCGGCGATGTCTTCGATGCTGACCGCGTGGTAGCCGCGGCTGGCGAACTCGGAGAGAGCCACCGCCAGGATCCGTTCCCGGGTCTCTTGGCCGCGGGGCTGCCGGCGGCTCACGAGGTTCCTGCCTCCCTCGGATGCTTGTCCACGCAGAGATCCTCTCATGTTTAGTGATTCATACGCTAAGGATGTAAATCGTACGGAGTCGTCAGTGGCGACCGTTCAGGCGTTCGAGCGCCAACGTGCCCAGCGCCACCAGGGCGACGAAGCCCCCGTACCCGAGCGAAGTGTCCCGCAGGCCGATGTGGGTGGTCACGATGCCGGCGATCAGAGCCGGGACACTGAAGGCCACGTAGCTGACCACATAGACCGCCGACAGCAGCGCCGCCCGCTCATGGGGTTCGGCCAGCTGGGTCACGGAGCGCAGCGCACCGAGGAAGGCGGCACCAAAGCCCCCGCCGGCGACCACCGAAGCCACCACGAACAGCGCGAACGAGGATGACCCGAGGGCAACGAGGAACAAGATCGTCCCCAGCACCAAGACGGCGCTTCCGAGTTGGGACATGGTCGACGGCGCCAGGTCGCGGGCCAGCACCGCGGCGGCGGCCGATGAGACCGGGAATATGCCGATGACCACCCCGACCACCCCGTAGTTCGACTGGGCGAACACCGTGGCGAGCAGCGACCCACCGACCGAGAGAATCAACCCACCCAGTGCCCAGGTAGCCACCATGGTCGGAACCGCCCCCACGAACGCCCGACGCGCCCGGGAGGGGACGGCGATCTGCGGGCGCATGGCGGCCAGGGCGCCGGGGAGGCGTTGCACGGTTTCCGGGAGCGCGGCGGTGGCGATCGCCAGCGCCACGAACAGCGCGGTGAGGATCACGAAGATCAGCCGGGTCGGATGGGGAGCGTATTGGATCAGCAATCCGGTGAGAATGGCGCCGAGTCCCAAACCAAAAGTCGGTGCCGCACTGTTCACCAGTGAGCCCAGCCGGGATCCGTCGCTGGGTTGCAGATCGAGCAGATAGGCGCCGAGCACGCCAAGGGCGGCGCCGGTGGCGAACCCCTGGACGATGCGGGCCACCAGGAGCCACTTGACGTCGTTGCCGCCGAGGAACAGCGCCATGGCGCCCGTCTCCACCACCAGGGCGCTGGCCAGGACGACCCGGCGCCCGATGTAGTCGGACAGCCTCCCCACGGTGAGCAGACTCATCAGCAGGGCCAGGACATAGATGGCGAAGATCACCGTCAGGGTGATGGCGGAGAATTTGAACTCGATCTGGTAGACGGCGTACAGCGGGCTGGGGGCACTCGAGGCGGCCGTCAACACCGCCGTCGCTCCTGCCACCAGCCAGAACGCCGCCGGACGAGGGAGGCTTCGACGCTTCGCCTCACCGGACGACGTCGTGACGGGCAGCGTCACGTCGACACCCCGGCTCACGTCGGATCGCCCGGAGTGTGCGCCAGGAGGAAGCTCCGAACCGCCGCCGCCCCTTGGTCCGCATGGTAGGCGCTGTCCTTCCAGGGCTCGAAAACCTCGCCGGCGGGGGCCAGGTCGGCGATCTCGTGGCCGGTGGCGGTGGGGTGGTAGCTGTCGATGCCGGGAAGCACCAGGAGCGGAGTCGTACAGGACCGCACAAAGTCGCGCGACACACTGACGACAAAATTAGCTCCCCACATCTTGCGTCCGAACTCCTCGATCTCTGCCGAGCTGAGGTCCTGGCGGGCGGAAAGCCGAGCGCCCCACGAACGCCAGAGCTCTTCGTAGAGGGGGCCGTTCCCGTCGGTGATCCCCACCGGCTGCTCGAGGACGGCGGCGGCCACCCGGTCGGGCACCGCTTCGATCAGCTTGAGGGCGAAGGACCCCCCGATGCAGCAGCCGATGACGTGGAACTTATCGATGCCCAAATGGTCGACGAGTGCGACCTGGTCTCGGGCATAGCCGCCCCAAGGGTCGGCGGGTTCGAGCGGCCCGGAGGATCGACCGGCGTTTCGCTGGTCCATGGCGATCATGCGAAAGTCGTCCTGGTAGCGGTCCAGGGGGTTGATGGTGGCGTTGGACCACATCTCGATCGACGAGTCCATCGCCCCGGGGGCGATGAGGAGGACCGGGAATCCGCGGCCATGTTCCTCGAAGTAGATCGAAGTGGAGTCGTACTCAAATTGGGGCATCGTTCCTGGCTCCTCGGGTGGATGGCCGGCCCCTCAGGGGCCGGCGCGTTATGGGCCGGCATTTCATTGAGTGTTCGCCATCGGTGGTCGTCATTGAAGTCGTATCGGGTCGCCGTGGCTCCACTACCGCGTTCACCACTATTCACAGCGGCTGGGAGAAGTCCAGGACCAACCGGCCCCGGATCCCGCCGGCCGCCAGTCGGCGGTGGGCGTCTGCGGCTTCTTTGGCCGGCAGGACATCGGCCACCCGCAGGGTGAGGATGCCCTCTTCGACCTGGCTCCGGAGTCGATCGAAGAGCCGGGTATCGGTGGCGGAGTCGAATGACGAGACCGGATGGATCACGATGCCGCGCTCACTCGGGCCTGTCCACCCCTTCACGGTCACCAATCCGCCCCCGTCCGCCACCGCCGGCAGGGCCAGGGCATTGAGTGCCGCGGTGTCGATCAGTCCGGGTGCGCCGGACGGCAGCTCCCGGCGGACCGCGGCACCGATCTCCTCGCCCCGCCCGATGATGATGTCAGCCCCCAGACCACGCACCAGCGTCTCATCGGCTGGATCCGCGTCGGCCAGCACGATCAGGCCGTCCTCCTTCGCCAATTGGATCGCGTAGCCGCCGACGGCTCCGGCGGCACCCAGCACCGCCACGGTGGTCCCCGCCGGTTGGGCGAGGGCGTCCAACGCCAGCCGGGCCGTGGTTGCATTGAGCAGGAGGGTGGACGCCTCGGCAAAGGTGGCGCCGAGCGGCGCCGGAACCACCGATGCCTCCGGGACCACCACCTGTTCGGCGTAGGCGCCGCGGTGCGGGCCCATGGGAATGACGAAGGCGATGACGGCGTCGCCCACGGCCAGCCGGCCATCGGTGCCGGCTCCCAACTTGTCGACGATGCCGGCCACATCCATGCCGGGCACGTAGGGAGTGGGCCGCTTGCTCAACTGCGCCGCCCGGCCGCCGGTCCGAAAGGTGATGTCGGTCGGGTTCACCGGAGCCGCCTGCACTCGGATGCGCAGTTCACCCGGACCCGGCTGAGGCTCGGGCAGCTCGACGACCTTGAGCACCTCGGGACCGCCAAATTCGGTGAGCCCGATGGCCTTCATCGCGGTTCCGACCCGGAGCGTGTCACTGGCGACCACCGTAGCAGACGGATCTGTCTATGCAACCGGGGGACCAGCGCGGAAACCCGTGGCGGTGACCCGGAGCAGACAGATCCGTCTGGTATCCTGGCGTCGATGCAGACCCCGAGGTCGAGAGGCTCAACACCGAGTCCGGGTGCTCCTGCTGACCAGGAATCCGGGCCCCGACGACGGTTGCTCGACACCGCCGACCGGCTCTTCTACGAAGAAGGCGTCCACGTGGTGGGCATCGACCGGCTTCTCGAGGAGTCCGGTGTGGCCAAGGCTTCGCTCTACTCCCACTTTGGCAACAAGGACGGACTGGTCCGCGCCTACCTCGAGGAGCACTTCGAGGTCCGTCGCCAACATGTGGCCCACGTTCTCGCCCGCTACAACACCCCCCGGACCCGCCTCCTCGGGTTGTTTGCCGACGTCGAAGATGCCTTGGCCAATCCATTGTTCCGGGGATGCCGGTTCGTCAACGCCAGC
>DATARI010000013.1:0-4334 GCA_036264255.1 Acidimicrobiales bacterium | reverse complement strand
GCCGAGAAGCGGCTCGACGAGGAACTTCCCTGAGCCGACCCGGGCCGATCTGGGCCGTGGTGGTGGCCGGCGGGTCCGGGAGCCGGTTCGGAAGCCAAAAGCAGTTCCTCCCCTTGGATGGAAAACCGGTGGTGGCCTGGTCGGTGGCGGCCGCCCGCACGGTGGCGGACGGGATCGTGGTGGTGGTCCCCGATGGGTCAGCCCCTTCGGCCGGCGACTTGGGGTCCGATCTGGTGGTCACCGGCGGACCCACCCGCTCGCACTCGGTGCGGGCCGGATTGGCCGCTGTCCCGGCAGAGACGTCGGTGATCATCGTCCATGACGCCGCCCGGCCGTTGGCACCGGCCTCGTTGTTCGCCGCGGTGGTGGAGGCGCTCGATCAAGACGGTGTCCATGGAGCCATCCCCGTCCTCCCCATGACCGACACCCTCAAGCGGGCGGCCGACGGTCGGGTGTCCTCGACGGTCGACCGGGAGGGGATCGTCTCGGTGCAAACTCCCCAAGCGTTCGTGGCCGCCACCTTGCGGGCAGCCCATGCCGAAGGCGGGGAGGCCACCGACGACGCCGGTCTCCTCGAGGCCCTCGGCGCTACGGTGCAGACGGTGCCGGGCGAGCCACGGAACTTCAAACTCACCCATCCCGAGGACCTGGTGATGGCAGAGGCCTTGGTCCAGCGCGACCGGGAAGGCCGATGACCGAGCCGGCGGGCCCCTTCCGGATCGGCCAAGGGATCGACGTGCACCGGTTCAGCGACGACCCGGCCCGGCCCTTGGTGCTGGGCGGGGTCACCATCGCCGGGACCGGCACCCGCGGGCTCGAAGGTCACAGCGACGCCGATGTGGTGGCCCACGCCATCGCCGACGCCGTCCTCGGGGCGGCCGGCCTCGGCGACCTCGGGCGCCATTTCCCCGACACCGACCCCACCTGGTCGGGGGCCGACAGCATCGAGATCCTCACCGGAGTGGTGGAGCTGGCCGGGGAGGCGGGCTGGTCGCCGGTGAATGCCGACTGCACGGTGGTGGCCGAGGAGCCGAAGCTGGCCCCCTACGTCGCCGAGATGGCCGAACGGTTGGGCGGAGTCCTGGGGGCCCCGGTCAACGTGAAAGCCACCCGGGCCGAAGGCCTCGGGGCGCTGGGTCGGGCCGAGGGCATCGCCTGCACCGCGGTGGTGCTGCTCCGGCCGTTGGTCACCGACGCGCCGGGCGCCACCGGCCGGGGGGTGATCGGATGAGCCCGGCAGCCGGTGGCGGCCGGGGCCGGGGGGGAAGCCCACGGGGCGGCGGCCGGGGAGTCCCGTCCGGGCGGGGCGGACCGCCCCGATCCGGCAAGCCGTTGCCTTCCCGAACCGGACGGGGAGCCGGGGCCCCCGGGCGGGACGGGTCCAACCGAGGGGGCGCCCCCGGGCGCCGGGGAGCCGGGAGCGACCGGGATCGACCGGCCAAGCGCGGTCCGGAAGCCTCCGGGCTGGGCGGCGACCAGGTGGAAGGCCGCCAGGCGGTCCGGGAACTGCTGAGCGCCAACCGGCGTCCGGTGAAGTCGTTGCTGATGGCCGAGGGGATGGACCAGGCCGCCATCCTCAACGACATCGAAGCCCTGGCCACCCAGCGGCGGGTCAAGGTCTCCTACGTGTCCCGCCGGCGGATCGACATGGTGGCCCGCACCGAGGGGCCCCAGGGGGTGGTGGCCCTGGCCCGGCCGGTGGAGGAGGTGTCGTTCGAGAAGCTGTGCGAACCGACCAAGAGTGGGCGCCAGCCGTTCCTGTTGGTGCTCGACGGGATCACCGACCCGCACAACCTGGGCGCCCTCCTCCGCAGCGCCGAGTGCGCGGGGGTGACCGGGGTCATCCTTCCCCGCCATCGCTCCGCCCACCTGTCGCCGACGGTGGCCAAGGTGGCGGCCGGGGCCATCGAGTATCTGCCCATGGCCCTGGTGCCCGGCATCCCAGCCACCCTCCAGCGCCTGTCGACCGCCGGGGTGTGGAGCGTGGGCCTCGACGGTGACGCCCCCACCTCGCTCTACCAACTGCCGTTGGGACCCGAACCGGTGGCGTTGGTGTTGGGATCGGAAGGCACCGGCCTGGGCGCCCTCACCCGGAAGCGATGCGACGCCCTCGCCTCCATCCCCCAACACGGGACCCTCTCGTCGCTCAACGTGGCGACGGCCGGGGCCATCGCCTGTTTCGACATCGCCCGCCGACGGGAGGGTTGAGCCGGGCGGCTGCCGGAGTCAGCCGCTGAGCAGCGGCAACACCAGCGAACAGGTGGGCCGGAAGGCCGGGTTGTCGGCCCCGACCGCGTTCATGACGTCCTGGAGGGCGACCGGGTCGTAGATGATGCCGATGTGCTCGGTGAAGTCCGTGGGGCATTGGTCCTGGAGCAGGATGTTCTGAGCACCGGCGCCGGTCAGGAAGGCGTTGGTGTAGGGCGTGACCACTTCGTCGTAGCGGGACTCGATGACCACGTACTTCACCCCGGGGACGGTGTCGCCACCGTGGTTGAGGGCGGCGAGGAAGGACGAGCCCACGAACTGCTGGTCGAAGGACGGGGCGCCGAAGGTGGTGAACGAGAGGCCAGGGATGGCGGCGGCCAGCGGGCTGTAGGCCGTGGTGAACCCGTCGAGGTTGGTTCCGTAGTTGGAAGGCGCCAGGCCCACCAGCAGGTTGACCTTGGGGGCGCCGCCCAGGAATTTGAGGTAGTAGCGCGGCATCATCCCGCCCTGGGAGTGACCGACGATGTCGACCTTGGCGGCGCCGGTGGCGGCCAGGACCCGGGCGATGAAGGCCGACAGTTCGGCAGCTGACTGTTGGATGGGGGCCAGCCCGAAGACGTGGCCGAAGGTCAGCGAGGTGGCGCCGTAGTTGAAGCCGTAGACGCAGTACCCGGCGTTGGCCAGCATCGGCGACAGTGCCTGCCAGCTGAGCGCCTGGTTGGCGATGGTGCCGTGCACCAGCACCACCGGGTAGGGATGTTGGGCGGAGACGTGACAGTTCCAGTTGTCCGATCCCGGTGGCATCGACGTCGGAGCCGTGATCTCGGTGGCCAGCCCGGTGAAGATGTTCCCGATGGGAAGGGGTGGAGAGCCGGTGGGTGCCGCCACCGCCGCCCCCGACGGGTTGGTCGCGATCACCAGGCACACCGCAAAGACCGCCATCCCGATGGCAGACAGGGTCCGCCTCATGCGTAATTCCCTCCCCGGGTCATGGGGCCACAGTACCGGCCGGATGGGGCCCCGGCCTGTTCCGACGTCCGAGCGACCGGGGCGGTCGGAAGCCGCTCATCTTCGCGATCAGGCCGGGAACCGTCCCCGATCCCACAAAAGAGGTTGATTTGGCCGGTTTGAAGGATCAGAATTCCGAGTAGCTGCAACCAGAGCGGGGATTTCGAGAGGAGATTCGATGAGCTCATTCATTCGGCGAGTTCTGGTCGCCGTCGCGGGGGCCGCCGCCGTTCTGGTACCGGCAATAGGCATTGTGAACGAGGCTCCGACTCCAGCCGGCGCCGCTCAGCCGTCCGGCGGCTACTACGATGTGGCGACGGACGGAGGCGTGTTCGCCTTCGGCAACTCAAGCTTCTATGGCTCGATGGGGGGTCGCCCACTCAACAAGCCCATCGTCGGGATGGCCGCGACTCCCGACGGCAAGGGGTATTGGCTCGTCGCTCAGGACGGCGGGATCTTTGCCTTCGGTGACGCTGGCTTCTATGGCTCTACCGGGAACCTCACCCTCAACAAGCCCATCGTGGGAATGGCCGCGACGCCAAATGGCGCCGGCTATTTCCTGGTGGCATCGGACGGCGGGATCTTCGCGTTCGGAAACGCCCGATTCATGGGATCGACCGGGGGCCTCACCCTCAACCAGCCCATTGTCGGGATGGCGCTGACCGAGGGAGGTGGCGGCTACTGGTTGGTGGCACAGGATCGTGGCATCTTCAATTTCGGGAACGCGCCATTCGATGGATCGGGAGTCTGCATCTCGCAGTGCAGCCAAGGGCCGCCGGCGGTTGGCATCGCCGCCAACTTCAGCAGCATCGGCGGCTACTGGATCACCCAGTCCGACGGCGAGACGGGGTACTTCCCGAACAACATGGCTGACTTCGAGAAAGGCTTCTTCGGGCCCGGTGCAGCCATTCCTGGTTTGGTTCAGCCGGTGGTGGGAGTCGCGGCATTGAAGGACGGCTCCGGTTATTGGCTGGCCGCCGCCGACGGGGGAATTTTCACCGCCGGTGCCGCTCCGTTCTTCGGGTCCATTGGTGGACACCCACTCAACGCGCCGGTGGTCGGAATCGCCTCCTCCCAGTAGCAAGGGCTGCTCGTCTCGAGGGGTCCCCAGGAGGCCC